>CAZFXD010000045.1:0-3311 GCA_964522795.1 uncultured Myxococcaceae bacterium
TCATTCGAATGCACGACGCTCTGGCCCAGCCGCAGGGCCTTGAGGTGGCGCGGTCTCGAGGGCGCCGGCGCGGGTGCCTGGGGCCAGGTCACCGTTCCGCCAGCGCCTTGGCCGCTTCGAGGAGCACGTCGCGGGTGAGAGGGTTTGACTCGTGTTCAATCGCCAGGTGCAGCGGCACCAGCCCTTCCCGGTGCCCCGCGGTGGCGAGCGCCCGGGCGGCGGCGGCCCGCACGTCCCATCGCCGGTCGGACAGCCCGTCTTCGGCGAGCGCGAGGCCGAACTCCCGCCCGGAGGAGTACAGGAGCGCCGCCCGTGCGACGTCCGCGTCGGGGTGTGCCACCGCGGTGGCCGCCGCGCGGGCGGTGAGCGCGCCCAGGGTGGAGAGGGCCATCACCGCCGCCAGCGCCACGGCGGCGTGCTCGTTCGCCACGAAGGCCTCCAACCGCGGCGCCACCTGAGCGCCGTGGCGTTCGGCCAACAAGGTCACCGCGGTGGCCACCACGCGAACGTCGCGGTCCGCGAGCGCGTGCTCGACCGCCACGTCAAAGGCGGGGCCCGGCTTTCGCCCGCACCAGCGCAGCACCGCGCGCCGCACCAGGGGGCTGGGATCGGTGGAGAGCTGGCTCAGCAGTCCGTGCACGTCGGCCTCGTTGAGCGCGGCGGCGCAGTCCACCGCCGCCACTCGCACGCGCTCGTGCTCGTGCGTGGTCAACGTCCGGAACACCGCGCGAAAGGCGTCGGGGTCCGTGCCGGCCAGGGCGTGAACCGTGGCCTGAGACCAGCCCCGGTCGGCGGCCGCGCGCACCGCCGCCACCACCGCGAGCGGAAAACTCTCGAACAGCGACAAGAGACTGCGGCCAGCGGTCCAGCCCAGCTCGCCGTCTCCCAGGAGCGCCGCCAGCGGTTCAATCGCCGAGGCAGCGCGGGAACGCCCCAGGGCGCGAACGGCCATGCCCGCCAGCTCGGGGTCGCCGCACGCCACCAGCTGCCGCAGGGGCGCGACCAGAGACGGCTCGGACATCACGCGAAGCACGTCGCCCAACAGAGCGCGCGAATCCGAGGAGAGGGCTTTGAGCGACTCACTGTCGGCGAGACAGAGGGCCAGCCCGCGCACCCCCAGGCGCGACAAGACGTCGCGCGCGAGGTCGGAGGTGTGCGGGCTCCCTCCGGCCTGAAGCACGAGCGGCGCCAGCGAAACCCGACTGAGGGCGGCCACGGTCTTGAGCGCTCCGCGGCGGGTCTCTGGCGCATCGTCCAGCAGGAGGTGAGACAACCAACCGTCGACCTCGAGCCCCTTCAAGGTGCGTCGCAACGTCTCTTCGGCATCGACGGTGAGCGCGCGGGTGCGAACGCCCAGGGCGCGAACCGCATCGCTCCGCAGCGGGGTGTGGAGCGCCTGCGCCAGGGCGAGGAACGCCACCGGGTGGAACACCCGGCCCAGGGCGCGGATGGCGGCGGGGCCCGCGGCGGGGTCGTCTTTCAGCTTGAGCAGGATTTCCAGCGGCGGGACTCGGCCCATCGCCTCCAGCGCATCGAGCGCCGCGCCCGACACCTCGGCCGGCCCCAGCGCGAGCAGGCGCTCAATTTCACGGCCCGCCGCGGGGGTCCCGATTTCTCCCAGCGCGCCCAGCGCCAGCGGTCGAACCGTCGGGTGGAGCGCCTCGAAGCGCGAGATGAGCGCGGCGGCGGCCTCGTCGAGCCGCAGGTGACCGAGCAACTGAGCGGCGATTTGTTGCGTCTCCGGCCGCTCCGACTCGAGGAGCGAGGCCAGCCCGGGAACCGATTGGGCGCCGAATTCCCGGAGCACCCCCAGCGCCTTCGTTCGGGCCCGCGCGTTGTCGTGTTGGGTGGCGAGGGAGGCCAGGCCCTGAATCTGCGCCGCGGTGGGCTCAGTGGTGAGGAGCGCTTCGGCGGCCTCGCGGCTGGCGCCTTCGTCCGCGCTCGACAGGGCCTTCAACAGCTCAGACCACGAGGTTTCAGTCACGGGGGCCTCGGCAGGGAAACTTCGGGTTGAACGGCGGCCACCACGTCGAAGAGGAGGCCGGACACTTCGGGCGTCTCACAGGTGCCCAGGCTGAAGGGGCGGTCGGCCCTCGCGCCGGGCGAGAGCGACTCGGGGGTGGCCGTGCACACGCCGTCGACCGAATCGACCCACAGCCCGACCAACCCAGCGCCCACGCGGCACAGCAACACCGGGAGCCCTCGCGGTCGGTCGTCGAACGCCGCGCTGCGGAAGTCGATCACCGGAACCCACGCGTCGTCGTGCCGAATGCGGTGGGAAAAGGGCGCGCGCACGCCGTCGACGGGCTCCAGGGCCTCGCCACGCAAGACGCTCACCACCCGCATCGCGTCGACCAGGTAGCGCTCCTCGCCACGGTGGAACGAAACGAGTCGAAATTCGCTCATGAGAACATCGCCTCCACGTCGACCAGCTTCAGCCGGGGCGTCTGATCTTCAGGGCGGGTGGACAGCCGTTGGACGCCGACCACCTGATCGACGCGCAGCGCGGCGTCGCCCGCGCTGGTCCGCAACACCACCAGGCGCTGGTGGGGCCCCCGCGCCTCTGTCGCCGGGCGCACGTGGGGCGCAGGCGCTTCGAACACGCCGATGACCTTGCCTCGCAGCTCCACCACGCCGAGCACTCCGGCGGGCGCGCGCGGCAATCGGGTCACCGGCCGGAGCCGAACCACCTCGGCCACGCGCTCCAGGGGGAGCCCGAACGACTGACCGGCCACGCGGAAGACCAGCGCCTCGACGTCCTCGGCGGGCCCGCCGCGGTCCGCCACCGCGGGAGACTCCCAGGACGGCAGCGAGGGCGTCGCCTCGGTGTCGCGATAGAAGAACCGCTCCAGTCGGGCATCGGGGGCGCTCACGCGAAGCGAACTCTACGCGACGACACGCACTCCGCGCAGCGCGTCTTGCATCAAAGCGCCCATGTCCAGCACGACCATCAGGCGATCGTCGCCCGACTCGGCCACGCCGGCCACGCCGGGCACGCGCCGGAGCCGACCCGACAGCGGCTTGACCACGATGTCCGCCTGCCGGAGCGCCGCGTCGACCGCGAACGCCATGCGCTCCGCGCCGAACCTCACCACCACCGCCACGGTGGGCGGCGACTGGGTGTCGATGCGGAGCACCCCCCGGAGGTCGGCGTAGGTGAGCGCGTCGTTGCGAAGGGGAAGCTGCATCAGGCGCCCACGCCGGCGCAGCTGCGCCTCGTCGACGGGCACGACCTCGACCACGCTCGACAGGGGCACCGCGAAGGTCTCGCTCCCCACTTTGACGAGCAGCGCACGCAGCACCGCCAGCGT
>CAZFXD010000045.1:3411-22980 GCA_964522795.1 uncultured Myxococcaceae bacterium
TCGAAGTCGATGCCCCGACCGTCATCACTCACCAGCAGCTCGACCTGGTTGCCCAGCTGCCGGGCCACGAGGCGAATGGTGCCGCGCTCCGGTTTGCCTTTGGCGCGGCGGTCGACCGCCGACTCAATGCCGTGGTCGATCGCGTTTCGAACGAGGTGCATCAGCGGGTCTGACAGTTCTTCCACGATCAGCTTGTCCAGCTCGACGTCGCCCCCTTCAATCGCGAAGTCGATCGCCTTCTCACGGGTGCGGATCATCCGGCGCACGTTCCGAGCCAGTCGGTCAAAGACCTGGCCGACCGGGACCATGCGCGCATCGAGCAGGCGTTCCTTCAGGTCCTGCAGGCCTCGCTCCAGGACCTCGGTCTGCCGAATCAGGGTCTGGGCGATGCCGCGGGACCCGCCCGCCTCGCTGCCGAGCAGACCGTCGCAGATGCGGCGGAGCTGTGCCCGCGTGACGAGCAGCTCAGACAGCCGCTGCATCATGGCGTCGAGCGATTCAATCTCCACGCGCACCGACTGAAAGGTGGCGCGAATCGACTCCACGTCTTCGCCGGCACCACGGGGAAGGTCCACCGACTCCGAGGTCGACACCAGCGGGCGAATGCGTGCCTGCACCGCCACCGCCAGGCTGCTCAAGGCCTCTTCATCGGCGCCTCCCACCAGGGCATCGAACGCCATGTGGGTCGGCTCGACCGGGCGCTGTGCCGGCAAGAGGGCGATCAACTCGCCGTCCTCCGCCGCGCGCGCCTGCAGCTCTCTGAGCGCTCGCTCGAGGGTCGGCAAGGGCAGCGAGAGCTCGAGCCGAACCAGGGAGAGGTTCTTCTCGACGTAGAACGCGAGCCGGGAGTTCTCCTGCTCAGAGAGCGTGCGACGTTCGGTGGGTGTGAGCTCGAGGAGGTCCAGGGCGCGCTGGTGATCTCGGGCCGCGCTGGGCGGCCCCAGGCGCTCCAGCAGCTCCACCGCCCGTCGACATGAGGCGCTGATGACAGCCGGCTCGGCGTCGGAGGAGAAGTTCCGCACCGCTTCCTGAAGGTAGACCGCCGCCCCGTTCAGGACCTCGGCTGCGGCCGCGTCCAGCGTTCGCTGACCGAGCCGCGCCTCGTCGAGCACGTCTTCGAGCTTCTCCACCACCGCGGCCAGGTCGTGGTGCCCGAACAAGCTGGCCAGGCCCTTCAGGCTGTGCGCTGAACGAAACAGCCCCGCGGTCAGACCGGCGCGCGTGTTGGGGGTGGCCTGCGGCAGGCCGTCCAGTTGCTCGCGAAACGCTCCCAGACGTTCCAGGGCTTCGGCGGCGAACTCGCTCCCGGCCTTGGTGCTCATGACGCTGCCGGGCGGGCCGCCAGCAAGGTACACGGCGACGCTTTGCACTCCGAGACGAAGGCCTGTTCAAACCGGGCCCGGGTGGTGGGCCGTGCCGCGAGCGCCTCGGGCAGCCCCACGGCGACCGAGGTCACCAGGGCCTTGTTGAGGGCCGCCGCCGCGTCCTTGAACGTCTTGTCCAGCGCGTCCGACTCCCACGCACTCTGCTTGCCCAGGCCGAACGCAAAGACCCGCGACACGTTGAGGCGCGATTGCGTGGGGAGCAGGAGCGCGTCGCCCGCCGCCCCCAGAAAGAACGAGTCGAGGAGCACGCGCGACAGCCCGCCCAGCAGACGCCAGTCCGCGAACCCGGCCGCACCGGTGAGCGGTCGCTCTTCTTCACCGATGAAGAGCGCGAGCGCGTCCACGCCCTGCAACGAGTCGAGCGCCGAGAGCGACGGCGTCACGACTTTGAGGCTCATGCCTTGTTCACCGCCGTGGCGATGCGATCGAGCAGCCCGTTGATGAAGGCGAAGGACTCCTCGGTGCCGAACTTCTTGGCCATCTCCACCGCCTCGTTGATGGAGACCTTCTTGGGAATGTCGTCGCGCTTCGAGAGTTCGAACGTGCCCAGGCGCAGAATGTTGCGGTCGATGCGGGACATGCGCTCGAGGCGCCAGTTGTGGCTGTTGGCCTCAATCAGTCGATCGAGCTCTGCCGCGTTGGCCTGCACGCCGTTGACCAACTCCTGAGCGAAGCGGGTCGCCGCTTCGTCCTGCGGCTCTTCGTCGTCCGAGGCGGCCCACGCCTGGGCCAGGGCGGTGTCGACCGACGAGGGCGACACTTCGAGTTGGTACAAGGCCTGAAGCGCGCGCTCGCGCGCCGTGCGGCGGGACCCCATGGAGCTACTTCGCTCCCAATTGACCGAACAGGTTGGCCATCTCGAGGCAGGCCAGGGCCGCTTCGGCGCCCTTGTTGCCCGCCTTGATGCCAGCGCGATCAAACGCCTGCTCAGCGGTGTCGCAGGTGAGAACGCCGAACGTCACCGCGCAGTCAGCGTCGCGGGCCACCTGCCCCACGCCGCGGGTGACTTCGCCCGACACGTACTCGAAGTGCGGGGTACCACCGCGAATCACACAGCCCAGCGCGATGATGCCCACGTGCTTGCGGGCCTCGGCCACGCGGCGCACCGTCGCGGGGAGTTCAAACGTGCCTGGCACCCGGTAGACGTCAATCTGTTCGTCTTTCACGCCGTGGCGCACCAGCACGTCAATCGCCCCCGCCAGCAGCGGTTCGGTAATCATCGCGTTGAAGCGGCTGACGCAGATGGCAAAACGGCCTTTGGGGGCCACCAACAGACCTTCGTGGAATTTGGGCATCGCAGCGCTCCTATACAAAAGGCGGGTGCAGACTGACAGCGCCGGGGGTCAACGGGGTGTCACCCGGCCGCCCGCACGGCTCAAGGGAACCTGCCGAACAATCGACAACCCGTAGCTCTCGAGCGCCACGATGCGCTTGGGCGCATTGGTGAGCAGAATCAGGCGCGAGAGCCCCAGGTCTCGAAGAATCTGCGCGCCGATGCCGAACTCGTGCAGCTTACCGCGCTGAACCACCGTGGCGGCCGGCGGGGGGAGCAGCTGTAGCGCTTCGTCGGCCGACGACTTCTTCTGCAGGTACACCAGCACCCCACGCCCCGACCGGGCGATGCTGTCGAACCCCAGGCGCAACGTGCCGTCGCCGCTGGCCGCGTCGAGCACGTCACCCATCAGCGCCGAGCGGTGCATCCGCACGTGCACCGGCGCCGCCCCCGAGAGATCACCCTTCACGAAGGCGAGGTGCACCGTGCCATCGACGTCGCTCTGGTAGGCATGCACCGTGTGGTGGCCGAGCGGGCCGCGGTCGACCGTGGTGGTGGCCACCCGCCGCACCAATCGCTCGCGCGCCAGGCGGTAGGTCACCACGTCGGCCACCGAGAGCATCATTAACCGATGACGACGGGCGAAGCGCAGCAGGTCCTTCCTGCGCGCCATGGTGCCGTCGGCCCGCATGATTTCGCAGATGACGCCGGCCGGGTAGAGGCCGGACATGCGCGCCAGGTCCACCGAACCTTCGGTCTGCCCGGTGCGCACCAGCACGCCGCCGTTTCGGGCGATGAGCGGAAAGATGTGCCCCGGCCGCACCAGGTCGCGCGGGAGCGCGCCTTTGGCGACCGCGGTGCGAATGGTGTGCGAGCGGTCGTGCGCCGAAATTCCGGTGGTGACGCCCCGCGCCGCTTCAATCGACACGGTGAACGCCGTCTGAAACGGCGAGCTGTTGTCGGTCACCATCGGCGGCAGGCGGAGCTTCTGCGCGCGCTCCTCGGTCAGCGACAGGCAGATCAGCCCCCGCCCGAACCGGGCCATGAAGTTGATGGCCGCGGGCGTCACCTTTTCGGCCGCCATCACCAGGTCGCCTTCGTTCTCGCGGTCTTCGTCGTCGGTGAGGACGACCATCTTCCCGGCGCGGATCAACTTCAGCGCCTTCTCGACGAGCACGATGCTCTTCTTCTCTTGGGCAGACTGCACGGACAGGCGTATGGCGAAAAATTCCGCCGGGCGCAATCAGCGCGAGGCCGGCGGAGCGCGCGGGGGCGAAAATTCTGCGTGCCTACCGGCGAGGCAGAAAGGGCCCCAGCTGGCGCGCCACGTACTTGGCGATGATGTCGGCCTCGAGGTTGACCTTGTGGCCAGGGGTCTTCGCCTTGAGCGTGGTCGCCGCCACCGTCTCGGGAATGAGGACCACCGAGAAGCGGTCGGCGGTGACGGAGTTGACGGTCAAGCTGATACCGTCAATCGCCACGCTCCCCTTCTCCACGAAGAAGCCGGCGAGGTCCGGGGGGAGCGAGAATGACATGAACCAGCTTCCGCCTTCGGGGCGCGCTTCCAGCACCGCGGCCACGCCGTCGACGTGGCCCTGCACCAGGTGACCGCCCATCGCGTCCTGGGCCTTGAGGGCCCGCTCGAGGTTGACGCGGGTGCCGGAGTGCCAGGTCTCCAACGTGGTGCGGCGCAGCGTCTCAGGCGAGGCCTGCACCTTGAACGAGCTCCCCTTCCATTCGACCACCGTGAGGCAGCACCCTTCGCAGGCGATCGATTCGCCGTGCACGAATGAGTCTGGCGTGAACGGCGAGCGAATCCACACGTCGGTCATCGCGCCGCGCGAGACGCGCTCCACCTCACCGACGCCCTGCACCAGGCCGGTAAACACGTTCAGCGCTTCTTCTTGCCCGTGGCGCGACGCGCGGGAGCCCGCCGGGACTTCTTCTTCGAGAGCCCGGAGAGGAACTGCACGATGCGGCTGTCCGCCTTGCGCAGCCGCCGCGACATCATGCGGCAGATGTTCTGCAGCACAATCACGTAGGCGTAGTTGTCTTCGCGGTACAGGTTGTAGAGGTCGAGATTGGTGAGCGAGTAACAGACCGTCTTCTGCGTCGCGACCACCGTGCCGGAGCGCGGCTGCAACTCGACCAGCGCCATCTCGCCGAAGCACTCGCCAGGGCCGAGCCGGACAATTGGCACGCGAATGCCGTGCTCGTTGCGACGCAGCACCTCCACTTCGCCTTCTCGCACCACGTACATGGTGCGGCCCAACTCGCCCTCGTTGAAGACGTACTCGCCCTTGCGGAACTCCCGCTCGTCGAGCGTGTGCACGACGTGGGCGAGCGAGTCTCCTTCCAGCCCGCCGAACACGGGAACCGACCGGAGGAAGGCCACATTGGCGGCGTTGGCTTGAATCATGGGCAAACCAAACCCGCCTTTCTCGCGCCTCGCAAGCACTACGCGGCCGACGTCAGAGCCCGAACAGGCTGCGCGCGTTCTTCCCCAGCACCGCTTCCAGAGTGGCGGGCGGCGTGCCGAGCTTCTCCAGGAACTTCACCTCGCGGTCCCACGCGTAGGGAATGTTGGGAAAGTCCGTGCCGAAGAGGATTCGCTCAGGCCTCGCGTCGAACAAGCGCCTCGGGAACGGCGCGGGAAAATAGTCGGTGGCCACCATGGTGGTGTCGAGCCAGAGGTTGTCGAACTTCTCCAACAAGCGCTCATAGCCGTCGTACTCGTCGGCCCCGAGGTGGGGCACGCACAGCTTCAGCCGCGGGTGGTTGGTGAGGACGCGCTCAATGCGCTCCACGCCGCAGAGGCGGTAGGGGTCCACCGGGTAGGCGGCGCTCGACGGCTCTCGGCCGGCGTGCATCACCAAAGGCTTGCCGTGCCGCGCGCAGCGCTCGTACACGTCGTTCATCGACGCGTCGTCAGGCGAGAACGCCTGCACGTGGCAGTGCAGCTTCAAGCCACGCAGGCCGAGCTCAAAGGCGCGCTCCACCACCTCGCCCGCGCCGGGCTCACCGGGTAGCACCGTGCCCAGCGCCACCACGCGCGGCTCGCTCGCGGCCAGCTCGGCCAGAAACCGGTTCAAGCCGTCAGCCATGCCGGGCCGGTGGGCGTAGGCCAGCGCCACGAAACGGCTCACCCCGCGCGAGAGCAGAAACGACACCACCTCGGGCGTCTTCAGCTTGTAGCGCACCGGCCAGGCGTGCGTGTCGAACCAGGTCCACAGGGCCTCGAACACCCGGTCGGGGAAGAGGTGCACGTGAGTGTCGATGACCTCGGGGAGCGACGCGGCCAGCCTCGGCCCCTCCTCGTCATTCAAGGCCGGGAGCGGCAGCTGGAGCCCCTTCCCGTCGAGCCAGCGGGTGGCGAGCAGGCACGCCGGGCCGCAGGCGTGGGTGGCGTCGTCGTAGGAGACCGACGCTTCGGTCACTCTTCGTCCCCGCGCAGCGCGGCCAGCACGCTGAAGTCTTCCAGGGTCGAGGTGTCACCCGTGCTGACCTTGCCGGCCGCCACGTCGCGCAAGAGCCGCCGCATGATCTTTCCCGACCGCGTCTTGGGGAGCGCATTGGCGAAGCGGACCTCGCAGGGCTTGGCGATGCCGCCGATGGCCGAGGCCACCCGCCCGATGAGCGCGCTCCGCGTCTCGGGCGTCGGGCCCTCCCCCACCTTCAAGGTCACGAACGCCACCAGCGCCGTGCCGATGAGCTCGTCCGGGCGCCCCACCACGGCGGCCTCCGCCACGCGGGTGTCGGCCACCAACGCGCTCTCCACCTCGGCGGTGCCCAGGCGGTGTCCAGCCACGTTCACCACGTCGTCCACGCGGCCCACAATCCACAGGTAGCCGTCTTCATCGAAGCGGGCGCCGTCACCGGTGAAGTACAGGCCCGGCTGCTCCGAAAAATACGTCTTCGCAAACCGCGCGTCGTCGCCCCAGATGGTGCGCATCATCGACGGCCACGGCCGGGTGAGGAACAGCTTGCCTCCGTGCCCGGCGGGCACCGGCTTTCCGTGGTCATCCAGAATAGCGGGAAAGATTCCCGGCATGGGCAGGGTGGCCGACCCGGGCTTGGTGCGCGTCGCCCCGGGCAGCGGCGACACCATGATGCCGCCGGTCTCGGTCTGCCACCAGGTGTCGACAATCGGGCAACGCTCCTGCCCAATCACCGTGCGGTACCACATCCAGGCTTCGGGGTTGATGGGCTCCCCCACGCTCCCCAACAGGCGCAGCGAGGAGAGGTCGTGTTTTCGAACCGGCGCTTCGCCGAGCCGCATGAAGGCGCGAATGGCGGTGGGCGCGGTGTACAGAATCGTCACCCGGTGCCGCTCGATGATGTCCCAGAAGCGGTCCGGGCCGGGCGTGGTGGGCGCGCCCTCGTAGAGCACGACCGTGGCGCCGTTGAGGAGCGGTCCGTACGCCACGTAGGTGTGGCCGGTCACCCACCCCACGTCGGCGGTGCACCAGTAGACGTCGTTCGGCTTCAAGTCGAACACCCAGCGGGTGCTCAGAGATGCCCACACCGCGTAGCCGCCGGTGGAGTGGAGCACGCCTTTGGGTTTTCCGGTCGAGCCCGAGGTGTAGAGAATGAACAGCGGGTGCTCGCTGTCCACCCACGCGGGCGGCGCCACGGCCGGGTGCCTCGCCATCAGCTCCGCCCAGGAGACTTCGTTGGCGCGCAGCTTCGGCTCGGTCTGCAGGCGCCCAAACACCACCACCCGCTCCACCACGGGCGCGGCGTCCACGGCGGCGCGCGCGTTCTCCAGCAGCGCGGCCACGTGGCCTTTTCGAAAGCTCCCGTCGGCGGTGATGAGCAGCTTCGCGCCCGCGTCGACCATGCGGTCCTTCAGCGCCTCGGCCGAGAACCCGCCGAACACCACCGAGTGCACGGCGCCGATTCGCGCGCAGGCCAGCATGGCCACCAGCGCCTCGGGAATCATCGGCAGGTAGATGCCCACCCGATCGCCGGGCGCCACGCCCAGGCTCAACAGCGCGGAGGCAAAGCGCCCCACCTGTTCGTAGAGCTGCGCGTAGGTGAGGGTTCGAAGGTCGCCCGGCTCTCCTTCGAAGCGCACCGCCACTTTGTCCGCCAGGGTCGGCAGGTGGCGGTCGAGACAGTTGAACGAGAGGTTGGTGGTGCCGCCCAGAAACCACTTCGCGTGCGGGGGCTCCCACTCCAGCACGGTCTGAAACGGCGTCTTCCAGAACAGCTCTTCCCGGGCGCGCGCGGCCCAGAAGGCGTCGGGGTCGGCCCTGGCCTCGTCGTAGAGGCGCTGGTACGCCTCCATGGAGTTGAGGTGCGCTTTGGCGCTGAACTCGGGAGGCGGCACGAAGGACCGCGCCTCGGTCATCACGGACTTGATGTTCGTCATGCGGCCTCCGCTACCAGGACATGGGCGAAGCTTCGGTGAGGTTCGCCGAAACGGACTCCCACAGCTCACAGACACACTCCGGCCGGCTCGCCTCGTACTTGAACGACATCTGCCCGGTGAGGTTCTTCGAGTCGACCGACTCGGCGTCGAGGTGAATGGTGACGAGGTTGATGAGGCAGTCGGCGCCGCGAACCGTGGTGTTCACGTTGGGCGCGCTCCCGTCCGCGAACAACTTCTCCACGTCGGCCAGGTAGGCGCCGAAGAGCGACGTGTCGAACAGGCTGTAGTCGATACGCACCCGGTCCCCGGTGGTAGTCAGCTTGCCCGTCCCGATGATGCCAGGCTGCGCCGACAGCGCGCAGTCATCACGGACGACCCGCGTGGTGGCGAACGCGTACTTGCCGTCGATGAGGGTGTGGTTGCGGCCGCACCCCGAGAGGGCAAGCCCGAAGACACCCGCCAGGAGCGCGCTGCGAAGTCGCACCGGGCGGTTATCGCACGATGGGCGCGGGAGGCGTCACAACGTTCTTTCCGCAGCTTCGGGCCCGCGCTAATCACGTGCGCCGTGGCTCAGTACAAGAACCCGATTCCGACCGTCGACTGCATCGTCGAGCTCCAGGGCGGGCGAATCGTGCTCATTCGACGCAAGAATCCTCCCGTGGGTTGGGCACTGCCCGGGGGGTTCGTTGATCAAGGCGAGCGGCTGGACCACGCCTGCATCCGCGAGGTCAAAGAAGAGACCGGCCTGGACGTGACGCTGGTCGAGCAGTTCTTCACCTACTCCGACCCCAGGCGAGACCCCCGGCAACACAACCTCTCCACCGTCTTCATCGGGCAGGCGACGGGGGTTCCCCGGGGCGAGGACGACGCCGCCGAAGCGCAGGCCTTTTCGCTCGACGCGTTGCCCACGCCGCTCTGTTTCGATCACGCAGAGATTCTGAGCGACTACCGCACCTACAAGACGACCGGCGTGCGGAGGAAGCTGTGACGCCAGGCCTCGACCGCGCCGCCGCGTGGAAGGCGCTCGCCGCCGAGCCGTTTGACCTGCTGGTGGTCGGGGGCGGCATCACCGGCGCCGCCATCGCCCGGGACGCGGCGCTGCGCGGCTATCGCACCGCGCTGGTGGAGAAAGACGACTTCGCCTCGGGCACCTCGTCGCGCTCGTCCAAGTTCGTGCACGGCGGCCTGCGCTACCTCCAGCAGGGCCACGTGCACCTGGTCTACGAGAGCGTGAACGAGCGCCGGCTGCTGATGCAGGTGGCCCGCAACGTGGTGCGCCCCTCGCCGTTCATCTTCGCCGGCTACCACGACGGCCACACCCCGCTGTGGATGGTCCAGCTGGGCGTCAACATCTACGAGGCGCTCTGCTTCTACCGCGTGCACAAGCTGCATCGCACCTTGAACGCGGAGAACCTCGCGGCGATCGAGCCCGGGCTGCGCACCGAGGCCCTTCACGGTGGGGTGCTCTATTACGACTGCTTCGCCGACGACGCGCGCCTCACACTGGAGAACGCCCTCGACGCGCGGGCCCTGGGCGCGGTGGTGCTGAACCACGCTCGCGCCACGGCCTTGTCGCCCAGCGACGGCAAACATCGAATCGCCAGAGTCACGGACACCGAGACGAAGGAAGAAGTCGAGGTGCGCGCGCGGGTGGTGATGAACGCCACGGGGCCCTGGTGCGACGAAGTGCGCGCCATGGCCGGCGAGGCGCCGATTCTGGCGCGCAGCAAAGGCGTGCACATCGTGGTCGACGCGCGCAAGTGCCCCGCACAGCACACCATCACGGTCAACCACCCCAAAGACGGCCGGGCCATGTTCATCATTCCGTGGGGCATGGGCCACACGGTCATCGGCACCACCGACACCTTCTACGACGGCAGCTCGGACGACCTCTTCGCCACCCGCGACGACGTGGGCTACCTGCTCGAGTCAGCCAACTACTATTTCCCCGCGGCCAGGCTGCAGCCGCACGACGTGTTCGCCACCTGGGCCGGGCTGCGGCCCTTAATCAAGCCCCCTGGCGGCGCGTCGAACGCATCGAACGTCTCGCGTGAGCACGCCATTCTGGAGAGCCCGGGGCTCATCAGCGTGGCCGGGGGAAAGCTGACCACGTACCGGCGCCTCGCCAAGTCGGCGGTCGACCACGTGCAGCGACAACTGGGTCGCCAGGTCCACTGCACCACGCACGCCCGCCCGCTCCCTGGCTCGGTCGGACTGGAGAGCGACGCCGGGCTGCGGGCCATCGAGGCCACGCTCGAAAAGAAGGGCGTCTCCGAGACCGTGGCCCACCAACTGGCGCGCTCCTACGGCACCCGGGTGGCCGACATGCACCGGGCGCTTGAGACTGACTCCCGAGCTCGCACGCTGCTCACCGCCGACCTCCCCTACGTCTGGGGGCAGGTCGACGAAGCCGTCAACGTGGAGATGGCCCGCACCCTGGACGACGTGTTGAGTCGGCGCATCCCCCTCATTCTGCGCGACAAAGACCAGGGGCTCTCGGTGGCCTCCGCCGTGGCGGAGCGCATGGAGCGCAGGCTGGGCTGGGCGCCCCAGCGCACGCAGGAAGAGCTGGCCGCCTACCGGCGGACGGTGGCGTTGAGCCGCAAGTTCAGGGAGTAACCCCACCCGGCGGCACGCGGCGCACCTCGCCCCGGGCAGCTCGCCCCGAAGCGACGCCGTCAGGGGCCCGGCCGAGAGGCCCCGCGAACCGGCTCAGAGCCCGCAGGCGCCGTAGCCCGCGTCGAGCGGCCCGTACACGACCGTGGGCGACGGCATGCACGCCACCGAGGTGATGCACGGCTGCTGCACGTTCGGGTCAGGCGTCCAGTTGCACACGCTGGTCAGCCCCGCGTCTTCCTGATTGGGGCAGGTGTTGGGGCCGCCAAACTTGCACAAGCACACGCCCGGGTGCCCGCCGTCCTGGAGCGAGATGTACGGGTCTTTTCCGCACAGCCCGGCGTCGGTGCCGATGTTGCAGTCGGAGTCGACGTTGCAATAGTTCTCGCCCTGCACGAACTTCGGCCGCAGCAGGACCGGGTTGAACCCGGTGGGGCAGCCGCGGAAGTTCTTGCCCACGCCGCCGGTGACCGTGCCGTCATTCCAGGTGGACGGCGCGCAGATGTTGATGCCCATCGCCATGCCGCGATTGCCGGCGTACACGCACTGCATCGGCAGCGGACTGCACGAGGGCGACTTGGAGCCGTTGGCGCACGCGCCCGCGCCGGTGAGGTACGCCGGGAGCGTCAGCTTGTCGCAGTCCTCCTGCTTCATGCACGCGGTGCAGAACGGAGGTCGCGGCGCCTCGTAGCACTTGTTCGGCTCCAGCCCCGTCGGCGGGCACGGGTCGGGCTGACCGTCGCCGTTCTTGTCTTCGCCGCAGCAGTACTGACCGCGCCGGCACGCCCCGGCTGCGCCGCCCTGCTCGAGGCACGTCTGCAGCCGGCAGTAGTTCGTGCCGCCGTCGTTCGCGCAGGCGTACGAAGAGACGCAGTCCTTGAATGGCAGCGTGGTGACCGGGTCCTGGCCGATGCGGCAGTCCTTCTTGCACTGGAAGGTGCCGCGGTCGCAGTAGCCGATGGCCGGCTCCGCGCCGCCGTCGTGCTGCGGGCACTCCAGGTCGTCCATGCAGGGGCCCGCCGCGCGGCACCGCTTGCCCGACAGGGTGCCGTCGGCCAGCTTCTCCGCGGCGCACTTGAGCCGAGGCCCGCCGTGCTTATTGGTGGTGGTGTTGGTGCAGTCGGTGTCGCTCTGGCAGGGCAGTCGGCACCGGCCTGAGCCGTAGTAGCTCGACGTGGGGTCGAGCGCCTCATTGTCCACCCAGCAGGTCTTCTGCACGCCATTCACCGAGCCGCAGCCGGGGGCCGCGACTTCCTGCTTGGCGAAGTCCCAGCGGCAGCGCGATTCGCAGATGCACTCCTGCACGTTGCACACCGTGCCCGACGGGCAATCGGTGTCCTTGCTGCACCCGGGCGCCTCACACGTCTTGGGCGCCTGCGGCACGCAGTACCCGGCGCCGTTGTCGATGTAGCCGCACTGCGAGAGCTTGCAGCCACCGAAGCCCGCCTTCTTGGTGCAGAACGTGCCGCCGTCGCCGCCCGGCAGCGCCGAGCAGGTGCCCGACTGGGGGAAGCTGAAGTACGACTCCGAGCCGCACTCTTCGTTCCTGGAGCACGGCGCACACGACGGCTTGATGCGGCGACACACGCCTGAACGGCCGGCGTCGTTCGCCCCCACCACGCAGCGGCAGCCGATTCCGTTGAGGTCGCAGTACGAGGTGGTGTCGTCGATGGCGCAGTCGCTGGTCTGATCACACGTCTCTGCGAGCACGCACGTGCCGCTGGGGCCATCGCAGCGCGTGGCCGGGTTCAGCGCCGCGCAGTCATCGTCGAAGGTGCACTTGAAACCGGCGTCGAAGGGGCCGGCGTCGGGAATGCCCGAGTCCTGGCCGGCGTCGTTCTCACCCCCGGCGTCTTTGCCACCTCCGGAAGAGCAAGCCGCGAGGAACGACAGCGTCGACACAATCGCCAGGGAGCGCAGGTTGAACATGCGCGGGCGTATAGCCGAACTTCTGGCGGGGAGCACACGAAGTCCACGAGGTGGGACGCGCCGCGTCGCCCACGGTCTCAGGGGCCGGCGCCCACCCAGGTCTCGCCGTCGTCGTAGAATTCCTTCTTCCAGATGGGCACGTCCTCTTTCAGGCGATTGATGACGTACTCGCACGCGAGGAAGGCGTCTTTGCGGTGCGGCGCCGCGGCGGCGATGGTGACCGCGTTCTCGCCCGGCCGTAAGTCCCCCACCCGGTGCTCCAGCGCCACGTGCACGCCGGGCCACCTGGCCTCGGCCTCGGAGGCGATGGCGTCCATCACCTTGAGGGCCATCGGCACGTACGCTTCGTAGAACAGCCGCGTCACGTTCTTGCCGCGGGAGTGGTTGCGCACCACCCCGGCGAAGGTGACCACCCCCCCGCGCGCGGGCGATGCCACGGCGGCGACCACGGTCTCGAGGAGAATGGGCGTCTGTTGAATGGCGGCGCGGCCGCTCCCGCCCGACACGGGGGGAATGAGCGCCACCTCCGCGCCATCGGGGAGTTCGGCCGTGAGCGTGGCGAAGGCTTCGTTCACCGCCACCCGCAGGTGGGGGCGCAGCTTTCCCAGGGCGGGAAAGTCGTGTTGCAGGGCGTCGAGCAGCGCGGCCACCGTCGGCGGCGTGGGCAGGGGCCGGCTCAGCTCGGCCGAGCCGACCAGTTCACGCGCCAGAGCGAAGAAGCGAACGCGGACCGTCACGGCCCATCAATACTCGAGATTGATGCCGAACATCACGTGCCGGCTCGAGAGGTCCAACGCGGCGCGGCCACCGGTGGCGTTGGTGCGACCGAAGTCGTTCACTTCCTGAAAGACGAACTCGGCGAAGATGTACGTGTGGTTCACGCCAATGCCGGTGTCGAAGTCGCGCGCCAGGCGAGGGTCGAGAAAGTCCATCAGGAACTCGATGCCAGGCGCGACGTGCATGCCGTAGGACCAGCCGACCGCCGGTGTGCCCGCGGTGGCGCCGACCGTGGCGGGGGTGGTCTCCAGCGCGTCGCCCTTGGTAATCCACCAGTGCGACACCGTGACGCCACCCTTCACGTACGGCACCAGGGGCACCGGCGTGTTCAGCGCCAACCAGTCGAAGCGGTACACCACGTGCGCTTTGAGCGGCACCACGTGCAATCCGGTCGCGTCGGCCGAGAGCGAGGCCGTGCCGCTGATGACGGCCTTGGCGAACTTCTCGGCGTACCCGCCCGAAATTCCCACGCCCAGGGTGCCCATCTTCTGGAAGAACTCCCGCCCGACTTCGATCTCGCCGAGGAGCATGGGGCCTGTGCCGAACGTGTTCTTGTACACGGGGTTCCCGGCGAGGCCCGGGTCTCGGTCGATCAGCGGCAGGTACGGCCCGAGCTTGAACTCGAACAGCATGTTGCGCGGGGACTCCTTGGTCAGGTTGCGCTCCACCTGCGCCAGGGCCGCCGTCGAAGCCACACAGAGCATCAAGACAAGTGCGCGCATCAGTTCTGCCTCCGCCGTCGCGCGAGCCATAACAGCGCCGCGGTTGAAATCGAAGCACCCGCCGGCGCGGCAGCGCACCCGCCGCCTTCTGCGCCGCCTCCGGCTGCTTTGTAGCTCGTCCAGAACCCGCTCGAGGCCTGGGGCGTAGCCGACAAGATGGCCGACGGGCTGCTCGCGTTGCCCACCGCGTCGACCGCGGTCAACTGCATCTCATACGGAATGCCGTTCTGCAGGTCGGTCAGGCGCGCAGTGGTGGCCGGGGTGCCCAGCGAGAGCACCCGCACGAAGTCGAGCTCGCCCGCGGCGCGAAGGTCCACGTGGACGGTGGTGGCGTCAGTGCCGACGGAGAAGTGCACGTCGATGGCCGTGTCTTTGGAGACCGCGTCGTACACCACGGGCACGTCAGGCGGCTTGGCGTCGTAGACGATGGTGAGGGGTGTCGCGTGCACGTGCGCCGGCGTGCCCTGGCACAGGGCGACGTAGGCCGTCTGAAAGTCGCCGCAGACCTTGTGGGTGACTTCGATGCCGGAGGTGCCGCAGGGGGTGCCGCCGTCGACGGTGAAGGCGGGGAGCGAGCCGACGGTGAAGTCGAACGTCCCGGTCGCCGGGAAGGGGTTGTTGGACACCGCGCTCAACTCCCTGTCGCCGGCAATCGGCGCGTCGCCGCACTCGCTGGAGGTGAGCCAGAAGCGAACGTTGCTGCACACCTGCTGGGTGGTGAGAATCGTGTACTTGGGCGTGATGGTGGTGGCGCAATCGGACCTGGACACTGTCTTGGTCTGGTCGACGCCCGAGGCGATGGTGAAGGGCCCTGCGACCTGCGCCAGCGCCGTTGCCGTAAGAAGAGAGAGCAGCATCGGTGTCTCCAAAAGCAAGCCCCTCGCCAGCGTAAGGGCGCGCCGATCCTCAAAATGCGGCCGGCATTTTCGCCACTTGGCACGATTGGCCGCGGCCCGGGTGACAAATTGTCACCGAGCGCATTCGCGCCGTTACGCGTCGAGGTGGGTGGTCCCGGCCAGGCTCTGGGCGAGAACAGCGGCGGCGACGGCCAGCTTGAGCCCGAGATCAACCGCGAGGACGAGCTCGACCGTCGTCCCGTCGACGCGAATGCGGCCCACGTGCACGGTGTCGTCGCCGGTCAGCAGCATCGGCATCGGGTACGCGCGCTCGTCGTCTTCCCCCAGCACTTTGAGCCCGGCGGCGCTCTTGAGGGCGGCCACCACCGTCGGCCGGTCAATCGGCCGACGCAGCTCCGCCACCACCGAGAGCGTCGCGCCGTGAAACGCCGGCACGAGAAAGACGGTCGACCGCACGGGCCCCACACCCCCACCGAACAAGCGGGCGCTCTCCAGCATCAACGTTCGCTCATCGAGCGAGCGGTGCGCGTCGAGCGGACCGCTCTGGGGAATGACGTTGAACGCGAGTCGGTGGGGAAAGGGGCCGGCACCTTCAGGTTCGCGCGCGTTGAGCAGCGACACGGTCTGCGCTTCGAGCGCCGCCACGCCCTCTTTGCCCGCGCGGGCCGCCCCCACCAGCGCGGAGACCGCCACAGTGGAGAGGCCGTGCGAGCGCCGCAGCGGATCCAGGGCCAGACACACGGCCTGACTGAGCGGGCTGGCGATGGCCACCACGCCCGACGCGTTCGAGGCCAGCGTCGCTTCGTTCAGCCCGGGGCAATACAGGGGCACAGTGGCGTCGAGCCGCCGGGAGCCGCTCAAGTCAATCGCCGTCGCACCCACCGCCTTCGCCGCCGACAACACGTCGCGGGCCACCGCATCGTTGGTCGCCACCACCACCACCCCGCAGCCCGAGAGCGCGGCGGGGGTGTAGGGGCGAATCTCGATGTCCGCGGCGCCGTACTCGCCCGACTCCACGGCCGATTGCTCCGAGGCGAAGGCGCGCACCTCTTCCATCGGGTGGTGACGCTCGGCCAACGAGGAGAGCACTTCGCGGCCCACCACGCCCGTGGCGCCCACGACAGCGATGCGGCTTCTTCCCACGGGCGTCACCCCTCTCGAATTCTGGCTGTCGGCGGCGCGCCGGGCAGCGGAGGAAACTTCGGGTTGTTCTCGGCGCCGGAGTTGGCGATGTAGTGCGGCTCGAGCGAAAAGAGCAGCGCCTCGTCGTAGACCAGCGACGCGGGCGCCAGAGCGCACAGCGCGGCCGCGCGGGGAACAGCCAGCGCGGTCAGCGCCCGCGCCCCCGAAAGCCCGGCGTCCCGCAGGGCCCCGGCCAGGTCCGCGAGCGCGGGCCCGGCGACCTGCAGCCCCGGCTCGGCGCGCAACAACTCAATCGCGCCTTCGACGGTGGTGGCGAACTCATCACCCTCGCCCACCACCCCGGCGGCGGTTCGTCGATAGCGCGCGGCGTACACGTGCCCGCGCTTGAGCGTCGCCAGGCAGAGGAGCGGAACGTCGAGCGGAGCCTCCACCGCCAGCGCGCGCAACGAAGAGACGCCCACCAGCGGCTTTCTCCACGCGTAGGCCAGCCCCTTCAGGGTGGCGACGCCGATGCGCAGGCCGGTGAATGAACCCGGCCCGACTCCGACCACGAAGCCCTCCAGCGCGCTGGGCGACGTGCCGTGCCTCGCGCACAACGCGGAGACGGCGGTGGGCAGCTCGATGCTCGCTCGCGCGGGCGGCGAAATGGTGAGCTCTTCCAGGCAGCGTGCACCCTCCACCAGGGCGAGCGAGGTGGTGGAAGTGGAGGTGTCGAGCCCGAGTCGCACGGCGGCGCTGCTAGCGCAGAAAGCGCTGAATGTCGTTTCGAAGCGCGACGAACACCATGAAGGTGATGAGAAAGGCGAAGCCCACCAGGTTGGCGATTTCGTGCGCGCGTTCGGGGATCGACTTGCGCCGCACCGCTTCCCAACCGGCGGCCAGCAGCGCGAACCCGTCGAGCACCGGAATGGGGAGCAGGTTGACCAGCCCCAGGTTGACCGAGACCAGGGCCATCAGCCCGAGGAACGCCCGCGCGCCTTCGTCGGCGCTTCGTGCCGCGAGTTGATAGAGGGTGCCGGGCCCGCCCACCTGCGCCAGCGGCACGTCACCCGTGAAGAGCTTGCCGATGCCCATCGCGGTCATGGCGATGACCCCGGGCACGACCTGCAGGGAGAGCTTCAGGGCCTGCAGCGGGTCGTGGGTGACCGTCGCTGTCAGCGGAGGCGGAACCTGGCCCAGCGGGTCAGCCGCCCCCAGGTAGGCGGGCCGCGGCCGAACACCCAGCTCCAACATCTTCTGCGGGTTCTTGAGGTCGTCGTCGTACTCGACCTCGTACTGCGCCAGCGACACGGTCTTGCTCTCGGTGCCGCTGCGGTACTGCAGCTCGAAGGGCGTCTTCTCCTTCTTGGAGAGCGCGATGCTGAACGCCATCCACGACGAGAGGCGCTGCCCGTCAATTGACACCAGGCGGTCTCCCGTCTTGAGCCCGGCCTTGTCCGCCGCGCCCTGCGGCTTGACCGACCAGACGTACAGCTCGGCCGACTCAACGCCGAGGGCCGCATAGCCGCGCCCCGGCTGCTTCGGGACGGTCAGCGTCACCGCGCTGGGCACAGAAATGGCCGCCACCCCAATCTCCCCCGGAGTCTCCCGCAGCACGGTCAGCTCCAGCGGGCCTTCGGGCGCCGCGCTGAGAATCCGCTCCAGCTCCAACTCATCGGTCACGGGCTGCCCGTTGATCTTTGCCAGGCGATCAAACGTGCGCAGCCCGGCCTCGAACGCACTCGACTCGGGCGGCACGCCGATAATCGGCGCACGGGCCGCAGCCGAGACGCCGATAACTCCGCGGCGGGTCTTCTCAAAGGGGTTGGCGTCCAACCGCGAGGCGGGCGTGAGCGTGAGCACCAACTCCTTGCCCTCCCGCTCCACCGTCACGGGCGTGGCCACGTCGGAGCGACTGGCGAGGTGTTTGGCAATCTCCTCGAACGCGTTCACGCGCTCGCCGTTGATGGCCACAATCCGGTCGCCGGGCCGAATCCCGGCTTTCGCCGCCGGGAACTCGGGCTCCACCCACCCCACGCGGGGCGCCGTCACCTGGTGCGCGCCGACGTAATAGAAGAAGTAGAGCAGAATCGGGAAGACGAGGTTGAAGGCCGGACCAGCCGCCACGATGGCCGCGCGCTTGCCGGGGGGTTGGTTGAGGAAACTCCGGGTGGCCTCTTCGGGCGTCACTTCGTCGTGCGGCATTTCGCCCGCCATTCGCACGAAGCCCCCGAGCGGAATCATCGCCAGGCGGTAGACCGTCTCGCCCTTCTTGAACTCGAAGATGGGCGGTCCGAACCCGATGGAGAAGGTCAGCACTTTGACGCCGCACCACTTGGCGACGAGGAAGTGCCCCAGCTCGTGCACCGCCACCAGCACCACCAGGAGCACGACAAAGGCCCCGAAACCGTGTGCACCTGAAAGAAACGAATCGAGCATGGGTCCTCTGCGACTGAAGGCTAACCGCCAGCCTTCAAAGTTTCAGCCCCACATCCGCCGAACGAACTGGACGTAGAGCAGCGCCACCGGCGCATTGAAGAGCAACGCGTCGATGCGGTCGAGCATTCCGCCATGCCCTGGCAGTAACGCCCCTGAATCCTTCACGCCATACGCGCGCTTGAGCATCGATTCGCACAGGTCGCCGATGGGCCCCAGCGTGCCCCCCAGGGCTCCAAGGACCAGGCAGTCGACCACCTGCATGGAAGGGAAGAAGAAGGCACGCACGATGAACAGCCCGCCGATGGAACCGACGAAGCCCCCGGCAAAGCCTTCCCACGTCTTGTTGGGGCTGACCTCTTCGTACAGCTTGTGCTTGCCCAGAAAACGCCCGGCGAAATACGCCGAGGTGTCGTTGGCCCAGGTGATGACCAGCGCGCACAGTACCCACCAGAACCCGTCGGGCAGGTTTCGGAGCGCGGCCAGGGCGGTCATGCCCGTGCCCCCGTAGACCACGGCCGTGAGGTGGTGCGCGGACCGCAGGGGCGCCTCTTCCAGCGGCCCGCGAATCAAATGCCACGTCCAGCTGAAGAAGAAGAGCGCGCCGCCCAGCGCGCACACGGCCGAGGCCGCTTCGTACGGCACCCACATCACCAGGTTGGGCATCGAAAGGGTGGTGACGACACAGAGCCAGGCCATCGCGTCCAGCTTCTTCAGCGTGATGGTGAGGTACTCGTGGGTGCAGAGCGCGGCGGCGATGCCGAGGAGCACCGAGGCGGGGAAACCGCCCGAGTACAGCAGCCACAAAACGCCCGGGAGCAGCACGAGCGCCGTCACCACGCGAAGCAGCAGGTTCTTGTTCTTGTCGGTCACGTACCGGCGGCGCGGAGCTGCGCGGAAGTGAGCCCGAATCGGCGCTCTCGTTCCTGAAACCGGCCCAGGCACTCCACCAGTGCCGGCACGCGGAAATCAGGCCACAACGTTTCGGTGAAGACGAATTCTGCATAGGCCGCTTGCCAGAGCAGAAAGTTCGACACCCGCATCTCACCAGAAGTTCTCACCACCAGGTCCACCGGGG
>CAZFXD010000046.1:0-22852 GCA_964522795.1 uncultured Myxococcaceae bacterium
AGCGGTCCGTAGAGCGCGGTGATGCCGGCCGCCACGGCCGAGTAGGGGTCCACTTCGGACGAACCGACGAGCCGCGTGGCGGTGGTGCTGCAGTTCTGTTCGTGGTCGGCGTGCAGAATGAAGAGCACGTCGAGCGCGCGCTCGAGCGTCGCGTTGGGCTTGTACTTGGCTTCGCCCATCTTCCGAATCATGGAGAGGAAGTTGCCCGAGAACGACAGCTCGTTGTCCGGGTACACGTACGGAAGCCCCTGGCTGTGTCGGTACGCGAACGCCGCCAGCGTCGGCATCTTGGCGATGAGCCGAATCATCTGCATGCGGCGGGTCTTCTTGTCCTTCACGTTCTTGGCGTCGGGGTAGAAGCTCGACAGCGCCGCCACGGTAGAGGCCAGAATCGACATCGGGTGGGCGTCGTAGCGGAACCCATCCATGAAGTTCTTCAGGTTCTCGTGCACGTAGGTGTGGTGCGTCACGAGGTGGGTGAACTCGTCGAGCTGCGTCTGCGTGGGCAGCTCGCCGTTCATCACCAGGTACGCCACCTCGAGGTACGAGGCTTTCTCGGCGAGCTGTTCAATGGGGTACCCGCGGTACTCGAGAATGCCCTTGTCGCCGTCGATAAACGCGATCGTGCTCTTGCAGTTCGCGGTGTTGAGGAAGGCCGGGTCGTACGTCATCAGCCCGAAGTCTTCGGCGTTGGTTTTGATCTGCCGGAGGTCCATGGAACGGACGCAACCATTCTCGATTGCGAGTTCGTAGGTCTTGCCGGTGCGGTTGTCGGTGACGGAGAGAGTGTCCTTGGCCATGGCGCGGTTCTGTTCCTCACGGCGCCTGTTTTCAACGAAAAAACGCGCGCGGTTGCCCGCGGTCAAGCGGCCGGGGCCGTGAAAAATCCAGCGGAAAACGCCCAGGTGCGATCGCCGCGCCCAACGTGCGGCGCAGTGTGCAGTTCTGCTACAGGCTTGCAGCAGTTTTCTTGCTGCATCAAACCTCGCTGGTACCTTCGACCAGCTCATGGAAACGCGTCGGCGATGGCTGTGGGGGTGTGTCGCGGCGGCGTTCGTTCTCGCGGCGTGGTCAACCTCTCAGGAGGGTGGCTTTCGAAGGTCGCTGCGCTTGTCGCGAGACATCGACGCGCTCAAGGCCCGCAACCAGAAGCTGCGGTCTGACAACGCGGCCATCCGCAAAGACATCGCGCTCATTCGCACCGACAAGCGCGCCCAGGAGCGGGCGATTCGCGAAGAGCTTGGTTTTGTGAAACCCGATGAACTTGTCATGACCGTGGAGCCGAAATGACGGCGATCAGCGCTGGACGTCTGCGAGCCGTTGGACTGCTGCGACCGTCGCCCGCCCGCGCGGCGGCGTGGGTGGCCCTGGCCTTCCCACCGCTCTCGGTGGTGTTCGTGTTCGCGTTGCTCGCGGCCAATCAGTTTCACCGCCTTGAGCGCGCGGGGAAGTGGGAGCTCATTGCGGTCACCCTGTTGCTGCTGGGCGTGACCATGAGCACCGTGCGCCGGGTGCGCCGCCAGGCCTCGGGCGCCCCCATGTACCTGCGGGACGAGCTGGAGTTCGGCGGGACGTTGGTGGGGTTGGCGTTCGCCACGGTGGCCATCTTCGGGCCCTCGTTCTTCCCCATCGTCTACCTGTTGACCGCGTTCCTGGTGACGTTCCTTAGCCGCCCCGCCGCGGCCACCTTGCTGGGCAGCGCCATCTTGTTCGACGCGTTGGTGTCGTTGAACACCAGCGCGACCGAGTTTCTGACCCACGCGGTGTTCCTGGTGCTCTTCGGGGTGCTCTACCACGTGGTGCTCGCCACCCGCGTGGCGGCAGCCCGTCGGCGCGAGCTTCACGCGGTGGAAGCTCGGCTGAAGGAAGTGGAAGAGCGGGCGCGCACCTTCCGGCTGGTGAGCTCCGGTTCACAGGCGTCGTTTCCGGGCGTGAAAGACGATGAGAAGTGGCTGCTGGCCTCGGTGAAAGAGGTCGAAGGCAGCGTGGGGCAGACGCTGGACCTGGTGGAGACCGCGCTGCGAACGCACACCGCCGCCGTCTTCCTGCTCGGGGCCGACGATCGTTCGCTCAAGCTGTACGACTGCCGTTCCCTGTCCGATCGCGTGCAGCGCGAGCGGTTCTCGGCGGCCGAGGGCGTGGTGGGGGCGCTGCTCAAGCGCGGCCAGCCGGTGCGCCTGATGTCCGAACGCGGCGTGAAGGGCGTCACCTGGTACGAGGAGTTGGGGCCGACGGTGGGGTCGATTCTTGCGGTTCCCATCACCGAGCACGGCGGCATCGTCCGCGGCGTGGTGGTGGCGGACCGGCTCACGCCCGAAGGGTTCTCCGATACCGACGAGCGGTTCCTCGCCACCGCGGCGGCGCAGGTGCTGCGCGCCATCGAGATCGAGCGGGTGCTCAACTACATCCGCAAGAATCGCGATGAGAAAGAGCGGTTCTTCCGCGCGATTGAGGAATTGAACCGAGCCAGCTCTCCCGACCAGGTCTTCCTCGCGGTGCTGGAGTCCGCGCGACAGATCGCCACGCTCGACTTCTGCGCGGTGACTCTGGTGCAGGAGGAGGACGGCAAGCGCTGGCACCGCGTGGCGCGGATGACCGGCGTCACCACGCCGGGGCGGGCCCTGGAAGGCCAGCGGTTCCCCGACAACAACGGCCTGGTCGCCAACGTGGTGCGGTACGGCGCGCCCTTGCCGGGCCGCGAAGCTTCGGCGATGGACAAGCAGGTGATCTTCGATGACGACACCCAGGTGCGCGGGTTGGCGTCGCTCAAGATCTTCCCGCTCTCGGCCGGAAACCGGATTCTGGGCACCCTGGTGGCGGGCTCGCGGCGCAAAGGCGCGTTTGATGGCGACGCGCTCCGGATGCTGGAGGTGATGGCCATTCAAGCCGCGCAGGCCGTGCTGCGGGCGCAGCTGTTCGAGCAGATGGAGACGATGGCCACCACCGACGGGCTGACCTCGCTCCTCAACCACCGGACCTTTCAGCAGCGCTTCGACGAAGCCGTCTCGCAGGCGCGGCGCTACGGCCGCAAGGTGTCGCTCATTCTCACCGACATCGATCACTTCAAGAGCGTCAACGACACCTGGGGGCACCCCACGGGCGATCTGGTGCTCAAGGGCGTGGCCCGCCTGCTCAAGGAGCAGGCCCGCGACACCGACATCGTGGCGCGCTACGGCGGAGAGGAATTCGCGCTGATCATGCCGGAGACGGATGAGCGGGGGGCCAAGGTCATCGCCGAGCGCATTCGTGAGGCCATCGCCAAGCACGTCTTCCAGACCGAGCAGGGGCCACTGCGGGTGACGCTCTCGCTGGGGGTTTCGACCTTCCCCGAATCAACGACCGATCGTCAGGCCCTTGTGGACCTCGCCGATCAATGCCTCTACGTTGCGAAACGGCACGGCCGAAATCAGTCGGTGGCCGTGGCTGACATGCACAAGGTGCGGCGCGCACCGGCTGTGGCCGACAACGCGCACCCGCACCCGTAGCCGTCGAATCCGACTGCCCCTGACGCCGGCCGCGTCGGGTTCACGGAGGTCGGCGGAACCGCAGTGAGTCTGAGTCTACGAGCGCAGCTGACGATTCTGGTGCCCGGCGCGGTCGCGCTCGGCATCATGTCGCTCGCGTACTTCGGCGCCGAAGAAGAGCGCCGCGACGAGCTGAACGACGAGCGCGTTCGAGGCGTGGAGCTGCTCGAGTCCTTTGGCGTGTCGGTGGCGCTCTACGTGGCGCAGAACGATCACGCGGGGCTCGACACCCTGGTGGCGCACCTCTACGACGTCAGCCGCGGCTCCGAG
Organism: uncultured Myxococcaceae bacterium; assembly: GCA_964522795.1. Lineage (GTDB taxonomy): Bacteria > Myxococcota > Myxococcia > Myxococcales > Myxococcaceae > CAZFXD01. The sequence continues at coordinate 3,795 of CAZFXD010000046.1, forward strand.
CTGCTCGAGCTGATGGTGGTCGACGACGACGCGCGGGTGGTCGCGCACAGCGACCCGGAGCAGTTCAACACGGTGCTGAACGACGAATTTCTCAACGAGGCGATACGCTCCGACAGCCCGATCTGGAAGATCGAGGGGGACGCGCTCCGGGTCGCGGCGCCGGCGAGGTCCGCGCTCCGCTGGGCGACCGTAGCCGCCCGCTACTCCTTGAAAGAAGCCGAGGCCGCCGCCGAGCGCATGCGCCGGCTGTGGACAGGCATCGCCTTCATCGTGTTCATCGCCATGGGGCTGGTCTTGTACGTGGGCCTGGAGCGCATGGTGACGCGGCCTATTCGAACTCTGCAGCAGTCCGTTCGTCGCATCGGTGAAGGGGCCCTGCATTCCCGGGTGCCACCGTTGCGGGCCCGCGAGCTGGCCGACTTGTCCGAGATGGTGAACCGCATGGCCGCCAGCCTGGAAGCCGAGCGGGCCAACCTGGAACGCACGGTGGCCGATCGAACGCGCGAACTCTCCGACGCCAATAGCAAGCTGCAGCAGCTCTCCGTCACCGACGGGCTGACGGGGGTCTTCAACCACCGCCGCTTTCACGAGGCGCTGCAGACCGAGTTTCTGCGAGCGGGGCGCACCAACCGTCCGGTGTCGGTGGTGATGGTGGACGTCGACTTCTTCAAGAAGGTGAACGACGCGCTGGGCCACCCGGCCGGCGATACGCTGCTGCGTGAAATCGCGGCCGCGCTGGGACAGGGCCTGCGGGCGACCGACATGTTGGCGCGCTACGGGGGCGAGGAGTTCGCGCTGCTGTTGCCCGAGACGTCCAAGACCGAGGCCATTCAGGTCGGAGAGAGGGTGCGCGCCGCGGTGGAAGAACGCTGCAACCGCGAGAGCACCAAATGGCCACAGCGGATCTCGGTCAGCGTGGGCGTCGCCACCTTCCCGGAAGATGGCGCCACCGCCGACGCCACGCTCCATGCCGCTGATCAAGCGCTCTACGCGGCCAAGCGAACGGGCCGAAATCGCGTGGTGGCCGCCCGGAGCGCCCCCGCATGAGAGTCCTGGCCCTCGGGTGCGCCATGCTGCTGGGGTGTGGGCCGGCGCTGTTGCCGGCGCCCAGGCCGATCCCGCGCAAGAGCGCGACCGTGACCTTCAAGGTCAAGCTGAGCGACCTGCTGAGCAAGAATGGCCTCACGGTGGGGGTGACGCCGCACCTCAAGCCCGAGACACTGAAGGCGAACCTGCACGGGGTGACCGAGTACCTGTCGGGAATTCTCCACGTGCCCGTCACGGCGGTGGTGGGGGCCTCGTACGACGACACCATCGATCGCCTCGCCTCGGGAGAGTTCGACCTCGCGTTCTTGAGCCCATACGCCTACGCCAAGGCGCGCGCCCGCTCGCGCGTGACGCCGCTGGTGTCGCCCATCGCCGGCGGTTCGTTCACCACGCCCGGCTACGTGCTGGTGAAGGATTCGTCGCCCATCCACACGCTCGACGATCTCAAAGGCCAATCCTTCGCCTTCGTGGACCCGGCCTCGGCCAGCGGCTACCTCTACCCGCTGAAGCTGATGCGCGATCGCCGCATCGACCCCGCCAGCTACTTCTCCAGCGTGGAGTTCCTGGGGAACCACGAGGCGGTCCTGCTCGCGGTCTACGAGGGGCGGGTGGCGGCGGGCGCCACCTACCAGGGCGCGATCAGCGCGCTGCACGTCTCGAGGGGAATCGACCCGCTCTCCTTCCGGATTATCGCCAAGACGCCCCGCACACCTCGCGACATTCTGGCCGCGCGGCCGGACTTCCCGGCCGAAGCAGCGGGCGCCGTGTCCGAAGCGCTGCTGGCGCTCGACACCCGCCACCCGGAGGGCCGCCAGATGCTGGCTCCGCTCGGGTACAACGGCTTCGTGGCCGCGGACGACAGGGCCTACGACACGGTGGACCAGATCGTGTCCTCGTTCGACGGAGGGCTGCCCTGAGTCTGCGGTGGCCGTTCGCGGTCACCGTGTCGGGTTCGCTGCACCCCGACGCCGTGCGCCTCGCCCGCGACGCGGCGCAGCGCTGGGGCCTGCCGTACCTCGAGCGCCCGAAAAAGGTCGGCATCGATGACTGGCTGGAGACCCGGGCCGAGGTGGTCGCGGTGTACGGCGCGACCGGGTGGGCCCTGCGCAGTCGTGCCGGGACGCTCCGGTTTTCGCTCGGCATGGGTGAGCTGCGCGCCAAGCGCGTGGCGGGCGGCTTCGTGGAGGATCCGTTGCTCACCGTCGGAGGCGTGCGGCGCGGCGACGTGGTGTTCGACGGCACCTTCGGTCTGGGCGCTGACACCTGGGTCCTCGCACACATCGCCGGCCCGCACGGCCAGGTGACCGCCGTCGACACGTCGGTGCCGCTGGCGTTTCTCGGGGCGGAGTCGATTCGCCTCCGGCCCCCGCCGGGTCGCGCGCCGATCGATGTCTCCGCTGGAGAGTCGCTGGCGCGGTTGCGGGGCCTTCCGTCGAAGTCGGTGGACGTCGTGTACTTCGACCCCATGTTCCGCACGGCGCGACGCGCCACGCCTGCGTTCGAGCTGCTGCGGACCTTCGCCCACCACGAACCACTGACCCCCGAGCAGCTCGATGAGGCCTTCCGCGTGTGCCGCAGGCGGGTGGTGGTGAAAGCGTCGGGCGTCTTCGAATGGCTGGCCGCGCGGGGTGGGGTGCTGACCCACGTCACCCGGAGCACCGGCATTCGCTGGTACGTCTTCGACGTGTAGTGGCCGCGCTACTCGGCGCGGTTGGCGCCCTTGGGCAGGCCTTCGGATCCCAGAGGGGAAAGCTTACCCGCTGACGCGCCTGCGCGTTCGTGCGGCATCAGATCTCGAGGCGCGCGGAAGAATTGCATGGGGGAATAGGCGACGAAGTTGGAGACGCGGCTGGTGTAGATGCAGGCGTATTGCTCCACCTGCTCTCCGAATCGACTGTTTTCGTTTCCTTCCTTGAAGAGCAGGCCCCAGTACGGGTTGAAGCCGGACTCGATCTCAGTCTCCAGGGCGTCGCTGATCTCCGAGCATTCTTTGAGTGCGCGGCGCGTTCGCTCCAGCTCCAGTTTGTAGACCTTCTTCTCTTCTTCCAGCACCGGCCGGGTGGCGTCGTTCGGCGCCAGCCGTTCCAGCTTTCGCTCGGTGGAGTTGAGCGCCAGCTTGCGGACGCTGACGGCGTCGTCGACCCGGGTGCGGAGCTGTTCAATCTCCGCCAACGCGTCGATCTCCTCCAGGCGCTCCTCGGTGTAGTTGATCTCGTCCTCCAGCTCCTGCACCACCATGCAGGTGCGCCACATGGACGTCTTCTTCGATTTCAGAATGTCGCCGTAGATATGATCGCCCACGTACAGCACGCGCTCGCCGCCGTGGCCGGTCATGCGCTCGAAGGCCCCCAGGCTGCCTCCCTGGTAGACGCGTCCACGCTCCAGCGTGGTGGCTTCGCCCAGCCGGGTGTTGGCCTCGGTGGTGGTGTCGATGGTCTGGAAGGGGTGGGCTTCAGAGAAGAAGTCCGGCTTGGCGGCGCCGGTGATGATGTAGTCGAAGTAGTTTCGCCACGTGGGGTACTCCGGCACCACGCCGTCGAGCAGGTAGCCCATCACCGCGTTGGTGTAGTCCCACAGCGAGTTGGTGAGGAGGAAGAGCTTCTTTCCGCCCGACCGCAACTTGTGGAGCGCCGGGCCGAGCTCGGCGTCTTTGTAGATGTAGTGGCCGATGTCCTTGCGAATGACGGCCTTCAAGGTGTTGTCGCGGTGGACCGCGTCGATGGCCGAGCGAATGTCGTCGTAGAGCTTGGCGAAGTGCAGGGGCACGTTGCGGGTCGACTCGAACAGATCAATCACCCCGGCGAAGAGGCAGGCCTCGGGGAGCGCGAAGAGCGTGTCGATCCACGCGTACTCGGGGTTCTTCAGGCGGATTCGCTCGTTGTGATACAGGCGATCGAGTTCATCGTTGGGGAGCTTGCGGCGGCCGTGGAAGGCCCGGCCCACGCGCCCGTAGCGGTCGATCTTGAGCAGGTTCCCGTGCGTTTTGTCGACGAACAGTCCGCGCATCACAAACTGGTGATCATAGGGAAGGCTCCGCAGCTCGGCCGGGTACCCGTAGGCGCTGATCAGCCGCTCCACCGTCATGTCGAAGGAGAGCTGCTCGATGCGCCGCTGGTGGTAGATGGCCAGCGTGTAGTCCATGTCGAAGCCGACGAGCTCAATCGCCCCCATGTGGAGGTTGCGATTGACGAACATCTGTCGAGCGCGCGACGTGTCACTCCGCGGGGTTCCGTTGGTGATCGAGCGCGCGACGTCTTCATCGGCCAGCACCGTACGGGCGCGAGCAGCGGTTTCGAGAGCGCGAGCCCGATCAACCGGGCGTTTGACGATGGCGTGAAGCGGTTCCAAGAGTTTCCTTTCGTCACCATTGCATGGCACGCTTGAAAACGCATGCAGTCCCGAAACCGGCGACCCCTGGGTGACGACGAGCGCGCGCGCATGAACGCACGCATCGAGGATCTTGAACTTCGCATGAAACAGCTGGAGGCGCGCCTTCGACGCAGCGTCTCCGATCTGACGGCCGCCCTCTCCGTGCAGGGCAAGCGAGGGAAGACCGCGAGCGACAAGGGGGCTCACCGATCACGCCGGCGATGCCCCGGATGCACCCTGGAGCTTCCGGCGGGCTCGCGTGGATCATCCTGCGTGTGGTGCGGGTTTCAGTTGGACGCGGTGCTGAAGGCCAGTCGCTGATGCCTGCCACATACCGGCTTCTCGCGCGGTTAGAGCCGGGCGAACTCGCGGACTTGTTTCGTGCCGAACGCGATGGCCGGGCCGACGTGGTGGTGAAGCTGTTTCACCAGACCACGTCTGATCGCGCCTACGCTCGCACGCTCTACGACAACGCTGACGCCATGCGGGCGGTGGCACACCCCGGCGTGGCCCACTGGGTCGACATTGGCTTCATCTCTGATCGGCTGGCGACCGTGCGGCTCGACGTCGGCGGGCTGAGCCTCGGCCAGGTGCTGAGCCGGCTCAACACCAAGGACGCCGTGGTGTCGGTGCCGTTGATCCTCTCGTGGTTGATCACGCTGGGCGAAATTCTCGACGCGGCGCACCGGGTCGGGGTGGCGCACGGCGCGCTGACGCCCGGCAACGTCCTGGTGCCTGAGGCGAGCGGGGTGGCGATCGCCGACTTCGGCGCCCTCGCGGCCCTGCGAGCGTCTCCGGCGCTGTCCAAGGCCTTCGCGCGGGCCGGGCGCAGCGCCTACCGGGCGCCCGAAGTGACCAAGGGCGACATCCCCACGCCAGAGAGCGACGCGTTCTCGCTGGGGGTGATCGCGTACGAATTGCTGACCCTGCGGCTGCCTTCGGCGGCGGACGCCACCATCAGCGTTCGCCACGAGCGCACCCTGCCGCCGTCCCGCATCGACCGGCGGATCAACTCCCGACTCGACGCCATTGTGCTGCGGGCCATCGAAGTCACGCCCCAGCGCCGCTACAAGAGCTGCCTCGAGTTCTCGGCCGCCCTTCGCGACGTGCTGGCGCACTCGGGAGGGACCCCCGCGCCCGACGAGCAGCGCAAGGCGCTCAAGGCGCTGTTCCCCAACGAGGTTCAGCTGGCGACGTCGACCGCGGTGCCATTCGGCGAGGCCTTCAAGCTCACCGACGTGACCGGAGCCACGCCCCTGCTGGCGCGCGAGCGGTCGGAGCTGATCTCGGTTCGCCCCCTGTTCTCCGGCGGAGAGGTCGACCCGACGGCCGAGACGTTGGAGATGACTCCCGCGCAGCCGATCATGCCGGAGGAGGTGCTGGCCGAGTCCCCCACCACGGCAGAGCGGTGGGCGGCGCCGGTGGCCGCGGTCGCCCAGAGCGCGGCGATGACCAACGAGGCGATGTCCACCGGGGCGATGAAGCGGGTCAAAGCGGTCGAGGATTTTTCCGAGTCGGTCGGGCTCGCCGTCACCGCGGGCCTGTCTCGCGCGCCGATCCCCGGACCGAAGGAACAGCGCTCCAACCCCAGGCCACCGGCTCGACCGGCGCCCGGCGCCGCGGATACGCAGGCCACTGACGTCCCCATTCCGGAAGAGCCGCCCGACATTCCGACGTTTCACAACCCGACGCCGGGGCGCGTGCAGTGGTGGGCGATCACCACGGGGCTGGTGCTGCTCGCGGTGGCGGGACTGATCGTGGCCACCAAGTGGGCGAGCTCCGAACTGCCTCCCGCGGCCGAGTACCGGCCGGCGCCCATCACCTCGCGTCCTCGCCCCGCGCCCAAGCCCGCGCCCCCGCCGCGCCCGGCCCCCGCCGCGCCGGCGGAAGACTGCTACGACCCGCCTGATCACGGGGGCGGCTATCTCACCGTCGACACCCAGCGCGTGGTGCGGGTGTACGTCGACAACGTGCGCGTCTGCGCCAGCGCCGTGCGTGGGCTCGCCGTGCCGCCGGGAAAGCACCGCATTCGGGTGGCCGACGTGCGCAGCGGCGACGAGCAGTTGTTCGACTCGTGGTTCGAAAGTGGCAGGGAGCGGAAGCTGATTCCGCTATTCTCCTCGAAGCGATGAGCGACGGAGCGAAGGCGAAGATCTTTATCGTCGAAGATCAGGTGCCCATTCTGAAACTCCTGGTGCGGGCGCTGGGGGAGTTTCCCGACCTGGAGCTCCTGGGAACCGCCGCCGATGGAGAGGAGGGCGCGGCGGGCATCGTGCAGGCCCGCCCGGACGTGGCGATTGTTGACCTGGAGCTGCCCGGGTGTGACGGCATCGAGGTCACCCGACGCGTCAAGCGCGCGGCGCCACAGATCGAGGTGCTCATCCTCACCACCTTCGACGACGAGCGGAAGGTGTACGAAGCGATTCAGGCCGGTGCCGCCGGCTATCTCGTCAAACGGGTGGGCCCCGAAAAAGTGCGCGCGGCCGTCTTCGAAGTGCTGGACGGCGGCGTGGTGATTGAAGCGGGCATCGCCCGGCGCTTCTGGAACTACTTCGATTCGGTTCGCGCGCAGAAGGTGGCCACGCCCAACCCCTGGGGCCTCTCTCCCCTGGAGCTGGAGGTCCTTCAGTTCGTCACCAAGGGCCTGAGCAACGCCGAGGTCGGTCGGGTGCTCTCCATCGAACGACGCACCGTGCGCACCCACCTGGGGCACATCTACCGAAAGATGGGCGTCAACTCGCACGTGGAAGCCGTGGTGGCCGCGCTCAAGGCCGGAGTCGTCGACCTGTGAACGCGCTGGGGTGGGTGGCCGCGGCGATCGTGGCCGCGCCGTGGGCGCACGTGCACACCCTCGAGCTTGAAGCCGAGGACGGTCAGGCGCTGCGATTGACCCGGTACCTCCCCCACGCCGAGGACCGCGCGGCGCCCGCGGTGATCTGCGTGGCCGATTTCGGCGTCGACCGTGGCGCGTTCGCCTTCTCCGCCGCCGGGTGGGTGGGGCTGCTCAACGAGCTGGGTCGCACGGTGTACGTGGCCGAGGTCCGCGGCCAACGCCCCGCGAAGGCCCTGGCGGCCACCCCGCCGCTGGAAGGCGTGGTGCGCTACGACATGCGCGCCATCGCCCGCGCGGTCCGCGGTGACGGCCACCCCGTGTTCGACCTCGTGGCCCATGGGTACGCTGGAGCGCTCGCGATGGCCGGGCTGGCGGGTGACATCTCGCTCCACCAGGTGATTGCCCTCTCCACGCCCGTCGAACCCGATCGTTCGGCGGGGCTGTTCCTGCGCACCTTGTCCGAGCACGTCGCGTTCGACGGTTTGTGGGCGAGCGAGCGCGGTCGCCACGCGTTCAACCTCCTGCTCCTTGAGGGGGGGCGGTTCGCGCCCGGCGCCGTGGCGGCGGCTCGGGCGGGTCTGGTGCGCGGCATTCCCGCGCGCGTGGCCGATGCGCTCGTGTCCTGGGCCGAGACTGGCGACGTGATCTTCGAGAATGGGCAACGGCTGGGCGCCCGGTGGGCGCGCCTTCACGCGCCGGTGCTGCTGTTCTTGCCGCAAGCCGACGCGGTTGCGCCGGCCGAGTTCTCAGTCCCTCTGCAGGACCGGGCTTCGGCCCGGGTGGTGCTCCGCGCGTTGAGCCGCGCCGACGGCCTGGGGGAGGACTACACGCACCTGTCGCTGCTGTTGGGGCGAGGCGTGGCCAGCGATCTCGGCCCGACGGTGAGGCGCTTTCTCGACCCGCTGGAGGACGCTCCGTGAAGTCGGCGTTCGCCCTCATCGCGCTGTGCGCCACTTCGTGCGCGGCCATTCATTTCGTGCCGCGGGCGCCCACCGCCGTCCAACATCGAATCAAGACGGACGATGGGTGGGAGCTCTCGCTCACCCAGTACCCGGTGCCCGGCCAGCCGTCTGGCTTGCCGGTGCTGCTGGTCTCGGGCATCTCCGCCAACGAACGCAACATGGACATGGACGAGCGCCACAGCCTCGCCCGCTGGCTCAACGCCCGGGGGCGCGAGGCGTGGACCTTGTCCCTGCGTGCCACCGGTGAGTCCCAGGGGCCCGACGAAGCGGCGGGTCGCCCCGCTGACTTCACCTTCGACGCCTTCTGGCAGCACGACGTGCCGTCGGCCATCGCCTTCATTCGCCGCAGCGCTCACGTGCCGGCGGTCGACTACGTCGGGCACAGCATGGGCGGCATGGTGGCCTACGCGTACCTGGCCACGGGCGGGCAGGGCATGAACGCCGTGGTCACGCTGGGGTCTCCCACGCGGGGCGACTTCGGCAGCCGCCTGGGCAACGCGTTGCTCGCCTTTGGGCCCCGCCTGTTGCGGCCGACCTGGCCGGTGCCCACGTCGACCCTGGCCATCCTCGCGCTGCCGATCGAGTACGCCTCGCGAGACTCCATTCTTTCCCGGGTCATTCGCGTGCCGGACAACACGCCCGATGCCGTGCTCCAGGGCCTGCTCCAGTACGGCGCGGCCGACATCGCCGGCGGCGTGGCGATGCAGGTGTCGTCGATTCTGGGGTCGGGAAAGTTCACCTCGGCCGACGGCGCGATCGACTTCAAGCGTGCCCTGGCGTCGGTGACGAGGCCGGTGATGGTGATGGCGGGGCAGCTCGATCGCCTCGTCATCCCCGCCGGCCCCAAAGACGCCTACCGGGCGCTGGGAGGCCCGAAGGAGTGGCGCCTTGTTTCTCGAGCGAATGGCGCGGCGAGAGATTACGGTCACATGGATCTGATTATGGGCGACGCGGCACCGGTTGACGTCTTCGCCCCGCTTCTCGACTTCTTGAATCGTCACGCCCCCAGGAACCCCTGATGCCCAGACCAGCCAAGCCCACGGTTCACCCCTCGATGCAGGAGGTCGCGGACTCCGTGATCGAGCACCGCCTCTCCAATGGCCTGCAGGTGCGCTTGATTCCGTACCCCAGCGTCCCCACGCTCAGCTGCTACACGTTCTTCCGCGTCGGTTCGCGCAATGAACGCCCCGGGATCACCGGCATCAGCCACCTGTTCGAACACATGATGTTCAACGGTGCGAAGAAGTACGGCCCGGGTGAATTCGACCGCGTGCTCGAGGGCAGCGGCGGTTCTTCCAACGCCTACACCTCGACCGATCTCACCGTGTACTACGAAGATTGCACCGCCGACGCGCTCGACGTGGTGCTGGACCTGGAGAGCGATCGCATGCGCTCGCTGATGGTCACGCCCAAGATGCTCGAGAGTGAACGCCAGGTCGTGCTGGAGGAGCGTCGGCTGCGCGTGGATAACGAGATCGCCGGCATGCTGGACGAAGAGCTGTCCACCCTGGTGTGGAAGGCGCACCCGTACCGCTGGCCGGTGATCGGCTGGCAGCGGGACATCGAGGCCATCTCCCGCGACGCGTGCCTCGAGTACTTCTCGACGTACTACGCGCCCAACAACGCCACGCTCTTCATCGCGGGCGACTTCGACCCCGACGAGGCGCTGGCCCTGGTGAAGAAACGCTACGGCAACATTCGGCCCGGCCCCAAGCCCTTGCCCGTCCTCGACGCGGAGCCTGAGCAGAAGGGCGAGCGGCGCGCCGAGATTCATCACCCGGCCCAGGCGCCGTCGCTGATGTCCGCCTGGCGAGGTCCCCGAGCCACCGACCCCGACACCCTGACGCTCGATCTGCTGCAGTACGTGCTCTCCGTGGGCCAATCGAGCCGGCTGGTGAAACGTCTGGTGTTCGAGCAGGAGGCGGCGGTGTCCATCTCGGTCGACTGGACCTGGCGGGTCGACCCCGGCGCGTTCGTGATCTCGCTCGAACTGGCCAACGGCGCCGACCCCAGGCGGGCGGAGGAAGCGCTCGACGCTGAGCTACAGCAGATCCGCGAGAAGGGCATCGACGCCCGCGAGCTGGAGAAGGCGAAAAACAACCTCTTCGTGCACCAGCTGCGCGAGCTGTCCACGCACAGCGGGCGCGCCCACGCGCTCGGCACCTACGAGATGTTCCTCGGCCACTGGCGCGAGGGGTTGGCGCTGCCCGCGCGCTACCAGGCGATCACCGTCGACGATGTCCACGCCGCGGCCCGGAAATACCTGGCGCCCACTCAGCGCTCCGTCGTCACGCTCCGGCCGACCGAGGTGGCGTCATGAAGAAGGCCACCGCAGCGGGCTTTCGCCCCATCGCCTTGCCCAGTCTGGAGCGGCGGGTGCTCAAGAACGGGTTGACTGTGCACGTCGGCTACCGCGGCCCTCTCCCGATGGTGGCGGTGCGCTACTCCCGGCGCGGTGGCGCGGCGCTCGACGCTGAGAACCTCTTCGGCCAGGCTGACTTCACGGCCCGGCTGCTTCGCCGCGGCGCCGCCGGCCGCTCCGCGAACGAGATCTCCGACGCGCTCGATTTCGTTGGCGCGACCATGGGTGGGTTCGCCAGCGAAGACGTGTTCGGCGCGGTGCTCTCGACGCCCACCCACCAGTTCGAGCCGATGATGGAGCTGTTCTCGCAGATCCTCTCGTCGCCCGATTTTCCCGAGGCCGAGCTGGAGCTGACCCGGCGACGCACCCTGGCCCAGCTGCAGAACGACCTCGACGACCCCGGTACGCTGGCTGATCACGCGCTCGGGCCCGCCATGTTCGGCACGCACCCCTACGCGCACGACGCCAGCGGCAGCCGCGCCGGGATCACCGCCCTCAAACGCAGCGATCTCGTGGCGTACCACCAACGGCACGCCGGCCCGGCTGGCGGACACCTGTTCATCATCGGCGCCATCGACCCCGACGCCGCCTTCAAGGTGGTGGACCGGTTCTTCTCGGGCTGGAGCGCACCGAACCACGCCGCCGCCACCGTGCCTGATTGGAGCGGCGTGGCGCGCAACGGCGACGTCATCGTCGTCAACAAGCCCGAGCAGACGCAGGTGCAGGTTCGCGTGGCCGCCCGCGGACTGAAGCGGGGGCACCCCGACGCGTACCCGCTGACCGTGGCCTCCACGGCGCTCGGGGGCAGCTTCACCTCGCGACTGGTGCGGGAAATTCGCGTCAAGCGGGGGCTGTCGTACGGCGCGGGCTGTCACAACGAGTCCCTCGGCGCCGCGGGCGCCTTCGTCGTCTCCAGTTTCACCGAGACCAGTCGGGTGAAGACGTTGATCGACGTGGCTCTGGCCGAAGTGGCGAAGATGAAGAAGGGCGGGCCCACGCCGGCCGAAATGAACTCCGTTCAGCGCTACCTGTGCGGCATGTACCCGTCGCGGCTGGAGACGAACGAAGCGGTGCTGGGGGCGTTGTGTGATCAGGTGCTGTTCTCCCTGCCCGAAGACGCGGTCGCCCGCTTCCGGGAGAAGGTGATGGCGGTCTCACGCGAAGCGGCGAAGAAGGCGGCCGCCGACCACCTGTTCGATGAGGAGCGGGTGATCGTCTGCGTCGGAAACGCCGAGCAACTCCAGGCGCCGCTGGCGCAGTATGGGAACGTCTCGGTGATTGAGCCGCTCGAATTACGGTGACCCTGAGAATTCTGGGCGAAGGGGCGGGGTGGGTGGCGGTCGATAAGCCCCCCGGCGTCCCGGTGATTCCCTCGCGCGATGCCCGCACGGGGTCCGTTCGGGCCCTGCTGGAGGCGCAGCTGGGGCGGCCGGTGTGGGTCGTTCACCGCCTCGATCAAGACACCTCGGGCGTGCTGCTCTTCGCCACCGACGCCGAGGCGCACCGGGGGCTCAACGCCGTGTTCGAGACCCGCGCTGCGCAAAAAGAGTACCTGGCCATCGCCGCCGGCGATGTGTCAGAGCCCTTCTCGGTCGACGTGCCCGTGGCGCCCGGTCGCAAGGGGCGCATGCGGGTGGGCGACGCCACCCACGTGGGCAAAGACGCGTCGACGGCCTTCGAACCCGTGGAGCGCCTGGGGCTTGCCACCTTGCTCCGGGCCCGCCCGCTCACGGGCCGAACGCATCAGATTCGCGTTCACCTGCGACACGCCGGGCACCCCCTGGTGTTCGATCACCAGTATGGACAGCGACCCGCTGGGCTCCGCGAGCTTCCCCCCGCGCCCACGGACACGGCGCTGACCCGAACGCCGCTGCACGCTGCGAGACTGGTGCTCGGCGCCCCGTGGAGCATCGACGTGGGTGCGCCGACGCCGCCTGACATGGAGCGCTTCTGGGCCTGGCTACGCGGGCTCAACGCCGGGCGCTGACGCTCCGGTGGCGGGGGCGGGTTCGGCCGCACCCGCAGCTTCTTTCGCCGGCGCGGCGGCGGTGCGGGCGTGCGCCAGGGTCTTCTCGAACGCCTTGAACGCCACGTCGACCTTGTCGCCCCGAACGCCGGTCACGATGCCCAGGCCGAAGGTGGGGTGGTTGATGAGTTGATCGAGCACGAACCGGGTCCCGGGGGCGTAGGGCAGCGCCGTCTTGACGTCGGTCTTCATCAGCACGTCGGTGATGGAGACGCGCGCCTTGGCCGCGGGTTCCCTGGCGGAAGCGCTCTTGGTGGACCGGGTGCGTCGCCCGCCGGCCGCGCCGCCGCCGTGAAAGGCGTGCTCGCTGCCACAGGTGTTGCATTTCACCCGGGCGATTTTGGGGCCCACCATGGCGAGAATGGTGTGTGCGAGCAGCATCTTGCATCGCGAGCAATCGGTGTCGACTTCGCCGCCGGTCTTGTGGGTCGTCATTGTTGGCGTGGCTCTTGAACACACTTCCACAGGAACACGAAACACTTCTCGCCGCGTGCGTCGCGCGGTATCGAGGCCACTGTCATGAGTACAACCGGCCACCCCAGCGCGTTCGAAACGCCACACCGCCGCGCGTTGGACCAACCGATTCGGCCGACCCGCGCCGAAATCTCCATCGGGGCCCTGCAGAACAACCTCCGGGTGGCGCGGCGAGCGGCGGAAGGCGCCTCGGTGCTCGCCGTGGTGAAGGCGAACGCCTACGGGCACGGCGCTGTGCAAGTCGCCCGCGTGCTGGAGGCCGAGGGCGTGGCGCTGCTCGGCGTGGCGTTGGTGGAAGAGGGCATCGAGCTCCGGCGTGCCGGCGTCAGAGCGCCCATCCTCGTCATGGGCGGCTCACTGGAGGGTGGGTACGCGCTGTGCGTGGCGCACCAACTCACCCCCACCGTCTTTCGCGCCGAGCACCTGGAGGCGTTCTCCAGAGAAGCGGTTCGGGCAGGGGCCACTCTCAACGTGCACGTGAAGATGGACACGGGCATGAGTCGGCTCGGCGTGCTCCCCGGAGAGCTGCCCGACTTTCTCGCCCTCCTTCGCTCGACGCCGGGGCTGGCCATGGAGGGGTTCTACTCCCAGCTCGCCAGCGCCGATGTGGAGGGTGCGTCGATCACCCAGCTGCAGCTCGCGCTCTTCCGGGAAGGGCTGGCCCGCGTTCGCGCCGCCGGCTTCGCGCCGCGTTTTCGGCACCTCGCCAACACCGCCGGCACGCTGTCGATCCCCGCGCTGCATCAGGCCGCGGAGATCAACCTGGTGCGACCCGGGTTGATGCTCTACGGCCTTGTGACCTCGCCGTGGCTCCCGGGCCAGCCCGAGCTCCAGCGGGTGATGAGGTGGAAGACGGGGATCATTCACCTGAAGACCGTGCCGCCCGGAACGCCGGTCTCCTACGGCGGCACCTGGACGGCGACCCGACCGACCCGCCTGGCCACGCTGCCCATCGGGTACGCCGACGGGTACCAGCGGCAATTCTCCAGTCGCGCGCACGTGCTGATTCGGGGCCGCCGAGCCCCCATCGTGGGACGTGTCACCATGGACCTGTGCCTGGCCGACGTGACCGCCATTCCCGACGCGGCCGTTCATGACGAGGTGGTCTTGCTCGGGCCCCAGGGGCGCGAGGAGATTACGGCCGAAGAGCTCGCCGACCTGGGCGAGACGGTGCACTACGAAGTGCTCTGTGGCGTGGGCGCCCGGGTGCCGCGCGTGCTCGTTCCGTAGGTTTCGACCCGGGCCGAAAGCGTCTAAGGTGCCGCCGCACCATGGCCACCGCTGCCAAGCCCGAAGTGCAAGCGCCGCCCCGCGCGTGGCGCCAGGCGGTGGAGTCCGTGGGCGAGGGCGTGGTCTCGTTCGTCGACGGCATCGGCGGCGTGGTGATGCTGGGCATCGACGTCGCGCGGTGGACGTTCCGACCACCGTTCCGAATCGCCAACCTGTTCTCACAGCTCGACTTTGTCGGCGTGGGCTCCACGGTGATCGTGATTCTCACCGGCATCTTCTCGGGCATGGTCTTCGCGCACCAATCGAGCCGCGCCTTCGAAATGTTCAACGCCCAGAGCCTGGTGGGCCCCACCGTCGCGCTCACGGTGACGCGCGAGCTGGCCCCCGTGCTGTCGGCGCTGATGGTGACGATGCGCGCTGGGAGCGCGATGTGCACCGAGCTCGGCACGATGCGGGTGACCGAACAGGTCGACGCCCTGGAGACGATGGCCGTCAACCCGGTTCAGTACCTGCTGGTGCCGCGCGTGCTCGCGGGTTTGATGATGGTTCCCGCGCTGGTGCTGGTGTTCGACCTCGCCGGCATGTTCGGCTCGTACTTCGTGGCGGTCTCGGTCAAGGGCCTGTCCGCCGGGACGTTCATCGCGCGGACCCAGCAGTGGCTCGACCCCGAGGACGTGGGCGAGGGCCTCATCAAGGGCGCGGTCTTCGGTCTCGTGGTGGCGCTGATCGCTTGTTACAAAGGCTACGGCGCGTCGGGCGGCGCCAAGGGCGTCGGTCAGGCCACCACCCAGGCCATGGTGTCGTCGGCCCTGGCGATCTTCATTCTCGACTACATCGTCGGTGTGTTCCTGCACTGATGGACCCGACCGTGACGGACGTCGGTGCCGCGCCGCCGATGATTGAGATTCAAGGCCTGCACAAGTCATTCGGGTCGCACGAAGTGCTGTCCGGCATCGACATCAAGATTCCGGCGGGCAGCACGCTGGTCATCCTGGGCGGCTCCGGGAGCGGCAAGACCGTGCTGATGAAGCACATGATCGGCCTGCTCAAGCCCGACCGTGGCCGGGTGTTGATCGAGGGGGAAGACATCGTCCCCTACGGCCCGCAAGACCTGGCCAAGGTGCGCAAGAAGTTCGGGATGGTGTTTCAATTCGCCGCGCTCTTCGACTCCATGACGGTGTACGAGAACGTCTCGTTCCCCCTGCGGGAGCACCGGAAGATCTCAGAAGAAGAGGCGCGCGAGATCGTGCGCCAGAAGCTCGCCATCGTCGGCCTGGAGCGCGTGGAAGACAAGTACCCGGCCGATCTCTCCGGCGGCATGCGAAAGCGCGTGGGTCTGGCGCGCGCCATCGTGCTCGACCCGAAGGTCGTGCTCTACGACGAGCCGACCACCGGCCTGGACCCCATCACCACCGACTACGTGGACGAGATGATTCTCGCCGCCAAGGCGCGCCTCGGCGTCACCTCGGTGGTGATCAGCCATGACATCGCCTCCAGCTTCAAGGTCGCCGACAACATCGCGTTCTTGAACAACGGCGTCATCGCTGACTCAGGTCCTCCCCGGTCCCTGCGGCACTCTCAGGAGCCGGCCCTGAAGCACTTCCTCTCCATGTGGTTCGGGAAGAACTGATGCTGGCACTGGCACCTCGGACAATGGCGGGTAGAGTGGGGCAAAGGTGAAGAAGCTCCTCAGCCCGTTCCGCGTTGGTTTGTTGGTGCTCGTCGCTGGAACGATTCTGTTCGTGTTCTTGTCGTTCTCGAAGAAGGGCGGGCTGTCCGCGCGCGAGGCGATGACCGTGCACGCGACGTTCCGGGACGCGTCGGGGCTCTCCAGCAAGAGCCGGGTGCAGATTGCCGGTATCGCCGTCGGCGAGGTGGCGGAGATCTCGCTCTCGGGGACGCGCGCGCGGGTCACCATGCGCATCTCGCGCAACGTGGTCCTCCACGAAGACGCGACGCTCACCAAGCGAAGCGAGTCGCTGCTGGGCGACTACCAGCTCGACCTCTACCCGGGCTCAGAGGCCTTCCCGGTCATCCCAGACGGCGGGGAGATCACCCGGGTGGTCGATGCCCAGGGCATGGAGCAGGTCTTCGGCTCACTCATGACCATCGCCAAGGACGTGGAGGCGGTCACGTACTCGCTGCGGACGGTGCTGGGCGGCGATGCTGGCACCCAGTCCCTGCAGGCGATCGTGGGCAACCTGGTGAGCTTGTCTGCGGCGATGGACAGCACCGTTCGCGACAGCAGCACCCAGCTGAAATCGATTCTGGGCAACGTCGACGTGATCGCCGGAGACGTTCGTGGCGTCACCCAGTCGGAGTCGGCGGCGATTCGACGCATCGTGGAGAACCTCGACGCCACCACGGCCGACGTGAAGTCGGTGATGGCGACCATCAAGCAAGCCATCGGCGGCAATGAGGGCGACCTCAAAGAGGGCGTGGCCAGTCTCAAGTCGTCCCTGGAGAAGCTGGACCGCTCGTTGTCCAACATCGAAGAGGTGACGCGCCAGGTGAAAGAGGGCAAGGGCGCGGTCGGGGCGCTCCTCAACGACGAGCGGCTGGGACAGAAGGTGTCTGAGACGGTCGACGACGTGGCGGACTTCGCGCAGGGCCTGACCAGCCTCCAGGCCGAGGTCGCGGTGAAGGCGGAGTACCTCATCGGTCAGGGTCAGGCGAAGAACTCGCTCGGGATCAAGCTGATTCCCCGGCCCGACAAGTACTACCTGATTGAGCTCATCGACGATCCGCGCGGCATCGTCGAGACGACGTTCGTGCAGACCAATCCGCCCAATGCGGGGGACCCTGTCGTCCAGAAGCAGACGGTCACGCGCGATGCGCTGAAGGTGAGCCTGCAGTTCGCCAAGCGCTTCTCCTTCCTCACCTTGCGCTTCGGCATCATCGAATCGACCGGCGGTATCGGCGTCGACTTCAGTTTCCCCATCAAGTTCTTCTGGTATTCGCGGTGGCTGGAAGACGCGATCGTGATCAAGGTCGACGCCTTCAATTTCTCGGTCGACTCGCTCGTCTACCCGCGTCTGCGCGCCACGTTGCGGTTCTCGCCGGTCGAGCACGTGTACATCTCGGCCGGCGTCGACGACATCTTGAACCGCCCGAACCGCGAGGTGCTCACCAACCGCCTGGTGACGGGCCGCGACTTCTTCTTCGGCGCGGGCGTCTTCTTCACCGATCAGGACCTGAAGGGGATTCTGCCCTTCGCCGGCTCGATCAAGTAGCCCCCGAAAAAGGGGACAGGCTACTTTTTCAACCAGGGCGCCGGTGTCGTGCTTTTGCTGGCCGACCATGGCGCTCGGGTCGCGGTCGGTCGACCGAGCGCCTGGGCGGCAGAGGCGCAGCCCATCAGCGTCCGTTCGCTGAAAAAGGAGCCTGTCCCCTTTTTCAGGCGAAGAGCCTGGAGAGGGCCGACGCGTCGCCGAAGCAACGCTGGTAGCGGGCAACGAAATCCGCGCGGGTGAAGTGGTGCTCCTGGCAGCCGCGCTTCTCGATCGCGTACGCCGCGGCCAGGGCGCCGATGCGGCCGGTCAGTTCGTGCGGCAGGTTGCGCGAAAACCCGAAGGTGAGCCCGGAGAGGAACGCGTCGCCGGCCCCCGTTGGATCAACCACGTTGTCCACCGGCGCTACCGGCACGTCGGTGCGGGTCTTCTTCACCTGATCGTAGATGGTCGCGCCCTCGGCGCCCTTGGTCACCACGGCCAGGGGGGCGGAGGCGATCAGCTTCTCTTCCGTCAACCCAGTCGCCTTGGCCATCATGGCGAACTCATAGTCGTTGCCCACGAGCGCCGTGGCGCCGTCGAGGCCTGCCAGAATCTGATCGCGCTCCAGCCGCGGCGTTTGCTTGCCCGGGTCGAAGATGTACTTCGCGCCCATCTTCTTGCACTCCGCCGCGTGGCGAACCATCGCCCCCGGGTCGGTCGGGGAGATGACCACCCAATCCTGGCTGGTGAGCTTCAGGCCTTCGAGCGACATCTCACGCGAGTGCGCCACCGCGCCCGGGTAGAAGGCGACGATCTGGTTGTTGGACTTGTCGGTGTTGATGAAACACGACGCGGTGAACTCGCCGTCGATCTGGCGAATGCCCGCGGTGTCTACGCCGGCCTCCCGCATGAACCGCCCGTAGTCGTGGAAGTCCATTCCGGCCGCGGAGACCACCAGCGGACGCTCGCCCAACAGCGCCAGCCCGTACGCGACGTTGCCGGCCACGCCGCCCTTGAGCCGCTTGAGCGAGTCGACGAGGAAACTCACCGTCAACATGTGGGTCTTCTCGGGGAGAATGTGATCTTTGAACAGCCCCGGAAAATCCATGATGTAGTCGTAGGCCAGCGATCCGGTCACGATGATGCGCACGTCGACCTCCAGTGAAACGCAAAGCGCCAGCTTGTACCCGACGTGAAGTCAGAACACGAGCCAGCGGCTGCGGGGTGTCGCTACTTCGAGAACAGGGCGCCGATCACGTCGCGGTTCAGCTCCGCGATCACCTTGACCGGAATCTCCTTGGGACACGCCGCCTCGCACTGCGAGTAGTTGCTGCACGTCCCGAAGCCTTCCTTGTCCATCTGCGCCACCATCTTCTCGGCGCGGGCCTTCGCCTCTACGGCCCCCTGCGGCGTGTGACGCAGGTGTGAAACCTTGGCCGAGACGAACAGCATGGCTGAAGCGTTTCGGCACGCGGCGACGCACGAGCCGCACCCGATGCAGGCCGCGGCGTCCATCGCCTGGTCCGCCTCGTGCTTGGGAACG
>CAZFXD010000047.1:0-22642 GCA_964522795.1 uncultured Myxococcaceae bacterium
GTTCGCGTCGCCGAACTTCTCTAGCGAAACACGGCCCGACTCACTGGCCAGCTCGGGAGATTCGAAGGCGATGCCCCGGAGATCGAGCGTGCGGGAGATGAACGGTTGAACCGCCTGCGCCGAGACGAACGCCCGGGTGGCCACCGCGAAGTCACCTCGCGGCAGCGCCTGCCGAATGGCCGTCACGTGTTCGCTCAGCGACAACGCCCGCTCCGTGGCCCGCTCGCTCGCGCGCACCACCGGCGACGCGAACGACAACGCTCCCACCAGCGCGGCGCACCCGCCGGCGACCAGCCAGGCGGTTCGAGAGCGCCGGTCCCACAGCTCGGTCACCGCCAGCCCGCAGGCCAACGTCATGGCCGGCAATGCTGCGAGGCGATACCGGCTGATGGCGTAGAAGACCAGCGCGCTCGCCGCGACCGCCACCCACAGTGAGAGCAGGGCCCACGCGCGCGCGCGGTGCCGGAGCAGCAGGAAGAGCGCCGAGGCGCAGGCCAGCGGCCCCAACCACTCGAGGAAGAGCAGGGTGCGCGAGCGGAGCGAGGCCTCCACCTCGCGCGCTTCGACCACGTCGTGCACGTCGCGCCCGAGGAAGAAGAAGAGCGCCTTGCGCGCGGCGAGTGACAGGGTGGCCGTGGGGTTGTCGGCCAGAAAGTTGAGGCTCTGCTGCAGCCAGTAGCCTTCGACGTCGCCGCTGGTGCCCGCGTCCTTGAGCGAGGCCTCCGCGAAGCGGCGGTACACCTCGTGCGCCGCGTAGCGGGCGAGCTGTCGCTCGTACATCTTGAGCGCGTACGGCGCCTGGGCCCCCACGCCGGTCGCCGCCGGGTTGTTGCCCATCTGGAACACCGCGCCCGGGCTCATCACCGCGGCGGTTGACGGGTAGGCCGCGCGCAGCGACGTGGTCACCGTCCCGGCGAAGAGCAGGGCGGGGAGCACCACCCACAGCGGGTGGATGAACCGGTCGCGTCCCTTCGCGCGAAGCGCCACCAACAGCGCCCCCAGCCCCACGAAGAGGGCGGCGCTCGGCCGAAGCGCCACCGACACCCCCATCGCCAGCCCCACCACCCCCAGCGCCGCGCGCGTCCGCTCCCCGCGCTGCGCGTAGATGAGCCCGGCCAGCGCCACCGCGTGCGCGCAAGCGATGAACACCTCTGGCTCGAGGGTGGCCTCGTAGACCCAGAGCGTTCCCGAGACGGCGGTGAGAACGCACACCACGTAGCCCGCCAGACGCCCGGCCAGCCACATCGCCGCCGCCGCGCAGGCGAAGACCGTGAGTCCACCCGCCACGGCCTGCAATCCCCTCACGAACTCGGGCGGAAACAGCACGTGCGTCCAGAGGTACAGCGGGCTGTAGTCCGCCGCGGCGAGCGACGTGTCGTGGCGCGCCAGGGCGTGCGCGGCGTCCGGGTACTTGGAGAACACCCCGCCGGGGTGCGCCAGCCAGGCGAAGACGGCATGGAGGAGGGCGATGGCCGCTGTGGCAATCGCGTCGCGCCGTTCAAATCGCTGATGGTCCAAGCTGCGCCAGTGTAGCCGTGTCGTGTTACATCGAGGCCATTCAATGAATGCGTTTGTTCGAACCAGCGGAATTCTGGTGCCTCTCTTCTCGCTCCGCTCCCGGAGTGATTTCGGTGTGGGTGACTTCGGGGCCCTCGAGTCACTCTTCCGGTGGATGCGTGAGGCCGACCAGCAGGTGCTCATGCTGCTCCCGCTCCTGCCCACCGCCCCCGGTGACTCGAGCCCCTATTCGACGCGGAGCGCGTTTGGCCTCAACCCCCTCTTCATCGACGTGCTCTCGCTCCCCGGTGGCGTGGTCCTCGAGCCCGAGGAGCGCGAGCGGCTGGAGGCGGTGCGCAGCGCCAGCACGGTTCAATACGCCGAGGTGTTTGAGCTGAAGAATCGCGTTCTCGAGCGCGCCTTCGCCCGCTTCGAGGCTGAGTGGGCCCGCGGTGGCCCCGAGCGGGCGCCCTTCGAACAGTTCCTCGAAGCTGAGTCGCGCTGGCTGGCCGACTTCGCTCTCTACTCGGCGCTCTCGGAAGCGCACCAACAGCGGCCCTTCTGGGAGTGGGACGCGCCGGTGGCCCAGCGAGTGCCCGAGGCCCTGGCCGCCGAGCGAACGCGCCTGGAGCGACGCGTCCGCTATTTCTCGTGGCTCCAGTGGGTGGCCCACCTTCAATGGGAGCGCGTGCGGGTCCACGCGCGCGCCGCGGGCGTGCTGCTGTGTGGCGATGAGCCCTTCATCATTTCGCAGGACAGCTCCGACGTGTGGGCCCACCCGCACCTGCTCCGCCGCGATGCGCGGCTGGGCGTTCCACCCGACGACTTCTCCGCTGATGGTCAGGACTGGGGCCTGCCGTACTTCGACTTCGAAGCGATGGACCGCGAAAACGACGCATGGCTTCGCTACAGGGCTGAGAAGGCCGCCTCGTATTACGACCTGCGGCGGATCGATCACGCCATCGGCTACTTCCGGCAGTACATCCGAGACGAACACACGCCGCGCGGCCGCTTCATTCCGCCCCATGAGCCCGAGCAGCGCGCCCGGGGCGAGAAGAACTTCCGCCTGCTCTCCGCGGGGGCGGGCGTCATCGGCGAAGACCTGGGCGTCATTCCAGACTTTGCCCGCGAGGTGTTGGTTCAGGTCGGCGTGCCCGGCTACCAGGTGATGCGGTGGTCGCGCCGCGACGGCGTGTACGCGCACCCGCACCACTACCCGGCGCGCTCGCTCGTCACCACCGGCACCCACGACACGGAGACGCTGGTCGAGTTCTGGGAAACGGCGCAGCCCTGGGAAAAAGGCGCCATGTGCCACGTGTTCCCCGAGCTGCAGGGGTTCGACGCCAACTCGCCGTGGAGCGAAGACCTGCAGAACGCGATGCTCCGCGCCGCGCTCGAGGCTTCGAGTGAGCTGTGCATTCTCCCCTGGCAGGACGTGTTCGGTGAGCGCGTTCGGGTCAACACCCCGGCCACCGTGGGGGCACACAACTGGTCCTACCGGATGGCGTGGAAGGTCGAGGAGCTCCTCACGCTCGACACCCCGGTCCGGCGCGCGGCATGGCTGCGCCGGCACACGCTGCAGAGTCGAAGGTCGCAGCGAGCGCTGTGAGGTCGCGCTGGGCACTCTGGGCCTGCGCGCTCACCTCGGCTTGCGCCACGGTCGCGCCCAGGCCCGAGCTGCCCAGAGTCGACGTGCTCCGCTTCGAGGGAGTGCGCGGCGTCGACGAGGCCGACCTGCGGAAGAAGATTCTCACCACTCAGTCCGGCGTCTTTCCGGACTGGGTTCCCTTCGACGACGGGCCACAGTTCTTCGACGCCAACGCGTGGCAGGCCGACCTGCGGAGAGTCATTCGGTACTACCAGGCCCACGGGTACTACCAGGCGCAGATTGTCGAGGACGCCACCACCGAAACCGTGCCCGGTCACGTGGCCATCTCGGTGCGGGTGTCGGAAGGCGCGCAGACGCACATCGGCGCCGTTGAGGTGAAGTGGACCAGCGAGGTCGCTCCGGCGCAGCGGGCCGACGTGGAGAAGGCCATCACCTTCAAGGTGGGCGACGTGTTCCTGGAGAGCGACTGGGAAGCGGCGCGGCCCGAAATGGCGCGGCGGCTCCGAGAGTACGGGTACGCCGAAGCCATCGTCGAAGGCGAGGCGCGGGTGCTCTACGAAGAGGCCGTCGCGCAGCTCTCGTTGGTCATCTCTCCGGGCGACCGATACCGCTTCGGCGCCATCTTCGTGGCCGCGGACCCGGACGCGAAGGTGCCCCGACAGCGAATCGCCGAACAGGTCGAGCCCGCGGCCACCCCCGGCGAGTTCTTTCAGGAGAGCGCGCTCAATGAAGCCCAGGCCCGCGTGTTCGCCATGGGGGTGTTCGGCGCGGTGAAGGTGAACCGAGGGGCCCCCGACCGGCAGAACGGCACCGTGCCCATCATCGTCGACGTGCGCGAGGCGCCCTTTCGCTCGGTGCGCGCCGGCGGCGGCGTGGGTATCGACAGCGCGCGCAATGAAGGCCGGCTGATTGGCGAGTTCACCGACCGCAACTTCTTCGGGGGGCTTCGTCGCTTCTCCACCAAAGCCAAGCTCGGCTACGCATTTTTGCCCAACATCGTGGCGGTGGTGGCTGACCCTCCCGCCAGCCAGCACGGCGTCATCTTCAACTTCATCAACGAGTTCGAACAGCCGCGGTTCTTCTTGCGGGACTTGAGCTTCCGCACCGCCGTGGACATCTCCTCCAGCCGCGAGCTCGCCTACAACTACGTGGGCGGAACTCTCAAGGCCGGCTTCGTCTGGCAGCCGTGGACGTGGCTGACCGTCTTCCCCTCGTACAACCTGGACCTCTACTTCCTCTCCTCCGCCATCAACCTGGGAGGCAGCGCGCCGGAGAAGCTCTTCGACTGCCCCACCACCTGCGTCATCTCCTACCTGGAGCAGACGGTGGCGGTGGACAAGCGGGACGACCGACTGGAACCCAAGGAAGGTTTTCTGCTCAGCCTCTCGGTGCAGGAGGGCGGCGGGCCCCTCGGAGGCTCGTTCAGCTTCGTTCGGCTTTTGCCGGAGGCGCGTGGGTACGTCAGCTTCGGCGAGACCAAGCGCGTCACCCTCTCAGCCAAAGTCCGCCTGGGCACCATCCTCACCGGGGCGGGGAGCAACTCGCCCATTGTCTCGCGCTTCTTCTCGGGCGGCTCCGACATGCGCGGGTTCGGGTCCCGTCGCCTCTCCCCCATGTTGCCCGTGCCCACGCTGGTGAGCGGCGCCACACCCATGCCGGGCGAGGTGGTGCCCGGCGAAGCCGTGCCGGTGGGCGGCAACGGACTGTTCGAAGCGTCATTCGAAGCGCGGTGGAACGTGTGGGGCAACCTGGTGCTGGCCGCCTTCAGCGACACCGGCTTCGTCACCTCGCGCAGCTTCGACTTCGGCCGCCCTTCGTACTTCTTCTCCAACCTCCTCGTGGCCGTGGGGTTGGGCGTTCGCTACAAGACGCCGCTTGGCCCCATTCGCTTCGACATCGCGGGGCGACTCCCCATCGGCCCGTCGCTGGAGGTGCTGCCCGAAGGCGGCAACCCGGTCAGCTACCCGGTGGGCGGGTGCTTCTTCTGGGGAGGTGGCTCCACCTCGCTCACGCGCGGCAGCGGCTACCCGGAGAACGCCTGCAACATTCACCTCTCCATCGGGGAGGCCTTCTGATGCGCGCCGTGCTCCGCTGGCTTGGACGAGGGGCGTTGGTGCTCCTGGCGCTCGTGGTCCTCGCGCTGGGCGCGGGGTACGCGTGGCTCAACAGTGCCGCCGGCGGCCGGGTCATTCGAGAGCGGGCGCTGGCCAGCGTCAACGGCGCCATCGCCGGGCGGGTGGAAGCCGAGGGCGTCGAGCTGCACGGAGCCCGGGTGGTGCTGCGGAACGTCACCCTCTACACCCCGGAAGGGACGCTGGTCGCACGCGTCGCACGCCTCGAAGCCAGCGTGTCGTTGGCGGCGCTCGGGAGAGGCGAAGTCGACGTCTCGACGCTGGTGATTGAGAAGCCCGAACTCCGCCTGGTGCAGGATGAGCGCGGGCTGAACCTCGTGAGGGCGGTCGAGGCGAAGGTCCCCGCCGCGAGTGCGCCCTCGTCGAGCCCCTGGGCCGTGAGTCTGAGACAGGTGGCGCTCGAGGCCGGCGCCGTGTCGTTCGTCAGCGGCGCGTCGACGTTCTCGGCGGACGGCCTCGAGCTGCACGGCGACATCGCGCTGCGGGGGCCACCCCTCGCCCCTCGCATCGCCGCGCAACTGAAAGGGACGCTCCGTGAGCCGGTGGCGCAGCCGTTCAGCGTCACCGTGGCCCCGGCAGAGAACGCGGCGGCCAGCTCGCTCAGCGCGTTCGAGTTCGAGGCCGGCGAGGCGAGAGTCAAAGGTCGTCTGCAGGCCGAACCGCTGGCTCTCTGGGTGACCGACGCGCGACTTCCGCGTTCGTTCCTCGCGGCGTGGGGGCTCGAGCTGCCGCTCAGAGCGCCTCTCGAGCTGTCCGGAGCCTGGGTGGACGGTGCGCTGGACGTGAAGTCCACCGTCGACGGGGGCGCGCTGTCGGTGCAGGTGCCTGCGCGAGTGAAGAACGACGCCCCGTGGGTGGTGAAGCTGTCGGCGACCGGTGTCGAGCCGTCGCGCTGGTTGGAGAGCGCGCCCCCGGGCGTCCTCACCGCCAGCGCAGAAGCCGTCCTGACGGACACCTCGACGACGCACCTCTCGGGCTCGCTCGACGTCCAGGCGGAGTTGAAGACCGAGCCCGACACTCGCACCCAGCTTGAACTTCACGCCCTGGCGGTGCAGGGGGCGATTGACGTGAAGACCCTCTCGCTCGAGTCCAGAGGCGTGACTCTTCGCGCGAAAGGCCGCGGCACCCCGGCCTCAGTCAGCCTGGACGGCACGCTCAAGGTGACCAACCTCACCGACGTTGGCGCCACCATCGGTGCCTTCACCGGCAGCACACCGCCCGCCCTCGCGGGCAGCGGGTCCTTTGAAGTGCACGCCGAGGGCCCGCCCCGGCAGCTGGCGGTGAACGCGAAAGGCGAGGCCCGTTCGCTGCGCCTCGGGAGCACCACGCTCGAACAGTCGCGATTCGTGGTGGCGGTGCCTGACGTGGCGCACCCGCTTCGAACGCGGGCCTCCATCTCGATTGAGAAGGTGCAGTCCACCCTCGGTGCCTTCGGCCCCATCAGCTTCGCGGTCGAGAACGACGGCCGGGTGTTCTCCATCAGCAGTCAGGCGCAGGGCGCGGTGCCGATGTCCTTCGTGTCTCGAGGGACCGTCTCCAGGGGCGCCGCCGCGTTTCACGTGGAGAGCCTGGAGGCCCACCTGGGTTCGCACGCCTTCTCATTGGTCGAACCCGCCGACGTCTCCATCGACGGGGCTCCCACGGTGTCGCGGCTCACCCTGGCCTCTGGACCGCAGCGGCTCTCCTTTGAGCTGCGCAGTGAACACGACCAGCCGCACCTCGTGGCCAGCGCCAGCGAGCTCAACCTCGCCTGGTTGCCCTCGCTGCTGGTGCCTGCGTCGCTCGGCGTGGCCGGGCTCGCCGCCGCGGACCTCGACGTGCGAGGCACCTGGCCTGCGCTGACCGGGCAGGCGCACGTCTCGGTGCGCGATGGACGCGTGTCGGGCCTGTCCGACATCGGGGTGCTGCTCGGCGCGGAGCTGGTGGGAGGCGCGGGCACGGTCCACGGCTCGGTCAAAGCGCCGGTCGGCGGCGCGGTCTTCGAGGCAGCGCTTCCCCGCGCGCTCCTTGAGGGCCAGGGCAGCGCCGAGCTGTCGGCGACGCTCAAGCTCGACGGCGTGGAGCTGAAGGAGGTGGCCCGGGCCCTGGGCCAGGCCGCCGCCCTCGATGGGACCGCCGAGGCGAGCGTGAAGGTGCGGGGCACGCGGGCGGCGCCCGAGGCGTCGGTGCAGGTGGTGGGGCGACAGGTTCGCTACGCCATCGATGAACGCCGCGCGGTGATGAGCGAACAGTTGAACCTCGGCGTGGAGTTGGGCGGAGAGGCCGGCGCGCGCGTCACCACGGCCCAGGTCGACGCCGCCTTCGCCGGAGGAACCCTGCGGGCCAGGCTCAGCTCGAAAGACGCCTTCACCGCGCTGACGGGGTCGAAGTCGGCTCGCACGGCGCCTCTCACCTGGAAGCTCGTGGGCAGCGCCGAAGGCCTGGACGTGGAGGCGCTGGAGAAGATGGGGCTGGTGCCCGTGCCTGCTGCCAGCGGACTGGTGAGCGCCAGCTTCGAAGCCAGCCACGACGGCACGGCTCCGAGCGGCGTCGCCAGCCTACAGCTGAAGAACTTCGCCACGCCCGGTGTCCGGCCCATCGACGTCAACGCGCGCCTCGAGTCCGCGCTCGAGGCCACCACGGCCGAGGTGGACGTCACGCGAGAGAAGAAGAACGTGCTGCATGTGGGGTTCAAGCTGCCTACGACCTCCCGCGATCTGTGGGCGCAGAGAGACTGGACGGCCCTGCGCTTCGAAGCCGCCGGCACGCTGGGGCCGATCGCCTCGGGGGCGCTCCTGGAGTGGGCCGACGATGAGCGCGACACCCCGCGGCCCGACGCCACCCTCACCGGCGAGTTCAAGGCGCGAGGCACCCTGGGGTCACCCGTGGGAGAGCTTCGCGCCGCGGCCCAACCGGTCGTGCTCAACGGCCGCAACGTGGGCGAGGCCCGGGCCACGTTCGCCGTGACAGACCGCACCAGCACCCTGACCCTCGACGCGGCCTCCGCCGCGGGAGGCAGTCTCCACCTCGACGCAGCCGTGGGCGCCCCGGTCTGGAAAGTCGCCGGGCTGGCCCTCGGCGTGCCGTTGGAGGCCAACGCCACGGCCCGCGCATTCGATGTGTCCACCTTCTCGGGCGTCCTCCCCGCCGTGCGGCAGTTGGGAGGCGTGCTGAACCTCGACGCCCACCTGTCGGGGACGACGGCGCAGCCCGTGCCGCGCGGAGAGCTGACCTGGACCAACGGGCGCCTGTCGTTGATTGGCTCCGGAGAGTTCAACCGCATCAACGCCCGCCTCGAGTTCGACGAGACGTCCGTGCGCGTGGCGAACCTGGTAGCGCACGCGGGGAGCGGAACGCTGGAAGCCCGGGGCGCGCTCAACAGAACCGGGTCCGGGAGAACCGTGGCCCTCACCGCCAACCTCACCCAGTTCCCGCTGGTGTCGGATGATCAACTCCGCGCCATTCTCACCACCGACGTCGCGCTCAACGGGGTCTACGAAGGCGGGCTGCTCGACGCCAAAGACATCACCATCAAGCGGGCCGAGGTCGAGCTGCCAGAGGTGAAGACGCGCGACCTGCAGGACCTCGAGCGGCCCAGAGACATCGTCATCGTTCGTCGAGGTGCGCGGGTGAAGAAGCGCACCGCGTCGTCCGAGGAGACGGTGCCCACGCGATTTCGAGGTGTGCTCAACGCGCCGCGAAACCTCTGGGTCCGCAGCTCGGACGTCGAGGTGGAGATCGGCCTCTCGGACGCGTTTCGGGTCGAGTACTCCGACAAGGTCGACCTCTTCGGCGAGGTGCTGGTGCTCCGCGGGAAGTTCCAGGTCATCGGGCGAAAGTTCGATGTGCAGAAAGACGCGCGCGTGCGCTTCTCGGGGTCGCCGTCGACGCCCGGCCTCAACGTGACGGCCGTGCACGTCAATGAGAAGGAGCAGGTCACCGTGTTCGTGACGGTGACCGGGCGCGGCAAAGAGATGACCCTCAAGGCGACGTCGCAGCCGCCCATGCCGGAGACGGAAATCTACTCCCTGCTCGCCACTGGCCGCCGAAGCCTCAAGCGCGGCTCGGGGAGTTCTGTCACCGGGGAGGACGCGGCCAGCGTGGTGGGCGCGCTGGCGGCCAAAGAGCTGAAGACCGCGCTCGGAAAGAAGCTCCCCCTGGACGTGCTCTCGGTCGAGGCCGGGGCCCAGGGCGCTTCGTTCGCCCGCATCGAGGCCGGCAAATACATTGGCGACCGGCTCTACCTCGGCTCGGTGTTGCAGGTCGGCGCCAACCCGAAGAAGGAAAACAACATCAGCGCGCGGCTGGAACTGCAGCTCACCCGCCAATGGGCGCTGGAAGCCTTCTTCGGCGACAACAAGATTGGCGGCGCTGACGTGGTGTGGGGCGTCGACTTCTAACGGGGCGCGGGTTGCAGCCCCGTGCGCACGTCCCACAGCTCGGGGAAGAAGCTCAGGTCCAGCGCTTTGAGCAGGTACGGCACGCCCGTGCTCCCGCCGGTTCCCGTCTTGAGGCCGATGATGCGATGCACCGTCTTGGCGTGCCGAAAGCGCCACAACTGGAAGCGCTCTTCCACGTCCACCAACTTCTCGCACATCTCATACGCGTCCCAGTGTCGGGAGGGGTTCTCGTAGATGGTGCGAAACACCGCCTCGACTTCGGCGCTCTTCTCGTAGGGGAGCGAGAAGTCGCGCTCCACGGACGCCTGGGGAATGGCGTGCCCCGCGCGCTTTAGGTGACGCAGAAACTCATCGTAGAGCGACGGCGCGTTCAGGCGGGCCAACAGCCACGCGTGCAGGCCGGTGTCATGGGCGTGCGGCTTGAGCGTGTGCTTGTCTTTGTTGCCCAGCACGAACTCCAGCGCCCGGTATTGGTACGACTGAAAGCCGCTTGCCTTGCCCAGGTCGTCGCGGAAGGCGAGGTACTCCGACGGCGTCATGGTCTCGAGCACGCTCCACTGCTCGAACAACATTCGTTGAATGTGCGCCACGCGCGCGAAAATCTTGAACGACGCTTCCAGCTCGTCTTTCTGGACGTGGCGCACGGCGGCGTCCAGTTCGTGCAGCATCAACTTCATCCACAGTTCAGACGTCTGATGCTGAATGATGAACAGCATCTCGTCGTGCTGCGTGCTCTTGGGGCGCTGCGCGGCGAGCAGCGTGTCGAGCGACAGGTAATCGCCGTACGTCGAGCCCTTGGAGAGGTCGGTGTAGATGCCGGCTTCGAAATCTCGAGACGCCACGGGTCGCCTACGCCTTCTTTTGACGCTGGCTCTTGCGCAGGTTGGCCAGCGCCTTCGCACCGGCGCGCCCGCGGGGCAGGGCGAAGTCCGACACGCTGCCCGGCGCGGCGTGTTCTTTCCACGCGGGCGGCAACTGCCCCCGTCGGGCGAGGATGCGGAACTTCTGGTAGTGCGACGAGCAGTACCCCATGGAGCGGTGCGGGCTCGGGCACCCGATGATGGCGCAGCCCAGGTCCTGGCCCCGGGGGCGCCCCGTGCGAACCGGGGGCACGCGCACGGGCGACGCCGTGCCGAGCGCCCGCGCCAACTTGAGCGAGAACGCCGTGCCTTCTGACAGCTCTGCCAGTTGGCGGCGAATCGGCTTGAGCGCCTTTTCCACTTCGACCGCAATCAATTGCTGAATGGTTTTCTCAAAAGACATCACGGCACTCCGGGGTGAACTCGCGCGGGATGGAAGAACCACAGACACAGGGGCGGGTGATGCTTAGCGCAATTCAAGACAGGGTTCGCACGTCAATCTCGCCCGCCGTCTGACTCCGCGTGGCAAAGCCTGTCTGAATCTGCCCCTGCGCGTCGAGCCAGGCGTGCGCCATGCGAGGGGTGTCGAAGGCCGCACAGGCCTGGCCCAGGTGGTCGACCACGATGACCCCGCCGTGTCCCTGGGCTCGCTGCAGGCGCTCGAGGCTGGCCCTCGCCGCCGCCGACGCGGCGTGCCCATGGGCGAGCGACTCGCAGACCGTTCGCGCCACGCCCACGCGCAGAATGGCTTCGCCGGTGCCCGTGACGGACGCGGCCCCTGCGCCGCCTTCGGCGTAGGTGCCAGCGCCGATGATGGGCGAGTCACCCACCCGCCCCGGCATCTTGCCCGTCATCCCGCCGGTCGACGTGGCCGCCGCGACCCGGCCGTGCGCGTCAATGGCCACCGCGCCCACGGTGCCGGTGGCGCCCCGGTGTTCCCGCAGCTTTGTTCTCGCGCGCTCAGTGACGAACCACTCGGGGGGCTGGAGCTCCAACTTCAGCTCTCGCGCCAGCGCCAGCGCACCTTCGCCAGCGAACATCACGTGGGGCGTGTGCTCCATCACGGCCCGCGCCAGCTCAATCGGGTGACGAACCTGGGTGATGGAGGCCACCGCGCCCGCGCGAAGGGAGGCCCCGTCCATCAGGGAGGCGTCGAGCTCGACGGTGCCGTCTCGGGTGAGCGCACCGCCGCGCCCGGCGTTGAAGAGCGGGTCGTCTTCCAGCACCCGCACCGCGGCCACCACGGCGTCCAGAGATGATCCACCGGCCGTCAGCACGTCGCGCCCCGCCGCCGCCGCAAGCGCGCAGCCTTTCTCGATGTCGGTGGGCACGTCCTCGGTCGACCAGTCACCCGCCCCGCCGTGCACCACGATTCGAACTCTCATGGGTGAATAAATACCAGCAAAAGCAAAAGGTTAACATGTGAAGCAACCGGGTGTGACATGGCCCGACAATGTGGGCACTCGAACTCCGGAGATCACCATGCCCGTCAATTCCGTCGAAGCGCTCAAGTCGAAATACATGCAGGTCACCGGTGACCGCAAAGTGACGCTCGCGGAAGCCGAGCAGCTCATCTCGCTCGTCAAAGACGGCGGCGGTGTGACGAACTCTGAACGTCGCCAGCTCCGTGAAGGCTTCTGGGGTGGGCGCTCGATGTTCGACACGGCGGCCCAGGCGCGCCTCGACAAGTTCATCAACGACGAAATCCCGAACATCCTCATCGACGAGGTCGTCAACACCGGCGGCGGCAGCGGCGGTGGCGTGATTGGTCGCCGCAAGGACCTCGCGGACCCGAACGTCCTCGACGATGACAAGGGCAAGGTGAAGTTCGACTGGACCTCGGGCACCGTGTTCAAGAATGGCGCCGACGAGACCGACGTCGTTCAGGGCATGATTGGCAACTGCTACATGGTCGCCGCGTTCGGCGCCGTGGCTGCGCAGAACCCCGAGTGCATCGAGAAGGCCATCAAAGACAACCGCGATGGCACCTACACGGTGACGCTGTTCGACCCCTCTTCGCTCCCGTACTCGGGCATGAACCTGCAGACCAAGAAGGTCACCGTGACGGTCGACGGGCAGCTGCCCTCGAAGTTCGGCCTGCGCTACGGCAAGTGCGCCGACCGCTCGGAGCTGTGGGTGGGCCTGTTGGAGAAGGCCTTCGCTCAGTGGAAGGGCGGCTATCAGTCCATCGGCCACGGCGGCTCGTCTTCGAACGTGATGTCCGCGCTCACCGGGCGCCGCGGGAGCTACACCAGCATTCAGTCCGCGGGCGGCGACACCGTGTTCAACACCATCACCGCGGCCATCAAGGCGGACAAAGCGGTGTGCGCGGGAACGTTCGGCGACGACAAGAAGGCGATGTACTCGGGTACCGGCGTCTACGCAGATCACGCCTACTCCGTCCTCGGGACGGAAGTGAGCGGCGGCAAGAAGTACGTGGTGCTGCGAAACCCCTGGGGCGAGGTTGAACCCCGAGGCAACGGCGCCGACGACGGCATCTTCAAGATGGAGCTGGCGACCTTCACCAAGCTCTACAGCGGCCTGCACGTCGTCTGAGACGCGCCAGCGCGAAATCGGTCTAGGCGCCCTTGGGGCGGAACACCGCGGGGCCCTGCGCGGTGCCTTCCAGGCGTGGCCCTCCAATGAGGTCCACGCAGTACGGAATCGCCGCGAACACGGCCTCCAGACATTCGCGGATCGACTTCGGCTTGCCGGGGAGGTTCAGAATCAACGCGCGCCCGCGAATGCCCGCGGTCTGCCGCGACAGAATCGCCGTCGGCACAAACTTGAGCGACGCCGCCCGCATCTGCTCTCCGAACCCGGGCAACATCTTCTCGCACACCGCCTCCGTGGCTTCCGGCGTCACGTCGCGAGGCGCGGGGCCGGTTCCGCCCGTCGTCACCACCAGGCAGCAGTGCTCCACGTCCACCAGGTCTCGCAGCGTGCGCTCAATCGTGGCCCGGTCATCGGGAATCAGCCGGTAGACCTTCTCCCAGGGCGTGGCGAGAAACTCCTTCAGCACGCCTTCGATGGCGAGCCCCGAGATGTCCTCGTACACGCCCTGACTGGCGCGGTCCGAGGCGGTCACGATTCCGATGCGAACAGCGCGAAGTTGCGTCATGGTGCCGCCATAGCAAAGCGCCCCACTCGAGGGCGAGGAGACGAACGCGTGGCGATTAAAGCCGACAAGTGGATTCGAAGAATGGCGAAGGAACACCGGATGATTGAGCCGTTCGAGCCCGGCATGATTCGCGAGGCCAACGGACAGAAGGCCGTCTCGTGGGGCACCTCGAGCTACGGGTACGACGTGCGCTGCGCCGACGAGTTCAAGGTCTTCACCAACGTTCACTCCACCACGGTCGACCCCAAGCACTTCGACCCCCGCAGCTTCGTCGACTTCAAGGCCCCCGAGTGCATCATTCCCCCCAACTCCTTCGCCCTCGCGCGGACCGTGGAGTACTTCCGCATTCCCCGCGATGTGCTGGTGGTGTGCCTCGGCAAGTCGACCTACGCGCGCTGCGGAATCATCGTCAACGTCACCCCGCTCGAGCCTGAGTGGGAGGGCCACGTCACGCTGGAGTTCTCCAACACCACGCCGCTGCCGGCCCGTATCTACGCCAACGAAGGCGTGGCCCAGATGCTCTTCTTCCAGTCCGACGAGCCCTGCGAGACCAGCTACAAAGACCGCGGCGGCAAGTACCAGGGCCAACGCGGCGTCACCTTGCCGGTGGCGTAGAAAAGAGAAGCCCGGCGACCCTCACAGGCTCGCCGGGCTCCGTCCCCCAATGTGCGCACGCAGTCCCCCCGGACCGCGCCGCGTTCTACGTCTTCAGCGAATTCCGTTGTCGCACAAGCAGGCGCCGGGAACGCTCGCGTACGGCTTGCAGTTGCCCTGGCTGAGCGGGAGGCAGCCGCACGCGTTCGCCGCCGTGCAGGCGCTGTTGTACACGGTGCACACCGGGCCCGGGGGCGGGTTCTGCAGCGCAGGGCCACCAATCTGGTACACCAACACCGAGCCCTTGGCGCACACCGCCGTGCCCGCATCGCCCTTGCCCGTCACCGAGCCGCCGTCCGTGGTGGCGAACCCCGCGTCGGTCGAACCGCCGCAGCCTCCGATGCCGCCGTTCGAGCCGATGGCGCAGATGATGCCGCCGTCGCTCGTCACGGTGCCGCCACCTGCGTCGCCCTTCCCCTCGTTGTTCTCGTGGTCGATGCAGCGCCCGCCGGTCGTCACGGGCGGCTTGTAGCTGTCGTTGATGCCCAGGCCACCGGGCGCGCCGAGAGGAATCGGGTCGGGCATCCACACGCAGCGCTTCGAGTGCGCCGAACAGATGGGCTCGGTCTTGAACTCGCTGCAGGCCTTTCGAACCAGCAGCCCCTGCTGGTCGACGTCGTAGTCCTCGTCGATGACCGTGCCGCCACACCCCGCGGCAGCGAGCGTGGCCACGAGGGCCAGGGTACAGCGAAGGAATTTCGAGTCGGCGTTGAACATGAAGGGCTCCGGGGTGCAGCGAGTGGTTGCTGTCGGGTAGAGCAAGCACCTTGCCAAGCCCAGGACGCGGGCCCGCCGGCGCCTTTGGGGGCGAGCGCTGCCGCAACTGGTTGGATCGCCGTGCCGCCGTCGCGCAGCGCGCGTCAGAAATTTGAGATGTGGAACGCGAAAATTCGGTCAACCAACGGGTGACACCTGTCAAATGCCCGAACGAACACCGATTTTCTTCGCTGGCACGCCACCCCAGATTTCGCCGCGGCCAATCTTGCTGCCCTTCTTCAACACCGCGTTCGCGGCGATGACCGCGTCGTCGCCAATTTCACAGCCCGGCATGATGACCGCCATCAGCCCAATCGTCACCCGGCTGCCAATCGACACGCGCTCCGTAATCAGGTCCGGCCCCTCCACCGAGTGCGCGATGAGCGTCACGTCGCCGCCCACCACGGTGTCGCTCCCGATGGAGATGAGGTTGCAGTCGGCTACCACCGCCGTGTTGATTTGCACGCGCGCGCCGGCCTTCATTCCCATCAGCCGGTAGAACATGACGTTGAACGGCGTGGCCCGCACCCAGTTGAGGAAGGTGAAGCGCACCATCAAGATGAGCGCGTTGTAGCTGGCCCACTGGTACCCCTTGAAGGAGATGTACGGGTACCGCCCCACGGGCGTGCCGAGCGAGAACGTCACCCAACGCGTGACGGGCAGGACCACCATCAACCCCAGCCCAAAGATGAAATAGGAGAACGCGCCCGCCATGCACAGCCAGAGCGTTCGCAGCCCGCTCGGGGCCAGCGCCCCCTGGCACCAGAAGAAGAACTCCGCCGCCGGAAACGCCGCCAGGCCCAACAGCGCCGCTGCCTCCACGAAGAGGAACAGGGTCACCACACTCTGGAGAGGCGTCACCCACCAGCGCATCGCGCGCGAGACATCACACCGGGGCCACCAACGTGTCAAAGGCGGCGACAGAACAGTAGGGTCCACCCGCATGCGAATCGTCTACCTCGGTCTCATCCTCCTCGCGGGCTGCGCCCACGCGGGCAAGAAGCGGTACTCGAACAGGGAACGCGAAGAAGGAGACGGCGGCAGCAGCAAGAAACACCACCGGAAGGAATCGCATGACGCGTACGGCGCCATCACCTTGAACGGCACCGAGACGCCTGTTCGCTGGACCGACGGCGACAGCTTCAACATTCAAGACGGCCCCTACAAAGGTCACGGCACTCGCATGGTCGGCTACAACACCCTCGAGGCGTACGGCCCCGTGCACCGCTGGGGCACCTGGACGCCCGAGGAGCTGTATGAGATTGCCCGCAGCGCTTCGAAGATCGGCGCCTCGCAGAAATGGGAGTGCACCAGCGACGGCAAGGTCGACGGCTACAAGCGACTGCTCATTCGCTGCCCTGAAGCGGTGAAGGAGTTCATTCGCCAGGGTGCTGCCATGGTCTACTCAGTGCCCCCCGAGAAGCCCAACGCCGAGCTGCTCGCGATTGAACGCGAAGCCCAGGCGAAGAAGCTGGGCATGTGGGCCAAAGGCGTGCCCGAAATTCTCATCACCAGCCTGCACTCCACCGGTGAAGACGAAGGCCAGGCCGAGGACCACGCCTACAACCGCTGGCTCGACGTGAAGACCGGCGTGGCCGACATGCACCAGCACAGCCACCGGTACAAGACGTGCGAGTGGGTGTGCGAAGGCGGCGATAACGGTTCGTGCATGCTCTACGTTCCGTTCAAGCACCGGTACCGCGCGCAGCCCGACTGCCTCTTGCCGAAGTCGGGCACGCCGCCCGCGCCGGATCCGACCGAAGCCACTGAGCCGCACTGAAGAAGGACGGCTGTGTCGCTACGCGCGCAGCGAACGGCCGAGCAGGTTGATGTGCGTCTTCAACGTGCCGTCGTAAACCACCGAGCCGACCTGCGCCGAGACGCCACCCAGGACTTTCGGGTCCACCGTGGCCTCAATCACCACGTCGCGCTGGGTGATGGTCTCGAGCGTCGTCTCGAGCTGCTTCAACTGATCAGCCGACAGCGGCTTCGCCGAGGTGATGCGGCCGCGCACCCGGCCGACCTTCACGTCCACCATGTCGCGATACAGGCGCGCCACGTCGGGGAGAAACTGCATCCGGCTCCGGTCCACCAGCAGCCGCAGCGTGTTGGCCAGGGCCACCGGCATGTCCGCCTGCGTCTTCAGCATCGACTCCAGTACCGCGGTCTTCTGCGCGCGCGTGTAGGCCGGGTTCTGCACCACGTCCGTCAGCTCGCTGCTGCTCTGCAGCGCCTGCACGAACAGCTCAAGCGACTTGAGGACGGCGTCAGCCTGCGCGCCGGAGGCTTCGAGAAGGGCTCGGGCGTAGCGCCGAGCGATGGAGACGTTCACCATGCGTCGCGACCTAGCACCGCCCCGGCAGACGGGGAAGGTTGTTTCGCGGCGGTGGGGCTCACCGCAGCGCCTCCAGCGCCGCGCGCGACTTGGCGTTGTCGAACCCGGCAGCAATCGCTCGCTCCAGCAGCGCGCGAGCGCCCCCCGTGTCGCCGCGCTCGGCGTGAAGCAGGCTCAGGTTGAACATCGCCTGCCCGTGCCGGGGGTTGAGCGAGATGGCTCGCTCGTAGGCCTGCTCCGCGTCTGCCTTGTGGTTCGCCGTGTGCTGCGCCACGCCCAGGTTGTACCAGCTCTCCGGGAGCGAGCCGTCGAGGGCCGTGGAGCGGCGCAGGTACTCGACCGCGCTCTCGTGCTCTCCGCGCTGGGTC
Organism: uncultured Myxococcaceae bacterium; assembly: GCA_964522795.1. Classification (GTDB taxonomy): domain Bacteria; phylum Myxococcota; class Myxococcia; order Myxococcales; family Myxococcaceae; genus CAZFXD01. The sequence continues at coordinate 17,712 of CAZFXD010000047.1, forward strand.
TGCGTGGCCCCGAGCAGCGAGTAGCACTGCGCCATCAGGTGCTCGCGGCTCTCCGTCTGCTTCAGCGTCACGTGGGAGACGCCGAGCATGAAGACGACGAGGCCCGCGGCCAGCGCCAGATGACGGGCGTCGCGGCGGAAGACGCCGAATGACGCCACCCCGTGGCCGGCCAACAGCACGAGCGGAATCACCAGCGGCACCCGATACCGGGAGAAGACGTAGAAGAAGACCAGCGTGCCCGCGTAGAGCAGGCTGCCGATGACCAGCACCCGAAGGCGCCGCTCCCGCATCGCCAGCACGGCCCCCAACGCCGCCAACGCCAACAGAACCCCGAAGTCGACCACGCCCAGGTAGAGCGCCGGCATGAACTCACTGCGCATGCACTCGAACGAATAATTGTCGGGCACTTCGTAGGCGTTCAGCGCCAGCAGCACCTTGGCCCACCACAAGCGGGCCCAGGCCTCGGGGTTCGCGCGTAGGTAGTTGAACCCTTCCTGAAACCAGAAGCGCGAGACTTCCGTGGGCAACATCTTGTGCCCCGTGCGCCGCTCCGCTTCCGCCTGCAGGTCGATGGCTTCGTACTCGGGACTCGAGCGCACGAAGGGCAGGCGCACGTAGGAGCCGCTCGCTGTGGGGTTGTTGCCGATGTAGAAATTCGAGCCGCCGTGCGAGCGCGTGAGAATGAAGTCGCCGGACACGACGTAGTTCCGAATCGTCACCGGGCTTAAGACCAGCAGCGTGGAGCCCAGCACCACCGCGCCCACCACCAGCCGCGGGCGCCATTCGCGCGACGCGTGGAACCCGGCCCACCCGGCGAGGAAGGGGAGGAGGGGCACGAAGTTTCCCCGGTAGAGCATCAACAGGGCGAACGTGGCGCCCACCGCCGCCCACCAGCGCAGTCGGGCATCGGCGGTCGCCCGCGCCAGGGCGTAGAAGAAGAGCGCGACCGAGAACAGGCCCAGCGTGGCCTTAATCAGCTCGGCTTCGTACAGGTAGATGACGCCGTGGAATGAGAAGACCAGCGCCGCCACCGCGCCCGCCCAGGGTGAGAACAGCCGCCGGCCGGTCGCGAAGAGCAGCGCCGTGGTGCCAAGGCCGAGGCCCACTTGAAAGAGGCGAGCGGCGAGGAGCGAACCACCGAACAGCTTGAAGAGCAGCGCCAGGAAGTAGGGGAACAACGGATCTTGCGAGAAGGGATCCGCGCCGAGCACATCGCCGCTGACGATGCCGCGGGCCCACTGCACGTAGCCGAGCTCATCCAGCACCGGCGTGTCGCCGAACGGGCTCCAGTGAAGCTGCAGCGCCGCGGACACGCCGAGCAGCGCATGCAGCCCCAGGGTCAGAACGAGGACGGTGTACGGGTTGCGGAGCGGTGAGTGCTGGGCCGCTGCGGTGCCAGGCGCCGACATGCGGCGACCTCACCAGCGAGGCTTGTTCAAGTCCACCGCGAAACAGCCGCGGCGGCGGTCAGTGGACCCAGTGGTCCGCGCCCTGCGCGGTGAGGGCGGCCTTCAACTTGCGCCTGGCGTTCGACTCAATCTGACGCAGCCGTTCGCGCGAGAGGTTGAAGGAGCTGCCCAGCTCCTGGAGCGTGGGCGCCTCGTCCTCGGCGAGAAACCGCCGCGTCACCACCGCGCGCTCCCGGTCGTCCAGCTCGTCCCACACCGAGTCGACCGCCGCCTCAATCTCCACCTTCCGCTGCGTGTTGGCGTGCGCTTCGTCGGGAAGCACGGTGTCCGAGGCCAGACCGTCCAGCCGCGTCTCCTCGCCGTCCTCGCCCAGCGGCGCGTCCAGTGAGGCATCGCTTCGGGTCATCCGCCCGGAGTGCGCTCGAATCTGCTCCTCGGTGACGTCGAACTGCGCGGCCAGAATGCGGTCGATGCGCTCGTGGCCTGGCCCCAGCTTCGTCTCCAGGCGGGCCCGGGCCGCTCGGAGCTTGAAGAACAACTTCGCCCCCACCGCCCCCGTGGCCACCGTCACGATGGAGCTCTGCCGCAACACGTACGCCAACATGTGCGCGCGAATCCAATAGCCCGCGTAGGTGGAGAACCGCGCCTTCTTTGAATCGAAGTGCTGCAGCGCGCGCACCACACCCACGTGCCCCTCGGACACCAGCTCATCTTGCGGCACGCCATAGCCCCGGTAGCGGCGGGCCAACGCCACCACCAGCGGCATCGCCGAGCGAACCAGGGCGTCAGCCGCCCGTGGGTCCTTGCGCCGCGCCCAGGCCTGCGCCCAACGACGCTCCTCCGCCGGCTCCAGTGAACTTACGCTCCGCCGTACGCCCGCCGGCGTTCTCTTGACCGCCGGGTACCCGCTCCCTGTGGTTTGATTGTTCATGTTGAACAAAGAGTACGCACTGGGAGATGTTTTGAAAAATACGCAATGTTGGTTAAACACTGTTGTTTTTACTAACAAACAGAATCGCGTGGAACCACGCCACCATGCGGCGTCCGGGATGCCGGGGCCGTCCGGAAGTGTGCGACGGGTGGTGGGGTGTTGGTCGGGCGGTGGTGGGAACGCGCCTGCTATTCGGCGGGCGGGCCCGGCTGATCCTGCGGGCGGTCGGACATGGTCACCAGGTACCGCTCCACGTGGGCGCGCTCTTCGGGTGTCAGCTTGGCCTTCTTGGCCATGGTGTTGAGGACGTGGGGCCAGTCGCCGGGCGGTTCATGGTCGGCCGCGCGCAACCCGTGGCACTTGTGACAGCGTGCTTTGAAAATCTGCTGGCCTTCTTGCAGCTGCGCGAGCGTCAAATCGGGCCACTTGTCTTTGACGCGCGCGACGTCGAGCTCGGTGGGCGGAAAGAACTTCGCCGCGCATCCGGACGCCAGCGCGCTGACCAATACGCAGAGTCGAAGGTTCACGGGGTCTCCAATCCAAGTGCGAGTCGACCGGTGAAACGTTCGTCTTGAACCAGGGTGACCGCTTCGCCGTTGCCCACGTCTTTGGCGCGCTTGACGGACGCCACCTGAGGCAGCACCGCGAACGCCACGTAGAACGCTCCGCGCCGCCAGGAAAAGCTCGGACCGGCGTAGATGGCGTCGCCCAGAAATGCTCCCGCCTGCATGGAGCTGTGGTTGCGAACCTCGAAGCCCGCCACGATGCCGCGCGGCAACGCGTACCCGACGCCCAGCACCTGCTCGAAGTGGGTGACGGGCGTGCGCGGCCGGGGCGGGAGCAGCTCGTGGTCCAGCGTCACATTCAGCCCCAGCACGAAGGAACCGAGGTGGGTCTCGGCCAACAGCCGCCCTTCGAAGTTCCCGCCGCTGGGGCCGCCGCGGACCCCCAATTTCACCGAGACGCCAATCGGAAAGGCGGCCAGCGGAAGAATGCCGAAAGCCGCGTCGGCTTCATCGGCGGCTCCGAGGCGCTCGCGCAGTAACTCGAATTTCAACTCGAGGACCGCCGCGGGGTCCAGCGCACCTTCCAGGGGCGTACCCACGGCGACGATGTCGAAGGCGAAGTGGGCGTCGACCTGAAACCAGGTCAGTCCCATGGAGAACCCGACGCGGTTTTCGAGCGCGGCGAAGGGCGTGGCGCGGCCGAGGCGTTGGAGCGAGGAGGCGAGGGCGCGCACCGTGTCGTCGGCTTCGACCGTCGCCCGCTCCGCAAACCCGAAGGTCGCGCTGGTGTCAGGCGCGGCGGCGTCGACCGCCTCGGGCGCCGCGGTCACACAGGCGATGGCGATAAGCGCGAGCATGCGCGGTTCTCGCTACTGAACCCGGAAGGACGCCGCAATCTCAAACGCCAACATCAGTCGACCCACTCGAACGAAGGTTCTTCTTCCAGCGTGTCCTTGATGGAGACCGCCAGGGTCGCGGTCGAGCTGACCACGAACCACTTGGAGCTGGAGCTGGGTTTGAAGGCGATCTCGCGGTCCGACAGCCGACGGATGATGGGGTAGCCCGCTTCCACCACCTCGGGGTCCGGCTCGACGGCCACCCCCGGGTCCGTCGCGGGTTCGGGGAGCGCTGGCAGCGCCAGGAGAGGCCTCGCCTCGACGCCCGCTTCCGACTTCGGCACTTCGGGCTCCACGTCGAGCTGTCGGGGCGTCGGGCGGAATTCGCGCTCGGTGGCGTTTCGGCGCATCTCGAGGCGAATCAACTCGCCGATGAGGTCCACGTCGTCGCGCGCGATTTCGAGCGCCAACTTGAGCGCTGCGGCCGCGCGGGCCAGATGACCGGCGTCTGCGAAGAGGCGGGAGGCCAACTGGTACGTCTTCTTGGCGTCGGTCAGGCGCCCCACTTTGCGCAGCGCCTCGGCATGCCGAATGCGCATCTGGGGGTCTCGTGGCTCGTGGAGACAGAGCTGGCGAAAGAGAACTTCGGCCTGCGCGAACCGGCCCTTGGCCAGCATCGCCGCCGCGTCTTGCCGCATTTGTCGCAGAGCCTCGGCTTCCACCCAGCCCGCTGTACCAAGGGACCCGGGCGGGCTCAACGAACGGTCGTTTGAAACCCTTGCCTTGTGGGGGCGCATTTTTTAGAGCCACGTTCCAAATGACTGCTACCGCTCACGCCCATGGCCGCATCACCCAGATTCTCGGAGCCGTTGTCGACGTCGAGTTCCCTCCTGGCGCTCTGCCTGAGGTGTACACGGCGCTCCGCACCACCAACTCGGCGATCAACGCCAAGCCCGACAACCTGACGCTGGAAGTCGCGCAGCACCTCGGCGAGAACACGGTGCGCTGCATCGCCATGGACACCACGGACGGCCTGGGGCGTGGCACCGAAGCGCGCAACACCGGCGCGCCGATTCAGGTGCCGGTCGGCAAGTCGACCTTGGGCCGCATCCTGAACGTGGTGGGTGAACCGGTCGACGAGAAGGGGCCCGTCAACTCGACCAAGTTCTACCCAATTCACCGCCCGCCCCCGAAGTTCACGGATCAGGACGTGCGCGTGCAGATGTTCTACGACGCCACGGAGGTCGGC
>CAZFXD010000048.1:0-22531 GCA_964522795.1 uncultured Myxococcaceae bacterium
AGGTCCTCGCGGAAGTGACCCGCCTTCACCTCGGCCGGGAGGTCACGGTTCGTCGCCGCCACCAACCGCACGTCGACTTTGAGCGTCTGCGTTCCGCCCACGCGTTCGAACTCGCGCGTCTGAAGGACCCGGAGGAGCTTCACCTGCAGGCCCGGCGAGATGTCGCCGATTTCGTCGAGGAAGAGCGTGCCACCGTCGGCCAGCTCAAAGCGGCCCTCTTTCCGACCCACGGCGCCGGTGAAGGACCCTCGCTCATGACCGAACAGCTCGCTCTCCAGGAGAGTCTCGGTCAGCGCCGCGCAGTTCACCTTGATGAACGGCTTGTCCTTCCGCGGAGAGGCTTCGTGCAGCGCCTGGGCGATGAGCTCTTTCCCGGTGCCCGATTCACCGAGGATCAACACGTTGGCCTTGGTGGTGGCGGCGCGTTGAATCACGTCCAACACCGTGCGCAGCTCGGGGCTGTCGCCGATGATGCCGCCCACCTTGAAGCGTTCGCGCACCCGCTCGCGCAGTTGCTCCGTTTCGCGCTGGAGCGCGCGCCGCTCGAGGGCCTTCTTCAGCACCACGCCGACCGCGCCCACGTCGAGCGGCTTGGTGAGGTAGGTCTCCGCACCGGCCTTCATGGCCTCGACCGCGGCGTCGATGGTGCCGTAGGCGGTCATCATCACGAAGGCGATCTCCGGGAACGCGGCCTTCACCTCGCGCAGCAGGGTGAGGCCGTCCTTCCGGGGCATGCGCACGTCGCAGAGCACCACGTCGGGGAGAAAGTTCTCCACCGCGGCCAGCCCGGCCTCTCCGTCGGCCGCTTCGCGAACGTCGTAGCCGTCTTCGGTCAGAATCGTTCGCAGCGCTTCTCGGGCGTTGGCTTCGTCATCAACGACGAGGATCCGCGGAGTGGTCACGCGGGCACCATAGCAAGGTTGGCGCCATGCTCGTCGACAACAACCGAGCGCATCACCGCCCTGGCGGGTGGAGCTCGACCGCAACGCAGCTCGTCACAGGCCACCCTTCCCCGCGTGCGGGAAAGCTGCTTTGTGTCGCGCCACTTTCGGCCCCCGGAGAACCCATGACCGCTCCAACATCTCGCCCCGTTCACCTCAGCTCGACGCTCGTGGCGGCAGTGCTGTCCATCTCGCTGATCGCCTGCAGCGCCACGCCTCCCGGCGGCTCGGATGGCGGCGGCGGGAGCGGCGGGGGCGACCCGTCTGACGGGGGTGGAGGCGCGGGAGGAGGAGGGGGCGCCGGTGGTTCGGGCGGCAGTGGCGGCAGTGGCGGCAGCGGCGGCAGCGGCGGCAGCGGAGGAGCGGGCGGCGCCGGTGGTGGGAGCGCCGACGCCGGATTTCAGGGCATCAAGTACGTGTTCGTCATCGCCATGGAGAATCGATCCGCCGCGTCAATCTACGGCAGCAGCTCGGCGCCCTACATCAACAACACGCTGATGACCGCCTACGCCCACGCGTCGAACTACACCGACGTGCTGGCCTCGGGCGTGCCTTCGGAGCCCCACTACGTGTGGATTGAAGCGGGCACCAACGTGCTCCCCGGCAGCGGCGCCGATGGAGGCCACGCCTTCACCAACGACGATGATCCCAGCGCGACCAACAGCACGCCCACGCCCAACCACCTGGCCACGCAGCTCAAGGACGCCGCCAACGGCCGCGACTGGCGGGCGTACCAGGAGGACATGGACAGCACGACCGGCGACTGCCCCATCAACTCCCACAGCAACGTGAGCACCTCGGGGCATTACGCGGCCAAGCACAACCCCTTCGTCTTCTTCAACGACGTGGTGGGAAGTCCGCCCAGCAAGACCAATTCGTTCTGCGCCTCGCACCATCGCAACTACACCGCGGCGAAGCTGAAAGCGGACCTGCTCGCCAAGGACGTGGCGGCCTACAACTTCATCACCCCCAACCTGTGCAACGACATGCACGGAGCCGCCTTCTGCGGGAACGGGTGCGAGGCCGGCCTGTCCACCTTCAACAACGCGTGCATCAAAGGCGGAGACGATTTTCTCAAAGCCATCGTCCCCTCCATCATCGACTTCATCAACGCCAACGACGGGGTGCTGTTCATCTGGTGGGATGAGCCGGAGTCGAGCGGGACGATGCCGTTTCTGGTCATCGGGCCGCACGTCAAAGCCGGGTACACCAGCGCCGTGCAGGTGGACCACACGTCCTACCTGAAGTCGATGCAGCAGATTCTGCGAGTGGGCTCACTCCCGGGGCAGGCGACGTCGACCGACTTCTCGGACTTCTTCGAGGCCGGCTACTACCCGTAGGCCGATTTCGCCCGGAGCTGCTCGCGCGTTGGGCGAGGTCTTCCGCCGAGGCCTTTGCCGCTCCGCGCGCTCGCGCCCCGGACGGCTTCTGCAGATTCCCCACATGTGCGCGGAGCACGTTCCTGTGGGACGCTAACCCCTACTGTTTCCTGTACACAAAACATGACAGGAACACAGCGCGTGGACAGACCAACGCCCCGGGACGCGGCGCTGGACGCCCGTTTTTCAACCACAATTCCGCTGGCGCGGGGCGTGCTTTCCTTCCAGCACACCCTGGACGAGGCACACAGATGACCACGCTCGACGAGTCGTTCGAAATTGAAATCCCGAAAGGCGAGTTGTTCAGTCAATTCGGCGTGAGCGCGCGCGTGGCGGTGGCGAAGCTGTCCACGGAGCACCCGACCTGGCGCATGCACCAGATTGGAGCCAGCGCGGCCTACCCGCTGGCGTTCTCCACCCGCCAGCACGGCAGTTGGTCGCACTTTCAGCGCTTCGACGATGCCAGCCCGGTGGGGACCACCTACCTGCGCGCGTACGCGGGCGATTTCACCCACCGCTGAGATCTTTTCCGGAGGCGATTCGTTGAAGGGGGCATGACCCTCTCCCGCGCCTTGAGTGTGCTCTGCCTGCTGTCTGTCTCCGCGCTGGCGGCCAGTCCGCTGGGCGACGAACGCATGTCGCGCGCCAATGAAGCAGCGGCCGCGGTGGTGCGCGAACGCATGGCGCAAGAGCGCCCTGAAGATCACCGGGTGCTTCAGAGCGTCGAGCAGGCCGACATCGTGGTGGTGCGGGGTGAGTACGATCGCGTGGAGGACGTGCTCACCACGCTCAAGATTCCGCACGTGGTGGTGAACCCCAACGCGGTGGCCAGACTCCCGCTGAGCGCCAGGCAATTGCTCATCATCGACTGCCCGGGAACGATTGGGGGCGCGGGCCTCGAGCGCATTCGGAAGTTCGTCAACGCGGGCGGGTTTCTCTACACCACCGACTGGGCCCTCACCCACGTGGTGATGAAGGCCTTCCCCGGGTTCGTGGGCTTCAACGGAGTCCAGACCGCCAACGACGTGGTGGAAGTCGAGCCCGTGGCGGCCCAGGACAACCTGCTCAAGCACCTGACCCTCTCCCGCACGAACCCCAGATGGTGGCTGGAGAGCTCGAGCTACCCCATCACCGTGCTGAACCCGCAGCGCGTCAACGTGCTGATCAGTAGCCGGGAGATGAAGAAGAAGTACGGCGAATCTCCCATCGCGGTGACGTTTCGCTACGGCGACGGGCAGGTGCTGCACATCGCCAGTCACTTCTACCTGCAGCAGAACCAGACGCGGACCGTGGCGGAAAAGAAGAACGCCAAGAAGTTCCTCGACGAAGACTCCACCCTGTCCGCCAGCACCAAAGCCGCCGCCGCACGCCGCATCGGCGACGACGTGGTGGCGGGCGACCTCTCCAGCGCGTACGCCGCCCAGCAGATGACGAGCAACCTGGTGGTGGAGCGAAAGAAGGACCAGGCGCGCATCGACGGGCTCTACGGCCGACGGTGGAACGGCCAGGCCGTGAAGCCCCTGGAATCGCGAGGCAATTCGACTCAGGTTCGCACCCTCGATGGCGAAGAGCGCTGGGTGCCGACCGCCGAGGTGAAGTAGCGCGCGACGGCGGCCCACAAATCGACCGAAGAAAAAGTTTTGGGGGTTGACCACACCCTTGCCCGTTTGCAAGAAGTCGCCCCCCACGCTGTCTCCCTAACTCTTGGAGGGCAGCGATGACCCCGTACGAAGGCAAGGCGAAGCGAGTCAGCCCCGAAGCTCCGGGCGCTGTTTCGATTTTTTTCAAGAACGACGCGACCGCTTTCAACGGGCAGAAACACGCCCAGTTCGAAGGCAAGGGCGCGCTCAACGCGGAGATCTCCACCCGGCTGTTCAAGTACCTCGGCACGAAGGGCGTGAAGACGCACTTCCTCGAGAAGACCGGCCCCGAGACGCTCCGCTGTCTGTCGGTGGAGATCATTCCCATCGAAGTGGTGGTGCGGTTCGCGGTGGCGGGCTCGCTCGCCAAGCGCACCGGGCTCCCGGACGGCACGCCGGTGGACCCGCCGCTGGTCGAGCTCTACTTCAAGAGCGACCCGCTCGGAGACCCGATGCTCAACGACGAGCACGTGGCGATGATGAAGCTGTGCACGCCGGCAGAGTTGGGTGAAATCCGGGAGCAGGCGCGCCACGCGGCCGGGCTGCTGCGAACCCGCTTCGCCGCCGCGGGCATCACGCTCATCGATCTCAAGTTTGAGTTCGGTCGCGCCGACGGGAAGATCATTCTGGCCGACGAAATTTCACCCGACACCTGCCGCTTCCACGACGCCAAGACAGGCGTCTCGCTCGACAAGGACACCTTCCGAAAAGACTCCGGCGACCTGCTCGCGGCCTACCGCGAAGTGTTGACCCGACTCGATCGCGCCGGGGTGCACTGATGCGCTTCGACGCTCGGTTGGTGGTGCGTACCAAGACCGGGGTGCGCGACCCCCAGGCCGACGCGATTGGCGGCGTCCTGTCTCACGTTGGGTCGGGCGCCATCACCGTGGCCCGCTCGGGAAAAATGCTGGACCTGTCGGTGGAGGCGCCCAATCAAGGGGCCGCCACGGCGGCCATTGAGGAAGCCTGCCGGGCGGTGCTGGTCAACCCGGCGCTCGAGGAATACGCGATCGAGTTTCTGGGGGCGCCATGAAAGCGGCGGTCGTCCGCTTCCCTGGCACGAACGGAGACCGCGATGTCTTTGAAGCACTGAGCGCCGCGGGGTTTGAACCGGAGTTCGTTTCTTCGTCGCGTCCGCTGTCGCCGGAGGCGTCGCTGGTGGCGTTTCCGGGTGGATTCTCGTTCGGCGACTTCTGGCGCGCCGGAGCCCTGGCCCGCCACGAGCCCGCGGTGCTCTCGGTGCGAAGTTGGCTGCGGCACGGCGGCTTGTGCATCGGAATCTGCAACGGCTTTCAGATTCTGGCCGAGGCCGGGCTGCTCAACTGCGCCCTCGCGGTGAACACCCCAGCGGGGTTTCGCCACGGGTGGGCCGCGCTCACGGTGGAAGAGAACAGCTCACCGTGGTTCGGCGGCATCGCGCCCGGGACGACGCTTCGCCTGCCCTACGCGCACGGCGAAGGGCGCGTGGTGTTCTCCGGGCGCGAGGTGGCGCAAGGAGAAGTTCCGCTCCGCTACGTGGAGACGCCCAACGGCTCGGAGTTGAACGCCGCGGCGGTGGTCGACTCGAGCGGCCGCATTCTCGGGCTCATGCCCCACCCCGAGCGGGCCTTCACGGCCGCGCTCAGAAGCGACGACGGCCTGCGGCTGTTCCGGTCGGCGCACGCGTACCTCACCCGGCGTGTGGCCACGGCGCCCGCGACCACCCTCCCGCTGCGCGACAACGAAGCGGTGTCGGCCCGGGCCCCCGTCACCACGCCGGCGCCAGCCTTCTCACTCACGCCGCGCGCCGCCCTCAACGACGTCGCCACCCTGCCCCGAGACGAGGCGCGCGAGCTCGGCCGCACCGTGGGGCTCGACGCCGACGAGTTGACCCGCATCGAGACCGAGCTCAAGCGCACGCCGTCGCGGGCCGAGCTGCTGATGTTCGGGGCGATGTGGAGCGAACACTGTTCCTACAAATCGTCTCGCCACCTGCTGGCTTCGCTCCCGAAGGAGGGCCGGGGCGTTCTGGCCGGGCCGGGGTCCCACGCCGGCGTGGTGGACGTGGGCGACGGCTTCGGGGTGGCGTTCAAGATTGAGAGTCACAATCACCCGAGCGCGGTGGAGCCGTACCAGGGCGCAGCCACCGGCGTGGGCGGCATTCTCCGCGACGTGATCGCGCAGGGCGCGCGGCCGGTGGCGATTCTCGACGGTCTGTGCTTCGGAAACCCCGACAGCGCCCAGGCGAGACACATTCGTGAGGGTGTGGTCGCCGGCATCGGCGGCTACGGCAACGCGGTGGGCGTGGCCAACGTCGGCGGTCGAACGCGCTACGACGCCCGGTACGAGAAGAACCCGCTGGTGAACGCCATGGCCGTGGGCCTTTTGCACCCCGAGCAGATGCGCACCGCGCGCGCCACGGGAACTGGGCACGCGCTGCTGTACGTCGGCGCGGCCACGGGCAGCGACGGTGTGATGGGCGCGGCGTTTGCGTCCGAGACGCTGGGGAAGGACACGAGCAACAAGCGGACCCACGTTCAGGTGGGTGACCCCTTCACCGGGAAGAAGCTGCTTGAAGCGTGTCTGTCCTTCTCGCCGGAGCAGGGCCTGCTGGCTTGTCAGGACCTGGGCGCCGCCGGACTCGCCTGCGCCGTCACCGAGATGGCCGACGCGAGCGGAGTCGGCCTTCGCCTGCAGCTCGACGCGGTTCCGCTGCGCGACAGCTCACTCACGCCCGAGGAGATCTTCGTCTCGGAGACGCAGGAGCGCTTCGCCTTCATCGTGAAGAAGACTCACGTCGACGCCGCCGTCTCCCACTTCCGGGACGCCGGGCTCGAGGCGCGCGTGGTGGGCGAGACCATCGCCGGCGGCCGGGTCGAGATCGCCTTTCACGACACCCTGGTGGCCGACGTTCCTGCCTCGCTCGTCGCCGGAGGTCCGGGCGCGAAGCGGTGGCCCGCCGCGCCACTGCCGCCCCCGCCGGCCTGGCCCGCGTTTCAACCCAGACCGGTCGCCGAGTCACTGCTCGGCCTGCTCGCCACGCCGTCGCTGCGAGACGACTCGGAGATCTCTCGTGGCTTCGATCAGACCGTGGGCAACCTCACCGCGCGCGGCCCGGGCGATGCCGACGCGGCAGTGCTCCGGCTGCCGGGAAGCTCCCGTGGCGTCGCGCTCTGCATCACCGGCGATGGACCGCAGTGTTCATCCGCGCCGCGCCTGGGCGCACAGGCCGCCATCGCCGAGTCGATGCGACGCCTCGCGTGCGCAGGCGCCGAGCTGGTCGCCATCACCGACGGCTTGAACCAGGGCGCGCCCAACGTTCCCACCGAGGCGGAGCGCCTGCGAGAAGTCATCGGGGGGCTGGGCGACGCGCTTCGCTTCTTCGGAGTGCCCGTCACGGGCGGCAACGTCTCGCTCTACAACCAGTCTGCCGCGGGCCCGGTACCTCCCACCCCGCTGGTGGGCGCGCTGGGCGTGACCCCCGACGTCGTCAATGGCCCCACCCACGACCTGCGCTCCGGCCAGCGCCTGTTTCTGGCGGGGCCCTGGAGCGACGCCGTCGGGCACGCGCACTACGGCAGCTGGGCCAGCGGTGCGCTGGAAGGTCCGGCGCCTGAAGTCGACCTGGGCGCCGAGAAGCGCCTGGCGGCGTTTCTCGGTTCGGCCACCCGGGCGGGCCTGGTGCCGGTCGCGCGCAGCGTCAATGCCGGCGGCCTGTTGGTGGCGTTGGCCAAGCTGTGCGCGCGCACGTCGACGGGGGCGAAGGTGAAATTGCCCGCCGCCTCGCGCATCGACTGGGCGCTCTTCGGCGAACACCCCGCGCAAGCGTGGCTCGCGGTGCGCCCCGACGACGCACCGAGACTCCGGGCGCTCGCGGCCGAGCACGGCTGTCCGCTCTTCGACGCGGGCGAAGCTGGCGGTGACGCGTTGGAGTTGTCGGGCGTCGCCAGCGTTCGGGTCAGCGACATTCGCCGCGCGCTGGGAACGGAGCGGGCGTCATGACGACACCGTTCGTGGCCCACCCGCGGTCTCGCGGCGAAGACTGCGGCGTGGTGGCGGTTCGCCACCGCGATGGTCGCGCCTCCGAAGTCGCCCACCGCGCCCTCTTCGAGCTGCAGCACCGCGGGCAGGAGGCCGCAGGGCTCCTGGTTGGCGACGGCGCGGGTGCCCAGCGGACCTTGAAGGGGCGCGGCCTGGTCTCCGAGAGCCTCCCCGCCGACGAGGTGTCCGCGCTGACCGGCCCGCTGGCGCTGGGGCATGTGCGCTACTCCACCGTGGCCGCCTCTGGGCCTTCCAGCATTCAGCCGCTGACGATCACCACCCGGTGGGGAGAGCTGGGGCTCGCCCACAATGGCAACCTGCCCACGGCCAACGCCCTGCGTTCAGAACTGTCGGCCGCCGGCGCGGCGTTCCAGACCGCGCTCGACACCGAAGTGCTGATGCACCTGTTGGCCCGGCACACCGCGCCAGCCTTCGCCGACGCACTGGCCAACGTGGCCCGCACGCTGCCCGGCGCCTACTCGCTGGTGATGATGTTGAACGACGCGGTGTACGGCTTTCGGGACCGCTTCGGCCTCCGCCCCCTGTGCGTGGGCGAGCGCCGGGATGGCTGGGTGATTGCGTCGGAGACGTGCGCGCTCGAGGCTGTGGACGCCAGGCTGGTGCGCGAGGTGGAGCCGGGCGAGCTGGTCGAGCTGACGGCGGCCGGCCCCCGCTTCACCCGTCTCTTGGAGAAGAATCGCCCCGCCCCGTGCGCGTTTGAGCTCGTCTACTTCGCCCGGCCCAACTCCACGGTCTTCGGGCGCGGCGTGTACTCCGCGCGACAGAAGATGGGCGAGCTTCTGGCCCAGAACGACGTGGAGCCCACCGACGTGGTGGTGCCGGTCCCCGACTCCGGCGTGCCGGCGGCGATTGGGTACGCCCGAGCGCGTGGCGTACCGCTCGAGAAGGCGCTGCTCCGCAGCCACTACATCGGCCGCACCTTCATTCTGCCCGGCGACGACGCACGGGCGGCGCGGGTGAAGATGAAGCTCTCGGTGGTGCGAGAGGCGGTGGAGGGCAAGCACGTCACGCTCGTCGACGACTCGCTGGTTCGAGGCCACACCGCGCGGAGCATCGTGGCCCTGGTCAAGAACGCGGGGGCGAAGAGCGTGTCACTCCGGGTGGCCTCGCCGCCCATCGCGTGGTCGTGCCACCTGGGCATCGACACCCCGACGCGCGAGGAGCTGATCATCAACAAGTTGAAGGACCCGGCGGCCATTGCCGACGCCGTCGGCGCGCGCAGTGTGGCCTACCTCACCCTGGCGCAGCTCCAGGAGGCCGTGGGCGGCGAGGACTATTGCTTCGGCTGCATGACCGGGAGCTACCCCACGTGAAGTCGACCGAGGGCGCCCTCACGTACCGCGAGGCCGGCGTGGACGTCGCGGCGGCCGACGGGTTCGTCTCGTTTGCCCTGAAGCGCGCCCGCGCCACCAACACGCGCGGGGTGGTGCTGCACGACCTCGGGTACTCGGGGCTGTTCCGACCGGAGTCGAAGCGCGGCGCACGCCCGCTCCTGGCGGCGACGTGCGACGGCGTGGGGACCAAGCTGCTCATCGCGAGGGAATTGGGCCAGTACGATGACCTCGGCCAGGACCTGGTGGCAATGAGCGTGAACGACCTGGTCCCGGTCGGCGCTCGTCCCCTGTTCTTCCTCGACTACATCGCGTCTGGCGCGCTCGACCGCCGCGTGCTCGACCGGATTCTCAAGAGCATCGCCACCGCCTGCCGCGCGGTGGGCTGCGCGCTCCTCGGGGGAGAGACGGCGGAGATGCCCGGGCTCTACCAGGGCGGCGACTTTGACCTCGCCGGCTTCGCCGTGGGAATGACGGACGAGCGCACGCTGCCGAAGAAGTCCTCCATGCGACCCGGCGACGTGGTGCTGGGCCTTCCGTCGACCGGCATTCACTCCAATGGCCTCTCGCTCGCGCGCGCGGCGCTCCTCACCCGGGGAGGCCTCTCGCTCACCCGGCGGTACGCGCCTCTCGACACCACGCTCGGGCGAGAATTGCTGAAGCCGACCGCTCTCTACCCCCACCCCGTCTTGAAGTTGTTCTCGCTCGGCGAAGTTCGCGCCGCCGCCCACGTGACAGGAGGCGGCATTCACGCCCGCGCCGGAAAGCTGGCCCCACGCGGGCTCGGCGTGGTGTTGGAGCTCCATCGCGTGCGGCGCCCGGGAATCTTCGACCTCATCGCCGACGTGGGCGGCGTCTCTGAGGCCGAGCTGCAGCGCACGTTCAACCTCGGCCTTGGCTTTCTCGCGGTGGTGCCGCCGGCCACGGCCAGAAAGGCGCTGCGAGCTGGCCTCGGGTTTCTCGACGTCGGCCACGTGGAGAAGCGCCGCACCTCGTTGGTGGTGCGCGCATGAACCCCGTTCGCTTCGCCATTCTGGCCTCGGGCGGCGGCAGCAACGCCGAATCGCTCATCGTGGCGGGACGGCAGCGCGGCTGGAACGCCAGCGTGGTGGTGGTGATTTCGAACGTGGCCGGTGCCGCCGTGCTCACGCGCGCCGAGCGGCTCGACGTCCCCGCGGTCTGCGTTCCGCACGAGGGACTCACCCGCGAAGCCCACGACACAAAGCTGCTTTCCTGCCTCGCCACGCACCGTGTCGACCACCTCCTGCTCGCGGGCTACCAGCGGCTGTTGTCGGCCCACTTCTTGCGCACGTTCCCAGGCGCGGTGCTGAACGTGCACCCCGCGCTCCTCCCGGAATTTCCCGGCAACCACGCCGCCCGGCGTCAGTGGGAGGCCGGCGTTCGCGTGGCGGGTGCCACCGTCCACTTCGTTGACGAAGGCATCGATACCGGACAGGTGCTGCTGCAGAAGACGCGGTGGGTGCCCCCGGGCGGTTCGCTCGAGGCCTTCTCGGAGCAGCTCAAGACCGAAGTCGAGCACCCGCTCTACGCCGAAGCCGTCACCCTGTTTCTTGATCGCCTCCGTCTGGGCGCCACCCGTGCGACGAACTGGAGATTGCCATGACCACGCCCACCCGAACCGCCCTCGTCTCTGTGTCGGACAAGACGGGCCTTGAGAGCTTTGCCCGCGCGCTGCACGCCGCCGGGTACCGGCTGTTCACCTCCAGGGGCACCGGGCGCTCGCTCAATGAATGGAACATTCCCTGCGAGTCGGTCGACGCGCTCACCCAGGGCGAAGAGATTCTCGGCGGCCGGGTGAAGACCCTGCACAGCCGGCTGCACGCCGGCATTCTGGCCGACCGGCGAAACGCCGAGCACCTGGCCGAGCTGTCGCGCCTCAAGCTCGCGCCGGTCGACGTGGTGGTGTGCAACCTCTACCCGTTCGAATCAGTCGCCCAGGAAGGCAAGACGGGCGACGTGCTGTGGGAGCACATCGACATCGGTGGGCCGGCCATGCTGCGCGCCGCGGCGAAGAACGTCGAAGGGGGCGTGACGGCGGTGTGTGATCCCGCTGACTATGCCCGCGTGGCCGAGGCGGTGACGGCGGGGGAGATTCCGGTGGCGCTCCGCCGCGCGCTGGCTGCGAAGGTGTTCGCGCTCACTGCCCGCTACGACGCGGCGGTCGCCAACCAACTGGCCCGCGCGGCCGCGACCGAGCACGATCCGCTCCCGCTGCTGTACGGCCCGTTCGAGAAGGCACGCCCGCTGCGCTACGGCGAGAATCCCCACCAGGCCGGCGCGCTCTACCGAATGTCCAACGCGGTGGAAGGCATCGCCGGTGGCACGTTCATTCGCGGCAAAGAGCTCTCGTACAACAACCTGCTCGACCTCGACGCCGCGTGGAACGCCGTTCGCACCTGGCCGCACACCACCGCGGCGATCGTGAAGCACACGCAGTTGTGTGGGCTGGCCGAGGGAGACACGCCGCACCACGCCTTCACCCGGGCGTGGGAGGGTGACCCCCAGTCCGCCTTCGGCGGCATTCTGGCGCTCAATCGCCCGCTCGACGCGGCCACCGCGGAGGCGGTCTCGGCGCCGGGCATCTTCCTCGAGTGCATCGCCGCTCCCGGGTTCGAACCCGCGGCCCTCGCGCTCCTGGACAAGAAGCCCAGCCTTCGCCTCTACGTGCCGGCGCCGGCGCCGAGCGTGGCCGTCACTTCCCACCACGTGAGCGGAGGCGTGGTGGTGGAGACCGCCGACGCGGTGCGGGAACCGGCTGCGACGTGGGCGCTGGCCACCCGCGCGTCGCCGCGAACGGCGAACGAGCGAGATCTCGCGCTCGCCTGGCACGCGGCGGCCCTCTCCAAATCCAACGCCATCTCGCTGGTGCGGCAGGGCCAGTTGGTCGGGTACGGCGCGGGGCAGACCAGCCGGGTGGCCGCCGCGGAAGACGCCGTTCGCCGGGCGGGCGAGCGGGCCAAGGGCGCCGTGCTCGCCTCAGACGCGTTCTTTCCCTTCGCCGACGGCGTGCAGGCGGCGCTGCGAGCGGGCGTCAGCGCGGTCATTCAGCCGGGCGGCAGCAAGCGAGACGCCGAGGTCATCGCCGCGTGCGAAGCCGCCGAGACGCCGATGTACTTCACCCACGCGCGGCACTTCCGCCACTGAGTTGTCTGGATGGGCCCGACGCCAAGAGTGCTGGTCGTAGGCAGCGGTGGCCGCGAGGTGGCGATGTGTCGCGCACTCGCCCGGTCGAGCCGCCGGCCGACGCTCTTCGCGGTCCCCGGGAGCGCGGGAACGGAGGCGTTCGCCCAGAATGTCCCGGTCGCGCTCGACGACGTGCCCGGCCTGGTCGCCGCCGCGCGACAACGGGAAGTGGACTTCGTGCTGGTCGGGCCCGAAGGGCCCCTGAGCCTCGGCCTCTGCGACGCCCTGCGGGCGGAGGGCCTCGCCGCGGTGGGGCCCTCGAAAGCGGCGGCGCAGCTCGAGGCCTCCAAGGTCTTCACCCGCGCGCTGGCGGCCCGCGCCGGCGTGCCCGGGCCGGCCTTCGAAGTCGTCACTTCGGCGGGTGCGCTCGACGCGGCGCTGGCGAAGTTTCCGCTGGCGCCCGTGGTGAAGGCCGACGGATTGGCCGCGGGCAAGGGCGTGGTGGTGGCGAAGTCGCACGCCGAGGCGAACCGGGCCGCGCGCGCGTTTCTTGCCGGCGTCGGTGCGCCGTCGGGCACCGTGGTCCTCGAGGAGCGCCTGTCGGGCGTTGAGGCCTCGGCGTTCTTCGCCTGCGCCGACGGCGCGGTGCTGGCGCTCCCCACCGCGCGCGACTTCAAGCGACGAGATGATCGCGACCTGGGCCCCAACACCGGTGGCATGGGCGCGGTCAGCCCCAGCCCCGAGCTTGACCCCGCGACGCTCGAGCGCGTTCGGCGCGAGATGATCGAGCCCACCCTCACAGCCATGGCCGCCGCGGGCACGCCCTTCACCGGGTTTCTCTACGCCGGCCTGATGCTGACGCCGAGCGGTCCCAGGTTGCTCGAGTTCAACGTGCGCCTGGGAGACCCGGAGACCCAGGCCGTGCTTCCGCGGCTGGGGCCCGACGACTTCTTTAACCTCTGCGAGGCCATGGCCCACGGCCGGCTGCGGGCCTTCTCCTTCGCTCCGCTGGGCGAGCCGCGCTGCTGCGTGGTGTTGGCCCGCGCCGCCTACCCAGAGCCTGCGAAGGAGGAGCTGGTGTTTACGCTCCCCACGGTCGCCGCGAACGCGATGTTCAGCTTCGACATCGGCGGCGCAACGGCGGCCGGAACGCAATTGAAAGCGACCGCGGGCCGGATTTTGTCGTGCGTGGGGCGCGGCGAAACCGCCGACGAAGCGTCGCGAAACGCCTACGCTGGCCTGGCCAGTTTTCCGTCCGGTCCATTCCACTATCGCAGGGACATTCGATGAAGATTCCTCTGGTCGCCGTGGTGAGCGGTTCGAAGTCTGACGCAGGCACCGTGCAGCCGTGCCTCGACGAGCTGAAGAAGCTGCGCATTCCCTACGAGCACGTGGTGATTTCGGCCCATCGCAACCCGCGGGGGCTGGCGAACTACTGCGAGCACGTCGAATCGCGCGGGGTGAAGGTGGTTATCGCCGCGGCCGGCATGGCGGCGCACCTCCCTGGCGTGATCGCCGCGCAGGTCACCATTCCGGTGCTGGGCATTCCGGTGGCGTCGGGGGCCCTGGGCGGCCTCGACGCACTGCTGTCCATCGTTCAAATGCCGGGCGGCGTTCCGGTGGGCACGCTGGCCATCGGGCCGTCCGGCTCGCGCAACGCCGCGTCGCTCGCGGCCCGCATTCTGGCGCTCACCGACGAGTCGCTCCGCAGTCGGCTTCGCACCCAGCAGGTTGAAGCAGGCAAGGCGTGATTCCCCGCTACGAAACCCAGGCCATGCGAGACCTCTTCTCGGACGAGGCTCGCCTCGAGCGGTGGACGCGCATCGAACTGCTCGCGTGTCGCGTGCGCGCCCGGCGTGGCGACATTTCCCCCGAAGACATCTCGGTGCTGAACGAGAAGGTTCACGCGCCCACCATGTCGCGGGTGCTGGAAATTGAAGAGACCACCCAACACGACGTGGTGGCCTTCGTCCGCGCGCTGGGAGAGGTGGTGGGCCACCCCGCCTCGCGGCACCTGCATCACGGGCTGACCTCGAGTGACGTGGTGGACACGGCGTTGGCGGTCGCGCTGCGCGACGGACTCAAGCTCATCGTGCAGCGGCTCGACGGCGCCACGGCCGCCACGGCGGAGCTGGCGCGGAGACACAAGCACGCGCCCTGCGTGGGCCGAACGCATGGCGTGCACGCAGAGCCGATGACCCTGGGGCTCAAGTTTCTCGGCTGGTACTCGGAGCTGAAGCGCCACCGGGTGCGTCTGCTCGCCGCGGAGCGCGACGTGGCGTACGGAAAACTCTCGGGCGCGGTGGGCACCTTCAGCCAGACGGACCCCGAGTTCGAGGCCCTGGTGTTGCGAGAGCTCGACCTGCTGCCCGAGCCGATCGCCACCCAGGTCATTCCCCGAGACCGGCACGCGACGGTGATGAACACCCTGGCGGTGCTGGCCGGCGGCGTTGAGCGCATCGCGACAGAGATTCGCCATCTCCAGCGAACCGAGGTCCGCGAGGTGGAGGAGCCGTTTCGCGAAGGCCAGACGGGCTCCTCGGCCATGCCGCACAAGAAGAACCCCATCACCGCGGAGCGGCTCTGCGGTCTGGCGCGGCTGGTTCGCGGCCTCGCGCTGGCGTCGATGGAGAATCAGGCGCTCTGGCACGAGCGCGACATCAGCCACTCTTCGGTCGAGCGCGTGTCCATCGCCGGCGCCTTCCACCTGGTGGACTACATGCTGGAGAAGCTCACCTGGCTCGTCGGCGGACTGCGGGTGAACGAAGCGCGAGCCAAAGACAATCTCCTCGCCACGCGCGGTCTGGTGTTCAGCCAGTCCGTGCTCGACGCGCTGCTCAAGGCGGGCCTGGACCGCACCGCGGCGTACGGCATCGTTCAGCGCTGCTCCCTTCGGGTGTGGGAGGACGAACGCTTGACGCTCGAGGCCGCGCTCAAAGCGGACAGCGTCTTCACCGGGGCCCGCATTCCCGCCGACGTCCTCACCCGCGCGTTTGACGCCACGCACCTGGTGCGCCACGCCGACGCGCTCTTCGCCCGTGCCGGGTTGGAGTCGCCATGAGCGCGCTGGTGATTGTCGGCGCCCAATGGGGCGATGAAGGCAAAGGTAAAGTCACCGACCTGTTGGCCGCTCAGGCGCGAGCCGTGGTGCGCTTTCAGGGCGGCAACAACGCGGGCCACACCATTCTGGTCGCGGGCAAGACGTTCAAGCTGCACCTGGTGCCGTCGGGCGTGCTGCAACCGGGCGTGACCTCGCTCATCGGCAACGGCGTGGTGGTGGACCTGGAAGCGCTGGTGAAGGAACTGGACGAGCTTGTGGCCACCGGCGTCTCCACCAAAGACGTGCTGGTGGCGGCGCAAGCCCACGTGCTGTTGCCCACCCACCGCGCGCTCGACCTGGCGCAGGAGAAGAAGCGCGGCAAAGCCGCCATTGGAACGACCGGCCGCGGCATCGGCCCGGCGTACAAAGAGAAGGTGGCGCGAACCGGGCTCCGCATCGGAGACCTGGGCGACGCGACGCGCACCCGCGCCATTCTCACCCGGCACGTGGAGACCCACGGCGCCGAACTGGAGGGCTCAGGGCTGTCGGTCGAGGCGCTCATCACCTGGGCTGCGGCCTCGTGGAAGCGAATCGCCCCCCACGTGGTCGATGGACCGGTGGTGGTGAACCGCCTGCTCGACCAGGGCGCGCGCGTGCTCCTCGAAGGCGCGCAGGGCACGCTGCTCGACGTCGACCACGGCACCTACCCCTTCGTCACCTCGTCGAGCCCCACCGCCGGCGGCGCCTGCACCGGCAGCGGCGTGGGCCCCCTTCGCATCGGCGCCGTGCTGGGTGTCTCCAAGGCGTACACCACGCGCGTCGGCTCGGGGCCGTTTCCGACGGAGGAGACGGGCGAGTTCGGCCACCGACTGAGGGAAAAGGGGCACGAGTACGGTGCCACCACCGGCCGCCCACGTCGCTGCGGCTGGTTGGACCTCGCGCTCCTTCGGCACGCGGTGCGGGTGAACGGCTTGTCCCACCTCGCCCTGACCAAGCTCGACACCCTGGGAGACCTGGGCCCGCTCAAGGTGTGCACCCACTACACGGTGGACGGCGAGCGGCGCGATGAGGTGCCTCACCGCATCGACGAGCTCGAGCGCGCGGTCCCGGTGTACGAGACGTGGCCCGGGTGGAAAGAACAGGACCTCGGCCCCACCGAAGCCACCTGGCCCACCGAGCTCCGCGCGTACATCGCCGGCATCGAGAAGGCGCTGGGAATTCCGGTGGCGCTGGTGGGCTTGGGCGCGGCGCGAGAATCGACCGTGGTGCGAAGCGACCTGTGGGCCGCGGCGGACGCGCGGAGTCGATAGGCGCGCGCTTCAGTCGGGCGTGGTGGACAACAATTCCTGCGCCACGCGCACCGCGTTCGAGGTGCCGACCAGGTACACCACGTCTTCAGGTTCGAAGAGGGCGTCGGGGTCCGGGTGCTCGAGCAGCTTGTCGCCGCGCCGCACCGCGACCACCAGCGCGCCGGTCGCCCGCCGCAGCTGCAGGGCGGTGGCGGACTTGCGCGTGCCGAGGGTGCCACCCCGAATGAGCAGGCTCTCAATCTTCAGGTCCGCCAGGGCACGAAACTCACCCAGCGAGGTGCGGGGCAGCGTCTGCTTGCGGTCGGTGGACTGGGTCGTCAGGCGGGCGTCGCGAATGCGTTCTTCAATCACGTTTCGCGGGACCTCAATCCACCGGAGCAGTCGCGCCAGCATCTCCACCGCGCCTTCGACTTCTTCGGCCACCACGTCTTTGGCGCCGAGCGCAAACAGCCGCTGCTTCTCGCCCAGGTACCGCGTGCGCATCAGCACCGGCACGTCGGGGGCCACGCGCCGCGCGGTGTCCACCACGCGCTCCGCCGCCTGGGGGTCGTTCATGAGCAACACCAGCGCGCGCGCCTGCTTGAGGTGCGCATGCCCCAGGGCCTCTTCGCTGGTGGCGTCGGCGTAGAACACGCGGTGGCCCTTCTCGCGCGCGAGGCGAACCGAGTCGGCGTTCAGCTCCAACCCCACGTACGGAATGTTGATGGCCGCCAGGGCGTCGGCGCACAGGCGACCGGCCACGCCGAAGCCGACCACCACCACGTGCTCCTTCAGCGCCTGCCCCGGCGTCTCGGCGTCTTCGATGCTGCGAACGCCGAGCAGCCGCTCGAGCGGACCCAACAACCGCTCGCCCGCGCGAATGTGCGGCGCCACCCGCACCAGCAGCGGCGTGATGAACATGCTCACGATGCCGGCGGCGAGCACCGGGCCCAGGGTGGCCTGGTCCACCAGCCCGCTCGACTTCCCCAGGCGGCACAAGACGAACCCGAACTCGCCGAACTGCGCCAACCCCACGCCGGCCAGCCAGGCCACGCGCGAGGGGAAGCGCATGAACATCGCCGCCAGCGTGGCCAACACGCCCTTCAACCCGAGGAACATCGCGAGCAGGAACACCACCAGCCCGGGCTCGGCCAGCACCACGTGGAGGTCGAAGAGCATGCCCAGCGAGACGAAGAAGATGCTCATGAAGGCGTCTCGGAGCGGCAAGATGTCGCCCATCGCCCGGTGCCCATACTCGGTGTCGGCCACCACCATGCCGCCCAGAAACGCGCCGAGCGCGAGCGAGAGCCCCACCTGCGAGGTCAGCCACGCAGTGCCGATGCAGATGGCCACAATCGCGAGCAGAAATATTTCGCGGCTCTTGCTGGCGTCGACCCACCCCAGCACGCGGGGCACCACGAAGCGCGACACGCCGACCAGGGCCACGACCAGCGCCGCCGCCTCCACCAGCGCGCGCCCGATGGAGAGCGCGCCTTCGCTCACGTCTGAAATCTGCCCCAGCAAGGGGACCACCAACACCATGGGGACCACCGCCAGGTCCTGGAAGATGAGCGTCCCCACGATGAAGCGGCCATGCGGCGCGTCGAGCTCACGTCGCTCGGTCAGAGCGCGGAGAATGATGGCGGTGCTGGACATCGAAAACACGAACCCCAGAAACACGGACTGGCCCCAGGGCCGACCAGACGCGTGAACGATGGCCGCCACCACGGTCGCGGTCAGCGCCACCTGGAGAAAGGCCCCGGCAGCCACCCGGCGAAAGATGTTGCGGAGCTTCTCCAGTGAAAACTCGAGGCCGATGGTGAACAGGAGCAGCACCACGCCGATCTCCGAGAGCACCTCAATCGCCTCCACCGAGTGCACCAGGCCCAGACCGAACGGGCCGCCCAGGGCCCCGGCGAACAACAGCCCCGCGACCGTGGGCAACTTCAGGCGTGAGAGGATGACGGTGACGGCGACGCCCAGCACCGCGACGATCGCGAGTTCATCGAGAAGCGGGAGTTCGCCCACACCTGACTTATAGCCCGTCACCCGAGAGGGCCAACGTTCCATCCAGGGCCGCCGCTTCGCCGCGCAGCGCTGATGGACCGTGTTGCATCTGGTTTACACACGCGACACACGGGGCGCGCCACCCGGCCAGCCGACGCCATTCCGAGCGCAGAAAGTCCGGGGTGTTGGCGTGGTGGCCGAAGGGCACACACGTTGCAATTCCGAGGGTGTGTCCCCTCCATCTCACGGCATGGCGGCTGAACGATTTCTGGGGTCCACGGGCGCAGGGCTGCCCGAGGCACGACTCCACCGAAGTCTGGCGGAGATTCCACAGCAGCGCTCCGACGAGGAGGTGGCGCTCCAGCTCGCCGCCCGCGCGCGGTTCATCTGGCGCGAGGCTGCCCACACCTCGACGCCGGCCTGGAGTCGACCCACGTTCGATCGCGATTTCGGCGTGTGGCGCGACACCCGGAAGTTCGCGCTGCTCTCGCTGCCGCTGGGCATCGGCCAGAACGGGCGCATGCTGGTGTGCCTGGTGTCCAACCGCTTCTGGGTCACGCAACGCGGCGGCGCGTCACCGAGCTTCTCCGGGCCGCATCCCCTGCCGCCCGACCTGAAGTTCTCGGGGCGAGCGTTGGACGTGCGCGCCATCTCCCGACTCGAAAATCTCGTGGGCCGTGAAGTCACGCAGCTCTGACCTGCCCGCGTGCGGTGTCAGCCCCCGGCTTCGGACATGCTGAACGGGGTGCGCAGCATGGGGAGCGCGGGGTGAAAGCTGCGCTTCTCGCGCAAGGCGGTGTCGAGCATCCACCCGAGCACCCGATCAGTGGCTCCCGCTCTGAGCGAAGCGCCGAGCGGAACTCCATTGGGCTGGTAGAGGCAGCCCCGCAGGGTTCCGTCGGGCAACAGGCGGAGTCGGTTGCAGTGGTCGCAGAACGGCTGGGTGTCCGAGGCGATGAGCCCGAAGACAATGCCCGAGGCCGTGCGAAACAGCGCGGCGGGGTCGGCCGCCCGACGCCGGGGCAAGGGCGTGACGGCCTCGCGTGCGCCGATGCGCGCGATGATGTCATGCCCCGAAATGAAGACGCTTCGCACGTAGTCCACCGCGCTCCCGGTGTTCATCAACTCGATGAAGCGGACCTCGACGTGCTGCGAGCGCCCCCACTCGAGAAAATCCCACAGTTCGTCGTCGTTCCGACCGCGTTGCACCACCACGTTGAGCTTCGCTTCCCGCAGACGGTCTCGCGCGTTCACCACCGCGCGCAGGGGTGCCGTCGAATCCTCCCCGCCCATCAGCTCGCGGTACCGTTGGGGTCGCAAGCTGTCGACGTGGACGGTGACCCGAGACAGGCCAGCGTTCGCCAGCGCGTCCAGGCGGTGGCCGAGCCGTTGACCGTTCGTCGTCAGCGCCAGGTCGCACTGGGGCATCGACTCGTGCAACGCGCCCAGGACCTCGACCGCGTCCTCGCGCAAGAGCGGTTCGCCGCCGGTCAACCGAACCTTGTCCACGCCTCGAGCCGCCAGCAGCCGCCCCAGACGCGCGTACTCCTCCGCGTTCAACCACTCGCTCCGTCGCGTCGCCGGCTTGAGCGAGCCGGGCCGACAGTACCCACACTCCAGTTGACACTGCTCCAGCAGGTTCAGACGCAAGGTCCAGCGTTGCGGGGTGGGCCGCCGGTCGGGCGCTCCCTCAGCGGCGGTGGTCTCGTTCATCGACGCGACTCCACGCTACCGGGAGGGAGTGACCACCGGAGAACAGAGTGAATTCGCGGCCCCGCAGGTCACCTCGTCGCCGTCGGAGCCCTTTTCATAGAAATCGAGCGGGTCCGGTCGGACTCCCAGGGCCCGACACTCGTCGTCGACAATTCCGGCCGCCGTCTGGAAGACCGGCCCATACACGGGGTGGTTCGCGACCGCCGGCTGCCCGGCAATGGCGGAGACGAATCGGCCCAGGTGCGCCTCGAGAAACTTCTTCCGCGCGTCCAGGAGAATCTCGCGCCCCTCCTCGTCTCCCGCAGACTCGAGTTCAGCCTGGCGCGCGAGCAGCACCGCGTAGAACTCCAGCTGCACGGCAACGTGATCAGGCAAGTCTCTGCGGGCGGCCTCCGTCGTCAGGTTCAACCCGAAGGCCTGGTAGAAGCCCTGCAGGTCTGCCAGCTCGGTGCCCTTGGCCATGCCTCGCATGCGCCCGAACTCAGTCTCGTAGAGCGGAACTCGCTCCTTCTGGCTCCCGAACAAGGCGTTGTATTCGCCGCGCAGGTCGTCGACGCCCGCCCGCAGCTCGGCGGATTGGAGGAGCTGTTCCCAACCGGGGCGCAAGGCGCCTTCGACGTGCGCCAGAGTCTGCAGGGCTTGCACGAAGCTACCCTCCGGGTAGCTGGTCAAGCGTGATGCGACCGCGAACTCCAGCGCCGCGTCTTCCAGCCGTTCAATCGCGTGTGTCGTCATGGCGTCCTCACCGGGCCGAAACGTCGAGCGGGGTCCACATCATGGTGACGCATTTTCGAGAGCCCACCTCTCCCTTGCCGCCCTGCCAGACCGCGAACCCCACGTTGGTGCTGGAGCCGACCGGCACCGAACTCCTACCCTCAATCAGCAGGGGCCGAACGATGACCAGCGTCCATTCGCCATTCTCCCACACCGCCTGTGCTTCCGAGGCGTGCCCTTCCTGAACCGCGCTGGTGGAGTACCCCTCGGCGAGAACCTCATCGACGCCGTTCTTGGCGTACGACTGCGGGTTGCCCACCGCGCGCCCGGGTGAGAACCGCTCGCGGTTCGCCTCGTCGGTCTTGGTGGTTCCGGGGTCGTTGAACTCCATCGGGTACATGTCGATGGAGTTGTTCGGGTAGAGGTCTTTGATCGTCGGCTTCCCGCTTTCCCGATCCCGCTGGTACTGCGCCCGCCAGTGAAAGATGTGCACCGGATTCCCGGCCTGCCCCATCATGACGGCCGGCGGCGCCGCGTTGTCCTTGACCGGAAACTCCAGGGCCGCGGCGTCGGAGAACTCTCCCAGGCGCCCGGCGAAATTCCGGTCGGCGTCTTTCCAGCGCAGCCGAAGAGCCAACCGGGTGCCATCGTGCGCGGCCTGCACGGTGACCCAGGTGGTGGTGGTGGCCTCCGGCCTCGGCACCACCATGGGCTGGGCCATCAGCGATACCTTCTCGACCGGCATCGAGTCCCAGAACTTCGCCCGCGGGTCGGGTTTGGAGAGGTCGGTCGCCACCCGGCGGGCGGTGATGGTCCCTGCCGGGGAGACCCCCGGGAGGACGACACAGGCGACAGCGAGCAACATTCGTAGACAGGTCATGGAGGCCTCGGTTCCTTCAGGGCGTGTTGTTTCGTGCCGCGCCGAGCGCCTCATCAAAAGCGCTGCGTTCAACGAGTCGTTCGGTCACCGGGACTCGAACGATCTCCTTGCCGGATTCATCCCAGCCAATGGCTTCGTCACGCTCGACGGCGAACTTGTGAATGATGCGGTCGGTGCTGCCCATCAGCACCAACAGCCCCCGAGCGATCGGATCCTCATGCAGCGTGCGGTAGCGCTCAATGCAGCCGTCGACCAGAGGGCCGAACATCTGCTGCAGGTAGCTCCGGTCGGCGTGAATCGGAGGCACGTAATAGATGTTCGGCTCGAGTCCGAGCTGTGGGTAGTACGGAAGCGCCAGGCCCTTCTTGTGCACCAGATAGTCGACCGGGTTGTCTTCGCGCGCTTTGGCAGG
>CAZFXD010000049.1:0-17837 GCA_964522795.1 uncultured Myxococcaceae bacterium
CTCCGCTGGTGGCGGCAGCGGCGGCAGCGGCGGCGGCGCGCAGGTCGGTCTGGCAGCGGCGCGCCTGGCGCTCGACGGCGGCGTCTCCATTCAGGTCGACGACGTGTTGGTGACGTACCTCAAACCGGAAGTCGGCTTCGACGCGCCCGGGTTCTTCGTGCAGGCGCTGGCCACCGGCCCTGCGCTCTTCATTCAAGTCGCTCCCAGCTCACTCACCCCCGCGCCCCAGGTGGGCGACAAAGTCAGCTTCACCATCACCTCGATGGGCGGCACCACGCCGTCGGGCGTTCGGGCGGCGATGAGCATCTCCAACTTCACGCGCACTGCGACCGGACAGTCGCTCGCCAGCCTGGTGCAGAATGTGACCAACACCGCCGATGTGGCGACGGCCGCCGCCAACTACGAGTCGGAGCTCATCTCCGTCTCGGGCACCGTGACCGGCGCCATGTCGGGCGCGGGCCTCGGCCACCTGCAGGCCACGGTCAACACCGGCGCCGTCGATGCCGGCACCTGGCTGCGCATTCCCTACACCCTGGCGGGGAACCTGGAACCCGACGTCGGGTGTTCCTTTCAAGTGACTTCCACGCCGATGTGGCGCTTCGTCTCCAGTAGCCGCGTGCAGTTCATCGCCTACGGCGCGGGTGAGCTCTCGTTCTCGAACTGCCCGGGCCCGTCGGTGGTGTCGGCCGAAGCCACCTCGGCCACCAGCGCCCGCGTGGTGTTCTCGAAGAAACTTCAGGCCTCGAGCGTTCAAGCGAGCGGCAGCCAGTTCACCATCGCGCCGTCGCTTGCGGTGACGGCGGCCTCGATCACCGGCAACGTCGTCACCCTCACCACCGCCAGCCAGACCCTGGGCACGGCGTACACCGTCACGGCCGCCACCTCGCTCACCGACACCAACGCCGTCGCGCTCAAGAGCACGGCCAACACGGCGACGTTCCCGGGCTACGCAGCGCCGGCGCAGGTGCGGATCAACGAATTCAACCCTTCCATCTCCAACAACAAGGACCTGGTGGAGCTGCTGGTCGTCGACGCCGGCAACCTGCAGGGGCTGAGGCTGGAAGCGTCGTCGAGCACCGAAGGGGTGCCCACGCTGCTGGCCACGCTCCCGCGCCTCGCGGTGCAGGGAGGCGACTTTGTCGTCGTGCACCTCACGCCCGCCGACGCGGACGCCGGGCTGGAGAGCGATGACGAATCGGTGGCCAAGAACCAGTTCGACGCCGGAACGTTCAAGAGCAACTACGACACCGCGTGGGACGTGCGGGGCCTTCCGGGCGGGTTGCCGGGTAGCGCGCGGGTGCTGACCGTGTCGAGCGCGGCCGGCGTGCAGGACACTGTTGCCTACTGGGTGCCGTCGGCCACGCCGAGCGAAGCGTTCTACGGCGACCTCGCCACCACCCAGGCGGCCGGCCGCTGGCTGCCCGCGTCGTGTGATGGTGGGTTCTGCTCGCCTACCAGCACACCCTCTGCGCAAGAGATCTGCGTCGACACCAAAGGGGTGGGCACGAACGCGACGGCGCCCTCAATTCAGCGCAGAATGGGCCAGTTCACGAAGACGCGGGGCGACTTCTGGCCGACCGATGCCGGCCAGTCGTTTGGAAAGGCGAACCCATGAAGCGAACGACATTTGCGGCAGTGGTCCTGGCAGCGCTGCTGTCGGCAGGCGCGCAGGCGGAAGCCCGGGCGCCCGAAATCGAGAAGGTGGCGCGGCTGTTCAACGAGAAGAACTTCGACGCCGCCGGCAAGGCGCTCGACGCCATCGCCAACCGCAAGGGCCTGTCGCGGGAGTTGTTTCTCCAGGTCCTCGAGTGGAAAGGCATCATCGCTGCGCAGCGCAACCAGGGGCAGAAGGCCGCCGACGCGTTCACCGCGCTCTTGACGCTGGAGCCGACGTACGACCTGTCGCCCAGCTCCCCCCGCGCGACCGACGCCTTCGGCAAGGTGCACGAGAAATCACCCAGGCCGCTGGAGTTCGTCGAGCGCGCCGCGACCGAAGTGGAAGGCATGGTCGTGCAGGTCTCCGTGCGCGTGAAGAACAACGACCCCGCCACGTTGGGAAAGCGCGTCCGCTTCCATATCCGCTCCGATGGGGGGAAGTGGGAGACCCAGCTCGCAGACCTGGACGGGAAGAACGCCAGCGCCGCGACCAACGCCAAGCAGATCAGCTGGTGGGCCGAGCTTGTGACTGAGAAAGAAGACGTCCTCGCCAACGTGGGCACGGAGTCCGAGCCCCTCCGGGCGCCGGCCGCGCCGGCCCTGCCGACGACCGATCGGGTGACAGTGGCCCCCCCCACGCCCGCGCCTACGCCGCCGCCGCCGGTGCAGCCACCGCCCGTGGTGGTCACCGCCCCGCCGGTGAGGTCCACCCCGCCCCCAGCGCCGACGAGGTCGTCGTCTGTCGCGCAGGGCCCGAAGAAGTCTGCCGCCAGTGACAACTGGGCCGACGCCGACATGGCGCGCAACGGCGAAGGCCCGAAGAAGTCGAATGAAGTGCAGGCCACCGCGACCAGCGGCGAGAGCTCGTGGGTTCGCACCGCGTCCTATGGCGTGTTTGGCGCGGGCCTGGTGGCGGCCGGCATCGGTGTGTACTTCGGGCTGACGGCGCGCGACCTGGCCAGCAAGCTGGACCCGGCGAACGCCACGCGCGACCCGGTCACCATGCTCATCACCTCGCCCACGCAGGCGGCCGCGGTGCAGATGAATGATCAGATGCAGTCGTCGGCCACCATCGCCAACATCCTCTTCGCGGCGGGCGGAGGCCTGGCGGCGACCGGCGTGGTGATGTGGATTTTCGGCGGGCCCGATTCGACGCCAGCCAGCTCTGCGGTGATTGGCGTGACGCCCAACTCGGTGTCGGTGCGCGTCCCGCTCCCCTGACCGCTCGCGCCCCGCTCAGCTGCCGGGCTTCTGCTTCATCGAAATCTCTTTGACGCCCTTGGGGTCAATGGAGATGAAGAAGAGCGGCTTTCGCGCTTCGCGCTTGTCATCGAAGCTGGTGGTGCCGGTGGCGCCGTCGAAATCTTTCGTGGCCGCGAGCGCATCGCGAAGTTCGCCGCGGCTCTGAAGCTTCTTCTTCACCAAGAGCGCTTTCAACATCGAGGCGGTGTCATATGCGACCGCGTCCAGCAGCGTGGGCTGCGCCTCTTTGTGCACGTCGTGAAACGTGTCCACGAACTTCCTGGTGGCCTTCCGCGCCGAGCCTTCAAAAAACCCGTCCACGTACACCGAGCAGCGCACGAACTTGCCACCGCGCTCAATCAACTCGAGGTCGCCTGAGCGCCCCATGGGGCTGCTCCAGGTGCTCACGCCCAGGAGCGTCACGGGCTTCAAGTCGTCCCGCCCGGTGGTCTTCTTGATGCGCTCCAGGTCCTTCGCGTCGCAGGCGTTGGTGACGATGTCTTCCACCGCCAGCGCCGGGGCGACCAGGCTGACCCGGTCGTAGGAATCGGGGAGCAAGAGCGCCTCGAAGTCCACCACCGGCTCCAGCCCGCTCCGGAGCTTCTCCATCGCCTTGCGCTTGTGGAACGCGTCGGTGTCCTGCTCTTTGAGCGCACGAACCTTCTCCAGGTAGTCGCTCCGGTCTTCGAGGTAGTAGCGACCGACCAACTTCTTCACCTCGGAGGTGAAGGTCGTCTGATCGTGCTCGTAGCTCTCCACCCCGCGCACCACGCCCCCTCGCTTCTCCACCGCGTCCCAGAAGAGGTTGGTGAGCTCGGTGCCGAACGAGATGTTCGGGTACAGCATGGCGAAGGTCTTGTAGCCCAGCGTGCTGGTGGCGTACTCGGCCAGGGCGTCGGCCTGCTGGCTGTTGGTGAGCATGTTGCGGAAGACGAACGAGCCCAGCTCCGTCACGCCCTCGGCCCGGGTGAGGGTGATGATCGGCACCTGGAGCTCTTCAGCCACCAGCGCGGCCCGGCGGCTGTCGTCGGAGAGCAGCGGCCCAATCACCGCCATGGCGCCGTTCTCGAACACCAGGTCCTCCACCATCTTTCCGGCGAGGTTGATGTCTCCCTGGGTGTCCTTCACCACCAGCTCAATGTCGGTGCCCTTGAGCGCCAGCTGCGCCCCCCGCACCACGGCGGCGGCCGCCGACTTGTACTTGCCGCTCATCGGCAAGACGGCGCCAATCACCTTCGGGTTCACCGCCGCGCGCCGCGACGTGCGCTCGAGCAGCGCCCTGGCTTCTGCCGCCCACGGACTGTCCGGCGCCTTCTCAATCAGCGTGCGCAGCGCCTCGTCGAGGTGCGCCCAGTCGCGCAGGTGGTAGTAGACGCGCGCCAGCTTGAACGAGAGCAGTGGCCACGCGGGGTGCCCGGTGGACATGTCGTGCCACGCCTCGGCGATGGTGAGGAACTCTGCCTTCCCATCCAACACCTCGGTCAGCGTCGACTCGGCCTGTGCGCGCGCCTCGGGGGTCTGCGCATCTTCCAGGCCCCGGAGCGCGAGCTTGAGGGTCTCCTTGGACGCCTGGTTGGTCGCCGCGGCGCGCTTCAGCGCCTCCATGGCCCGCGCCTTGTCCGCGCCCTCGAGCTTCTCCACCAACGGCTCCAGCATCTGCTGTGCGTCGCGAAACTGCTTCAGCTCGTACGCGGCGAGCCCGGCTTTGAGGCGCGCGTCCAGGGCCTTCTCGTGGAGCGGGTTTTCGAACACCAACTCTGAGAGCGTCTTTCGGGCGGTGGCGAAATCGCCATCGTCGAACGCCGCCACGCCCGCCTTGTAGAGCGCCATCTGCCCGGCGCCGGTCTCGGGGAACTGTTTTCTCACCTCCAGCAGCGCCGCCACCTGGGCTTTCTTCGTTGCGTTCTCGGTCTTCGTCATCGCCGCCGCGAGCGCCGCGTCCGCCGCGGGGTCCGACTTGACGGAGACGCGCCGTCCCTCGCCCGTCGGTCCCGGCGTGGTGCGCGGGCAACCCAACAGCAAGAGGCACGAACAGAGAGCGAGATGTCGCATGAGCGGACTTTCGTGTGAACCCGAGCGGCAATGCAACTGTTGCCGCGCGTTACCCGTTGTCGCGAAACGCCTTTTTCACTTTGTCGAAGAAGCTCTTCGTCTGCGGGTTGGAGTGCTCGTTGCTCTCCGCGGCGAACTGCTCCAGCAGCTCGCGCTGCCTCGCCGAAAGGTTGGTGGGCGTCTCCACCACCACCCGCACATGCTGGTCTCCGCGCCCGCCGCCGTGCAGGTGCGGAATGCCCTTGCCCTTCAGCCGGAACACTTTGCCCGTCTGCGTCCCTTCGGGCACCTTCATCGGGTGGGTGCCTTCGAGGGTCGGCACGTCGATGGTGGCGCCCAGCGCCGCCTGCGCCACCGAGATGGGCACCTCGCACAGCACCTCGTCTTCTTCGCGCACGAAAATCGCGTGCTCTTTGACGTGCACCACCACGTAGAGGTCGCCCGCGGGCGCACCGTTGGGCCCGGGCTCACCCTCGCCGGCCAGTCGCACCCGCGTGCCGGTGTCCACGCCGGGGGGAATCTTCACCTGCAGGTTGGACGCCGCTTCCACCACGCCCTGGCCGTGGCACGTCTTGCACGGGTCCGAGATGACGCGGCCGCTGCCGGAGCACTGGTGACAGGCGCGCGTCACCGCGAAGAAGCCCTGACTGAAGCGGACTTCGCCCGCGCCGCCACAGGTGGGGCAGGTGCGGGACGACTTGGTCTTGCTCCCGGAGCCGTCGCACGCGTCGCACCGCTTGGGCCGGGGAATCTTCACCTGCACTTCAGCGCCGAAGGCCGCTTCCTCGAACTTCAGCTCCAGGTTGTAGCGGAGGTCCGAGCCGCGCACGGGGCCGCCACCGCGCCGGCCTCCTCCGAAGAACTCCCCGAAGATGTCCCCGAAAATCTCGTTGATGTTGACGCCCTGGAAGCCGCCGGCGCCGAAGCCTTCCGCTGCCGCGTGGCCGAAGCGATCGTACCGGGCGCGCTTGTCGGGGTCGGACAGCACCTCGTACGCCTCGGCGGCTTCTTTGAACCGCTCTTCCGCCGCCTTGTCGCCCGGGTTCCGGTCGGGGTGATCTTTCATCGCCAGCTTGCGAAAGGCGCTCTTGAGCTCCGCCGCCTCGACGTTTTTCGAGACACCCAGAACTTCGTAGTAATCGCGCTTGGACCCGGCAGCCATGGTGCGGGCGTCATATAACCCACATCTTCAATGCAGCAATCCAACGCGCGCCAAAGGTTGTTCCGGCTCGTCCGCCCGTCCAGGGGTGAGTTGGGGTGGGGGCTCGTCGCCTCACTCTTCGCCGCGGTGGGCGGGGCCATCTGGACGCTGCTCCTCGGGCCCCTCCTGGCCGCGCTCCTCACCGGTCAGCCGGCCCTCGTCGCCGGCCAGACGGTGGCTCTGGAACGGCTCCTCGAGTTCGCCCCCTGGGTGCTGGTCGGCGCGGGGCTCATTCGCGCCCTCGGCCATTGGGTTCACGCCACCCTCGCCATGCGCGCCGCCGCCCGGGCCATGGCCACGCTGCGCACGGCGCTGTTCGCCCGACTCGTGCGCAAGCCGCCCCTGTGGTTCGAAGACCGCCACTCCGGCGACCTGCTCGCGCGCTTCACCACCGACTTGCAGGCCACCGAGACGGCGCTCGTTGGGGTGCTGACGTCGGTCGGTCGCGATTCGCTCTTCGTGCTCATGCTGCTGGGGGCCTGCTTCGCCATCAACCCCTGGCTCTTCGCCATCACCTTCGTCGTCCTCCCTGTCACGGTCGTTCCCCTCTCGCGCTTCGCCCGGTCGATGAAGAAGTCCGCCACCCGGGCGCAGGCCTCCGTAGCGAACCTCTCCGTCTTCGTCTCGGAGACGCTGCAGGGGCTCGCGGCCGTGCAGGCCTTCAACGCCGAAGCGTTGCAGCAGGCGCGGTTTGCGGAACTGGAGTCGGCACACCTGGACGCGATGAAACAGTCGCTCCGCGTTCGGTCGGCCTTCACCCCCACCCTGGAGTTCATCGCCACCCTGGGCGTGGCCGCCGCCCTCGCGTTTGGCGTGGCCGCCGTGGCCCGGCAACCCTCCCTCGGTCCCACCCTGGTAACGTTCCTCGCCGCCGCGCTGCTGCTCTACCAACCCCTGAAGGCCCTCACCCTCGCCATGTCGCTCTGGGGTTCGGCCCAGAGCGCCCTCGACCGCATTCTGGAGATTGTGGACACCCCCGACGCGCGGGACCCCGGCGAGCCCGCGCCCACGCTTCACCGCGCGCTGGAGTTCAAAGAGGTGGTCGCCACCTACCCCGACGGGCGAGCGGGCCTCTCCCGCTTCTCCCTCGCCATTCCCGCCGGTCACCAACTCGCCCTGGTCGGCCCCTCGGGCTCGGGAAAATCGAGCGCGCTGGCCACCGTCCTCGGGTTTCTCCCGGTCAGCTCCGGCGCCGTGTTGTGGGACGGCACCCCCTTGACGTCGTTCTCCCGGGCTTCGGTGCGAACCCGCGTGGCCTGGGTGCCCCAGGAGCCGTGGTTGGTCTCGGGCACGGTTCGCGACAACCTCCGCCTGGGCCGCCCCGAGGCCGACGACGCGGCGCTGTGGAGCGCGCTCGAATCGGCGGGCGCGTCGAGCTTCATCAAGCAGAAGCCCGGGGGCCTCGACTTCGACGTGGGTGAGCATGGGAGCCGGTTGTCGGGGGGAGAACGGCAACGCGTTGCCCTCGCCCGCGCCCTGGTTGGGGAGCCCTCGGTGCTCCTCCTCGATGAACCGACCAGCGCGCTCGACGCGCACAGTGAGCAGTGGGTCACCGACGCGCTCGAGCGGTTGAAGCACCGCTGCACCGTGGTGGTGGTCGCGCACCGCCTGTCCACTGTTCGCCGCGCTGAGCAGATTGCCGTCGTTCGCGCCGGCGCTGTCGTCGAACAGGGCACCCACGAGGCCCTCCTCGCCAGCGGCGGCGTGTATGCGCGCCTGGTCAATGCCAGCCACGGCGACGATTTGTATGAGTCGACCGCATGACGCACGGGTCGGAGACCGCCATCGACGCGTGGTGCAGCGAGCGCATCGCCGACGACCGGGTGTGGATACTGAAGGACGGCGAGCAGACCTACCCCGCCATGCTCCGGGCCATCGAGGGCGCGCAACACACCATCGTGCTGGAGACGTACATCCTCAAGGACGACGACACCGGACACCGGTTCGCCGCGGCCCTCGAAGCCCGCGCCCGCGCCGGCGTGGAAGTCAGCGTGATGTACGACGCGTGGGGCTCGAGCGTGCCCCCGGAGTTTGCCGAGCAGCTCACCGAGGCCGGCGTTCGCCTGGTGGCGTTTCGGCCCGTGCGCCTGTTCGGGCCCGCCGCCACGGTCTGGGCCCACCTGCGACGCCGGAATCACCGCAAGTCACTCGTGGTCGACAGCCACATCGGGTTTCTGGGCGGCATCAACATCAGCGACGACTACGACTCTGAGGAGCACGGCGGACGCGGGTGGCGCGACACCCACCTGCGCGTCGAAGGCCCGGCGGCCGCGCAGCTGGAGAAGCTGTTCCTTGAGACGTGGAGCTCACACCGCGGAGCCCCCATGAAACCGCGCCCTGCCCGGCACCCGGTCGGCCCGCACGGCGTCACCATCATCGGGAACCATTTTGCCAAGGGACGGAAGGACATTCGCAAGGCGTACGTCTCGGCCTTCGTGGCCGCGAAGACGGAAATCAACCTCACGCAAGCGTACTTTCTGCCGCCCGCGCGCGTGATGCGCGCCCTCTTTCGCGCCCGCCGCCGCGGGGTTCGAGTGCGCGTGATTCTGGCCGCCGCGACCGACGTGAAGCTGGTGTTGTTCGCCGCCCGCGGGCTCTACCGCCAGCTCCTGCGCGCCGGGGTCGAGGTCTATGAGTGGAAACACCGCATCCTCCACGCCAAGACGGCCGTCGTCGACACCCAGTGGGTCACCGTCGGGTCTTCCAACCTCGACGCGCTCTCGCTACGGAGGAACCTGGAGGTGAACGCAGTGATGAGCGATGCGCGGCTCGGCGCCTCCATGGTCGCGCTGTTCGAGGATGATCTGACCCACTGCACCCGGATTACCGAGGAAGCCCTCGCCCAACGCTCGTGGTTGGACCGCGTGCTGAGTTGGTGCGCGTACCGGTTTCGCCACTGGCTGTAGGCCGGGCCGCGGGCCTAGGCCACCGCCACCACCCGGGCTTCCGAGAGTTTTCGCGCGGAGTGAAATTCGACGGACTCGCCTGCCGTGCGGCCGAGGAGCGCGCTCCCCAGCGGCGACTGCGGGGTGATGACGTGGACCTCCTGCTTCGCCACCGTCACCTTGAGCCCCCCGCCCAGCGGCGCGAGGAAGATGACCATCGGCGCGCCGTCGAGTTCGATTTCGGCCAACGCCAGCGCCACGATCGGGTGATCGGCCTTGAACGTTTTTGGGGTGAGCGTCTTCAACGTCTCCAGCGACCGTTTCAGTTCGGCCACGCGCGCCGCCTGGCCTCGCGCCAGGTAGCTCTGCTCCAGCCCGCGCGTGTCCTTGTCGTTCTCGGCCCGGCTCTCGGCGTGCGTCGCCCCTTCAATGGCCGACGTCGCGGCCGCGGTGGAGACGCCCAGCTGCCGCTCGAGTTCCTTCTTCACTTCGAGCAACAGCGCCGGTTTGGAGATCTTCATCGCCGCGCCGCGCGCTCAGCTACGGCCACAGCCCCGGCTCGCGCAGCGTCGTCCCCTCGTCGAAGCCCATCATGGCGTTGAAGGCCTGAATCGCCTGGCCCGCGCCGCCTTTGACGAGGTTGTCCAGGGCGGAGAAGCACACCACCCGACGAGTCGACCCGGTCACCGGCCCGACGGAGAAGCCCACTTCGGCGTAGTTGCCGCCCGACACCGCCACCACCTCGGGCTGGCGGTCTTTCGCCACCACGCGCACAAATTTCTCGTCCGCGTACAGCGCAGAAAACGCGTCCGCCACCTGCGCCGTGGTGGTCGCCGCGGGAACGTGCACGAAACTGGTGGCGAAGATTCCGCGCGGGAGCGGCGCCGACACCGGCACGAACTCCAGCTCCACGCTCTTCGCGCCCACCCCGGTCAGCGTCTGCACAATCTCCGGCACGTGCTGGTGTTCGAGCGGCTTGTACGTGCGCAGGTTCGACGCGCGCAGGGGGTGGTGCGTGCCGATGACCGGGTTGGCACCACTGCCCGAGGAGCCCGTCGCCGCCACGGTGTGCACCGCGCTCGTCAGCAGCCCCGCCTTGGCCAGCGGCGCCAGGGCCAGCGCGATGGTGGTGGCGAAGCAGCCCGGCGAGGCGATGTACTTCGCCTTCCGAATGGCGGCGCGGTTGAGCTCCGGCAGGCCGTAGACGAAGTGGCCTTCGGTCAGCATCTGCGGCCGCGGGTGGGCCACCCCGTAGAACTGCTGGTACAGCGCCGGGTCGCGCAGGCGGAAGTCGCCTGACATGTCCACGATGCGGCCCGCGTAGCCCGCGTCGAGCATCTCCAGCACCACCGCCGCGGTGGTCTTGTGCGGCAGGGCGAGGAACACCACGTCGGCGCCGGCGCAGGCCTCCTTCGCCGGCACCTGCTCGAACTTCAGCTTCGAGAGTCCCGCGAGGCTGAAGTGCACGTCGCCGATGCTCTTGCCCACGTTGTCGACCGCGGTGACGCGAGCGACGTTCACTTCGGGGTGGAAGAGAAGCCGGCGCAAGAGCTCTGCGCCGCCGTAGCCTGTTCCGCCGATGACAACCGCGTTGAGTTTTCCCATGGCGCCCGAACCGTAGACGAGCGCGCGACAAGTTCAATCAAGAGCGACGGTCTGCGCCGACGGGCTGGTGCTCTGAGAGGCCTCGTCACTCCTGAACGCAATACACGCGATGCACGCCGGAGTTGTCGCAGGTTTGATTAACGCCCCGTCCGTCGAACCACTTGTTCGCCGAAAACGCGAACCCGAACTGAGCCGTCGAACCTCCGTCGCTCCAGTCGTCGCAAGTCGCCGCGGCGGTCCCAGCGGCACCCGGGCCGGTCGTCCCAATCCAGAACAAGCGCTCGTCGTAGCTCGTGAGGTGCGAGGCACCCGCATCGGTGACGAACATGTCGATGGGCGCCAGGAGCGTGTCGTCGAGCAGGTGCATCGGCGTCCGCACGATCGCCACACCGTCGGGTCTCACCCACACGGGTCCATTGAAGTCGATGGCGGGAACAACGCCTGCATCCGACGTCCAGCTCGCGTTGAAGGTCTTGCCGTTGTGCGCGATGAGCGGGCGGAAGCGAACACCACCCGCGTCAACGCTGTACGAGTGACACACAGACTCCACGAGTTGCCAGGGGACTTCGACGCTCGCGAGTGCGAGCCGGGCACCCGGCGGAGCCTGGGGTGCAAGAGGCGCGCATCGGCCCGCGGTCTGCGCGCAGTACAACGAATGGGTTGCAGCACACGACGCCCCGCCGAGCTTGGATATCGCCCAGAACGAGCTCGAAAAGGGGTCGCCGACTTGCCCGAGGGGCAGGCCGGCCGTGGCGCGTGTCCAGTCGAGACAGTTGCCGCCAACCAGCGGCCTTGGCTCCGGTCCGCCGGGCTGAAGGTAGTCCGCACCCGTCCACGCCGTGCTGGGGTTGATCGGAGTTCCGGGTGACAGGACCGTGCCACGCTCGTTGATTGCCGGCGGGTACCACAGCCTTCCTGCGCGCATGGCTTCCAGGCTGGGGGCAATCGGAAGTCCGTCGAGCCGAATGAAACCTGCATCGGTTCGAATTCGATATCCCCCGTCATCGAGCTGAACGGACAGGTACGCCACGTATGTCCCGGCGCTCCACAACCCGGCATCGCGCGCGATGTTCCGGCAGATTCCGTTGCCTCCGTCGAAACCACCCAGCCCGCCGTCCGAGGCGCCGAAATCCGCGAGAAACCGGTCAGTCGTCACGAAGAACGGGTTGTAGTTGGCAAAGTTCTCAGGGTACCCGACGACCGCGACACCGCCGTCAAAGTCCCACCGGAGATCGCCGCACGCTGCGGGCTCGGTGCCTCCGTCGGGTCCGCCATCCACGCCTGCGTCGGTTCCTCCGTCCAGCCCCGCGTCGGCTCCCCCGCTGACGGGGCGACCACCATCCTCGAACACGAAGCCGCCGTCACGGAGGGTGGCGCCCCCGTCCGACCTCTCGAGGCCCCCGTCGCTGACCGGTTTTTCGCCGGGCCGAACGCAGGCCCTCTCGCCGTCGCCAGATTCGACCGTCCGGCACACCAGCCCGTCAGGGCAGGAGCCGTCGGGGTAGCAGGCGAAGAATCGCAGCTTCTCAATCGACGCCCACCCGCAGGCCACCACGAGCCCGGCCAACGCCAGCGCCCCGAGACGACCGCCGGTCGAGCTCACCACAGCCACACCGCCACGCCGCCCAGCACGGCCGCCGCCGCGGCCAGCGAGATGCCGATGGGCGGCAAGGTGTTCGCCGGCGCCGCGTCAGCCTGGAGCTGTTCTCTCGTGTACTTCGCCGGTGTCGCGAGGTGCGTATCGAAGTTGGCCTTGGCGTTGACCCCGAGAATCCCCACCACGATGCCAGCGACCAGCGTCGCGGCGCTCGCCCCCGCCACCAGCGAGGCGTTGGTGTGATCTCTGGGCGGCGACGGCGCGAACACCACCTTCGGCTGCGCGAGCACGGCTTTACTGGCTGCGACAAAGTCGCCCAGCTCGGCAGGCCCCACCTGCTGGTCCGGCACGACGAGAAAATCGCGCCGGACCGTCGCTTGCTCGTCGTTGCGCTTCACGAGCGAGAGGAAGGCCGTTCGCTCACCCAGGACTTCGTTCAAGAACACCCCGACCACCCCCGGCACGTTGAGCGCGTTCGAGACGCGACCAAGGCACGCCGCTGAGCCCTCACACGTCGCGGGTGATGCGCTCCCCGCGTCGGCCAGCGCAGCCTCGGCCTCGGCGCCAGGCATCACGCGCACGCCGCCATCAATCAGCGCGCCGGAAATCTGGTCTGCCAGTTGCTGCACGTCTGCCCGTGGCACGGCGGTCGTCCTGGACACCACGACGGCGGCTTCAGGCGCCGCCGCCACAGCCATCGCAAGTGCAAGTCCCCACGCGAACCCCATTCACCACGGAGCCTGCCCTGCGCACACCGGACGCGCCAGCGAAGAGCGCGACGTCGGGGCGCCCGCCCCGACTCAGTCGTCGGCGGGCGTCTCGCCCAGGTCTTCCGCGCGCACGAAGATTCGATTCTTCGCGTCGCGGTACACGGTCAGCGACCGCACCTGGCCCCCGACCTTCACCGACTGCGTCGACGGGCGAAACGCATCGAGCGTCTCCACCGTGAGCAGCTCTTTGGTGCGGAAGATGGGTTCCAGGCCCGCCGAGAGCGAGCCGTCTTTCGCCGTCTCCACCGGAACAATCGCGATCGGGCTCATGCGGCCTCCGGGTGTCGGGCGATGACTTCCGCGGCCAGCGCGTCGATGCGCTCTGGGGTGAAGAACCGGGTGTAGAGGTCGCCCATGCCGTCTTCGGCCATCACCTGTTTGATGCTGGCGAGGTACGTCTCCAGCCCGGCGCGGTCCACGCAGGAGCCCGGCGCAATCCGGAGCACGTTGTTGACGAAGCGCTTTCCGTCTCCTTCCACCAGACGGGGGAAGGTCGCCTCAGCGTGGGTGCGGATGGCCTTCACGGTCTCGGCGTCGCCCGTGAAGCCGCGCGTGCGGAACTTGAAGTAGCGCAGCGAGAGCATGTCGTTCTTCAACATGTCTTTCAGGTTGGCCGAGAGCGTCTTTGACTCGGCGTCTTTCACCCCGTGGCCGGTGGGGTCGACGATCTGGTTCGAGCCCAGCACGAGGCACAGTTGGTTGACGGAGAAGTCGCGACCATCGGCGTCGTCGAGAATCGTCTTGCCCAGCACCGCCCCTTTTCGCTCGGAGACGCCCACCCGGAACGAGGCGATGTCGATGCCGCTCTTGCGCGTGCCCACGCCCACCACCGCGAACCTGTCGATGGAGGCGGGCGTCCACACATGCCCCGTGGGGTCTTCCGGCGAAATCTGCTGACAGATTTTCCGCACTTCGCCCGGCGTGGCGGTGGTCACGAAGTCGACATCTTCGAAGCACTCGAGCAGCTGCTCCATGGGCGTGTTCGGGTCCTGCTTGAGCGCGTACACCATGTCGCGAATGGCGCCCCCGACCAGCATCACCTCGTGGCCCGACTTCATCAGCGCGTCGGCGAACTCGCGCGCCGTGTGCTCGCCCACCACCTTGCGGTCGAGCGCCAGCTTGAGCGCCTCCATCACCCGTGGACTCGGTCTGCTCACCTGCGTCGGGCCAATGCCGCGCAGCAGCATCGCCTCCGAGGCGCCCTCTTGTTTCACTTCTTCGATGGTCTGCCCCTCGGCCAGGCGGGGGGTGACCACGTTCCAGCCGACGTAGAAGCGCTCCTTCTTGCCAGCGGTTTCGGTCTGCACGATGGCGCGGCCGTCCGGAGCGTGGCCGATCAACACCGCGTTGGTCGGTACCCGGGTCAGCACCGTCGAGCCGTCGGGGTTGAGCGTGGGCTGACCGTCGGGCCCCAGCACGGGCTGCTTCAGCAGCGCCGTCACCGACAGGCCGGGCACGTAGTTGGAGACCGAGAGGCGCAGCTCGGGCGGCGTGTGGAGCGCGGTGGTGGCGCTCGGCCCGGCCACCTCGCGGTGGAGCGCCGCGCCCTGCGCGCCGAAGTGTCGGGCTGCAGCGGCGACGTGCGAGGTCGACTCACCGCCCAGCAGTTCGTGGTTTCGCGAATGAACCGGTTCGAGCCGGTCGACCGTGACGTTGAGCAGCTCGCCAGCCTGGGTGCGAACCTGAATGGCGCCGACCTGAGCGGACACCGAGACCACCGTCACGGGCTTGCCGTCCACGTCGGGCGGTGCGCCTTTCAAGTA
This sequence comes from uncultured Myxococcaceae bacterium, assembly GCA_964522795.1. Lineage (GTDB taxonomy): Bacteria > Myxococcota > Myxococcia > Myxococcales > Myxococcaceae > CAZFXD01. Next base: position 14,772 of record CAZFXD010000049.1, read on the forward strand.
CACCGAGTTTCCCACCGCGACGTCCTGCAGCTTCAAGCAGCCTCCGCGAGATACGAGCGGGTGAGAAACTACCAGTTCTCCACTGATCATGCGATGGATTGACCGTGGCCGATTCCGCGGAAGTGGAGGCGTTCGCGACCTACCTGGCCGAGGTGGGCGCGGTGCTCACCGCGGCGGGCTGCCCGGTGCACCGCCTCGAGCGCCTCTTGAGCGAGCTCTCGAAGCTCAAGGGGTGCCGCTGCCAGTCGTTCATCATTCCCACCGGCATCTTCGTGGCCGTGGAGGGACCGGACGGCAAGAAGGCCTCGGTGCAGATGAACCGCATCGAGGAGTGGTCGGTCAACCTCGGCCGTCTCGCCGCGGTGGATGAAATCATCACCCGCGCCACCCAGCAGAAGTTGTCCATGGAGGAAGCGCTGGTCGAGCTTCGAACCGTCGACAGCCGCGGGCTGGAGTACCCCGCCTGGGCGAGCGCCATCGCCAGCGTCATCGTCACCAGCGCGGCGGCGGTCTTTCTCGGCGGCGACTGGCCAGAGGTCGGGGCGGCCGCACTGGGCGGGCTTTTGATGGGCGCGCTGGGCTTCTACTTTCTCGCCCGCCCGCAGCTGCGCTTTCTCCAGAACTTCGTCGGTGGCGCGGTGGCGGGCTCGGTCGCCATGCTGGGGACCTTCCTTTCGCCGGACCTCTCCCGCCAGACCGTGGTGCTGGCGGTCATTCTCGTCTTGTTGCCGGGCATGACACTCACCACCGGCCTCAACGAACTGACCAGCCGCAACCTCGTGGCCGGCACCTCGCGCCTGATGGACGCCATGGTGACCTTGCTCTCGCTCGTCCTCGGCATCGGTCTCGTGCTCAGCCTGGAGGAGTGGCTCGGCCCCGCGCTCATGCCCGCCTCCGAGAACCAGGGGCTCCCCTGGTGGCTGCACACCCTGGCGCTGGTGTTGATGGCCGCGGCGGTCGGCGTTCGGCTCGGGGTGCCGAGGAGCCTGCTCGGGTGGTCCATGGGGTCCGTCGCGGTCGCCTGGTTCCTCGGCGAGGGGCTGCGCGCCTACCTCCCGGGCTACCTGGGCGTCTTCATCTCGGCGCTGATGCTGGCGCTGTTCTCGAACGTGGTGGCCCGCGCGACCGATCGCCCGGTGCAGCTCATTCTGCTGCCCGGGTTGCTGCTGCTGGTGCCCGGGAGCTTCGGCTTCAAGAGCATCGAAGCGCTGCTCCGCGGCGAGTTGGTCGAAGGCGCGGCGCAGGCCGCGTCGATGTTCATGATTTCAGGTGCGCTGGTGATGGGCATGGTGATGGCCGACGTGGTGTGGCCCACCCGCAAGGCACTCTGACGACGCTCAGGGCCCGAGGAAGAACCGAACCAACGCCTCGGCGCGTAGCCGCATGGTCGGAAATTCGATGTACTCGTCCTGGGTGTGAAACCCGTCGCCGCGGGGGCCGAGGGCGTCGATGGAGGGAATGCCCATCGCCGAGGAGGTGCACGCGTCTGACCCGCCGCCCACGCGCGGGCTCTCCTCAGCGCCAAGGCCGCTCGCGCGCGCGCACGCCGCGTACCGGGCCAACAGCTCGGCGCTGCCTGGAATTCTCTCCATCGGCAGTCGGGTGGCATTCTTCGTCACGCGCACCGTCGTCCCCGGCACCTGCGCCCCGGCCTGCGAAGCGAGCGCGTCGAGTCTTCGAAACACGTCCTCGGCGTCGGCCCGCGTGGTGAAGCGCGCGTCGATGTGCGCTTCGCACTGGTCCGGCACGGTGTTCTTGCCCTGACCGCCCGAGACCTTCCCCACGTTCAACGTCACGCCCCGGCCGTAGTCCGTCAGGCCCTGCGTGGCGTCGATGAACTTCGCCATGGCCCAGATGGCGTTGGCACCCTCTTGATGCTTGTTGCCGGCGTGCGCCGCCTTGCCGGAGGCGGAGGCGATGAGTCCCGCCGTGCCCTTTCGCTGCGTGACGATGGCGTCGTTCACCCGACCCGACTCGAAGACCAGCGCCGCCCCGGCCCCGGAGATGGCCTGCTCAATCACCTTGGCGCCTTCGGGAGACCCGACCTCTTCATCGGCCACCACCACGAGGCGAAGCGGCGGAATGGCGCCGAGCCCCACCGCGCGCTCAATGGCTTTCAGCGCGAAGGCCACCATCACCAGGCCGCCCTTCATGTCGAGCACGCCCGGGCCGCGGCGGCGCTCGCCGTCCACCCGGTACCCCTCGAACGTCCCGGGCGGAAAGACGGTGTCGAGGTGCCCGAGCATCGCGACCGGCGGCTGGCCGTTGCCGTCTGACTCGAACACCAGGTGGTCGGCGTATCTCGAGCTCGGCACGCGGCGCGCTCGCAACCCCGGCAACTGGAAGAGCTCGAGCAAGAGCGCGCCCACGGCCCGGCCGCCCGCGGGGTTGTCGGTGAAGGAGTTCACCTCGACGAGCGCCTTCAAGGCGGCGTCCATCGGCGCGTCCGCGCCCTGGACGTACGACAACGCACTTTCGAGCGGAGTCACCATGCCGTGGCCGGTGACGTAGCACGGAAGGCGGTGGCCGTGGCGCGAGCTTCACGCTAGACGACGCCGCATGCTGGTGCTGCGCGACGTTCACACGGGGGACTTGAAGGGGCTGCTCAAGCTCTCCAAGGTGCTCAACAGCGTCAACCTCCCCCACAACCGCCAGGTGCTCAAGCGCCTGATCGAGCGTTCGGTCCAGTCGTTTCGCGGGACCATCGAGGACCCGCGCGAGCGCGAATACCTCTTCGTGCTGGAAGACACCGAGACCGGCCACGTGGTCGGCACGTCGATGATTATCGCCCAGCACGGCACCAAGGACGCGCCACACATCTACTTTCAGGTCACCGAGGCCGAGCACTACTCCGCGTCCATCGACCGGCACTTCCGGCACCAGGTGCTGTCGATTGGGTACAACTACGACGGGCCGACGGAGATCGGCGGCCTGGTGGTGGACCCGGCGCACCGCAGCGGCGAGCACAAGCCGGGAAAGCAGCTCTCCTACGTCCGCTTTCTCTTCATGGCGATGCACCGCCAGAACTTCCGCGACCGCGTGCTGGCCGAGCTGTTGCCGCCGTTG
>CAZFXD010000049.1:17847-22504 GCA_964522795.1 uncultured Myxococcaceae bacterium
CTGATGAAAGACGGCCGCTCACTGTTGTGGGAAGCGTGCGGCAAGAAGTTCACCGGCCTCGACTACCCCGAAGCCGACAAGCTCTCGCGGAAGAATAAGGAGTTCATCAAAGAGCTCTTCCCTTCGTCAGACATCTACGCCTCACTCTTCAGCTCCAAGGCGCAGAAGCTCATCGGCGAGGTGGGCAAAGAGACGCGCGGCGTGAAGCGCATGCTGGAGCGCATCGGCTTTCGGTACGTGGGTCACATCGACCCGTTCGATGGCGGGCCGCACTTCGAGGCCAACCTGGCCGACGTGGCCCTGGTGCGGAAGTTCCGGGTCGCCAGGGTCGGCGCCACCAACTTCGACGGCGACGGCGACGACGTGCTCCTGGCGCGAACGCGACCGACGGCGAAAAATCACTTTCTGGCGGTGCGCGCCAACGTGCGCCTACAGAACGACATTGTCCTACTTCCGGCGCAAGAATCGACCGCGCTGGGGGTGAAAAAGAACGACAAGGTGGCCATCATTCCGTTCGAATGAACGGGATCCTCGTCGCCGTCGTTCTCACCCAATCGGTCTCACTCTCCTCGGGCCGCGACGTCGCGCAGCGCGTTCAAGCAGGTGACGCGAGCGTGTACGGCGACGTGTCCCGGGCCCTTCAGCGCGGCTGGGGCTCTCCACGCGCGGTCACCGCGCTGGCCACCGCGGTTCGCCGCGACTTCGGAACCGAGCGACGCCTGATGTCCGAGCGGCTCGACGTCACGCCCACCGGCGGCGTGTACCGACGGCTGTCGCAGTTCAATCGCTACGCGCGAGGAGTCGAGACGGTGGTGGTGCTGGACGCCGACGGCCGGGCCGAGCGGGTCTCCATCTCGCCTGCGCAGCGGGAGGCGCCGGAGTTTCACGTCGGCATTCGGGCCCGCACGAAGTTGCGCGCACCCTTCGGCGACGCGTGGTTGGTGCTGTGGGGCGGAGAGCGCTGGGAGGTCAACCGCCACACCTCGGTGTCTGACCAGCGGTTCGCCACCGACTTCGTTCAGTGGAAAGACGGCAGGACGTACACGGGCCGCGGGCAACGCAACGAGGACTACTTCTGCTTCGACACTCCGCTGGTCGCTCCTTCCGACGGCGTGGTGGTGGCCGCGGTGGATGGGATTCGAGACAACGCTCCCGGGCAGGTCAACCCCACCGACCTCTACGGAAATTTCGTGGTGATTGACCACGGCGGCGGGGAGTTCTCGCTCCTCGGCCACCTCAAGAACGGCAGCGTGGCGGTCCGCGCTGGCGACGAGGTGCGCGCGGGTGAGCTTCTGGCGAGAACCGGAAACAGCGGCACCTCCACCGAGCCGCACCTCCACTTCCAGATGATGAACGACGCACACTGGCTGCAGGCGCACGGCCTGCGCTACGCCTTCGAGCACGTGGTGGTCGATGGTCGAGCGGCCCGGCGCATCGAGCCACTCCGGGGCCAGTTCATCAGCGCGCGCGACAGGCCTGGCGAGCAACGCTCCCAGCGCTGACGGGCCGCGGGCGCGCTTCGGCCACCCGGCGATCGAAAACGCTGATTCAAATCCAACAACCCGCCGCTGCGCCCTAAGGTCCGCCGCGTGAGACGTTCGGTGGCATTGACCTTGTTTGGCCTCGCCGGCGGCGCGCTGCTGGGGCTCGTCAACGCCGCCCTGTTCAACGCCCTCAGCCAGAACCAACTCCCCGCCCGGGGCCAGTGGCTCCTGGTGGGGGTGAACGCGGCGGTGTTGATGATGGTCTCCGCCGCCACCTGGTATCGCGCCACCTCCAGCAACGCCGCCCGACGGGCCCGAATTCTCGAAGCCATCGCCGAAGGGCAGCTGCTCACCACCGAAGACGCCGACCCGGAGATGGCGCGCCTGATTGCGTCGCTCTCCCGCTCCATCGCCAACATTCAACGCGTGAAGCGGGTGCTGGACCGCACCCAGGCCCAGGTGGCGGCCCAGACCCACGCCCTGCTCGAGACCACGCGCCGCCAGAACGCCGCCGTCGAGAGCACGCGCCAGAGCCTGGTGGGCGTGGCGGAGCAGATGCTGAGCGAAGAGGCCGCGCTGGACACCCTGGAGGAGCGGGCCCGCATCAGCGCCGCCAGCGCCGAGGCCGTCTCCAGCCGGGTTGAGCAGGTCGCGCAGTCGCTCGTGCTCTCCAACCACGGGCTGGACCGAAGCGTTCAGAACGTTCGCGTCATGCACGAGCGCGCGGGGCACGTCTCCACCAGCACCGAGCTGCTCTCGCGAGCAGCGAAAGAGGCCGAAGGGCTGTGTGACCTGCTGGAGCTGGGGCTCCGCACGGTGCAGCGGCGCGCGAGCGAAAGTGAGACCGCGTCGAAGACGGTGGCCGCCTCGGCGGCCCGAGGCCACGAATTGGCGCAGCAATCGGGCCAGACGCTCCGCCGCATCGACGGCGCCATCGAGCGCGCCAGCGCGCTGGTGGACGACCTCGGCGCACGGGGCGCCGAAATCTTCCGCGTCTCGGGCGTCATTCAGGAAGTCGCCGACCAGACCAACCTGCTGGCCTTGAACGCCGGCATCGTGGCCTCGCAGGCGGGTGAGGCCGGAAAACCGTTTGCGGTGGTGGCGGTCGAAATCCAGCGCCTGGCGGAGCGCGCCTCGACCTCGGCGCGTGAGATTGGACAGCTGGTGGCGCGGGTTCGCGACGGCACGGCGCGGTCGGTCGAATTGGTGAAAGAGAGTCGGGAGCACAGCCAGCAGGGCGCGCTGTTGGGGGCGCGAACCGAAGCCGCCCTGGAAGAGCTGAAGACGCACGCGCAGCGCTCGGCCAACGCCACCCTGGCCGCCGCAGAAGAAGCCACCCGCCTGGAAGAGCGGGCCACCGAAGCAGCGACCAGCACGCGCCGGGTAGCGAAGTCGGTGGCGGAAATCTCTCAGCTCAGCCTTGAGCAGGCCCCGGAGGCCGCCAAGGTGGAACAGGAGTTGGGCGAACTTCGAGGCAAGGCCGAAGTAACCGCCACCCTGGCGCAGCAGCAGGCGCTGGCCGCGCAGGAGCTCGGCGCCACGCTCACCCAGCTGGGTTCGTCGCTTTCACAGGCGCGCTCGACGCACCAGTTGGTTGAGAACGTGCGCCGGTCTGTCACCGACGAACTGGTGCGCGTTCAGAAAGAGAGTCACTCCCTGCTCCGCGGCTCAGACAGCGTGGCGCGCTCGCTCGACCAACTGGCCCAGGCGGGTCAGGCGCTGGAAGGGGAGATCTTCAGATTCCGGCTCAAGCAGGCCCGACGCGGCGGCACGCTTGCGGTGGGGTTGCACCAGGGCGCGTCGACCACCTGGCAGAACGGCCTCGACCCCCTCTTCGCCTCTGAACTCCAGATGTCGGACTTGAGCGCCGCCATCTATTCCACCCTGGTCCGGCTCGAAGACGGCGTGGTGGTGCCCGGGCTGGCCGAGGCGTGGGAGATCGACGAGTCCGCCCGGGTGTTCCGGTTCACCCTGCGAAAGCACGTGCACTTCCACGACGGGGCGGAGCTCGAGGCCAGCCACGTGGTGGCACACCTGGAGCGACTCCTGGACCCTCGGGCGGCGTCGCCCGAGCAACAACTGCTGCGCGACGTCGAAGGGACCGAAGCCTTCGCCACCGGCCACGCCACCTCGGTCTCGGGGTTGCGGGCCCCGAACCCCTCGCAGGTGGAGATTCACCTCCAGGCGGCCCGGCCGCAGTTCCTGGCGCTCCTCTCCCTGCCGGTCACCGGCATCGCGCGCCGAAACGAGGCCGGGGTGTGGGTGGGCACCGGGCCCTTCCGGCTCACGCCCGGCGCCGACATTGTGCTGGAGAAGCACGCCGACCACTTTGACCACGAGCGGCCGTTGGTGGACCGCGTGCGGGTGAAACGTTTCGTCAACCGCGACGACGCGCTCAACGCCTTCAACGCCGGCGACGTCGACCTGGTCTCCAACCTGCACCTCGAGCACCTGCGCGCCGCAGGCATCGGGGCCGCAGCCAGCCTGTCCGGGCACTCGCCGTCCACGTGGTTTCTGGCCTTCAATCTGAAGCACACGCCCTACGCCGACGTTCGCGTCCGCCGCGCCATTCGCGCGGGGCTCGATCTCAAGGCGCTGGTGGAGCGGTTTCACCCGGGCGCGCTCATCGCCCGCGCCCTCACGCCGCCCATGTTGCTCGAGTCGAATCGCCTGTTCGATCCGCGGCCCGACGTGGACCTGTCGCGGCAGCTCTTCTCCGAGGTGGGCATCTCCCGCCTGGTGGTGACGCTCTCCTACCCGCCCGACCGCGACACCCGCGTGGAAGATCAGACGCTCTTCGCCCCCCTGGTCGAGGCGGGCCTCGTCACCCTGGAGCACCGGCGCGTGGAGCGGGGCTACTGGGAGCGCCTTCGCAACGGCGAAGACGGCGTCATCCGCGGAAATTGGATCGCCGACGTGGCCGACGCCGACGACTTCCTCCGCGGCCTGCTCCACTCCCGCGCGCAGACGCACTACCCGTTGGCCTACGAGAACACGGCGCTCGATCGCCTCACCGAAGAAGCCCGGGCCACGCTCGACCGGGCCCAGCGCGTCGACGCCTATCAGCGGGCGGAGAAGCTGCTCCGCGAAGACTGCGTGATGGTCCCCCTCTTCCACGAGCGCTTCTACGCCGCGGCGCGCCCGTTCGTGCAGGGGCTGATGCTGCAGACCAC
>CAZFXD010000050.1:0-14698 GCA_964522795.1 uncultured Myxococcaceae bacterium
TCCTACGCGCGCGTGCAGTTCACCGCCGACCTGCTCCCCACCGACGTGCTGGGGACCCAGGTGTTCCGCGCCGCCGAGGGGCGCTTCGAGTTCCGACCGGGCGCGATCTTTCATCAGGTGGTGCTGGCCGATGAGCTGAATCGCGCGCCGCCCCGCACCCAGTCCGCGCTTCTGGAAGCGATGGCGCAGGGGCAGGTGTCAATCGACGGCGTCACCCACCCGCTGCCCCAGCCCTTCGTGGTGGTGGCCACGCAGAACCCGGTCGATCTCTCAGGCACCTACCCGCTCCCCGACTCGCAGCTCGATCGTTTTCTGGTGCGCCTGTCGCTGGGGCACGTCACGCCCGCGCTGGAGATCGAGTTGCTCAAGAGCCGTCGCACCGACCCAGTGGTGCAGGTGAAACCGGTCGCCACCGCCGACGACTTGCTGGCGCTGCAGGCGCAGGCCGACGCCGTCACGGTGGGACAAGACATCGCCCAGTACGCGGTGGACCTGGTGGGGGCCACGCGCCATCACCCCGAAATCGAACGCGGCGCCTCCACGCGCGCCGCGCTCTCCACCATGGCGGCGGCCCGCGCCTTCGCCCTGTGGAGCGATCGCACCTTCGTCACCCCCGGCGACATCAAGGCGGTGCTCGGCCCGGCGCTGGCGCACCGCATTCTGCTCAAGTCGGCGTTGAGCGGCGCCTACTCGCGCGACGACGCCTCGCTCCTGCTGGAAGAGATCGCCCGAAAGACGCCTGCCCCGCGATGATTCGAAGGTTGGTCAATCGCTGGCGACGCTTCTGGGACTGGGAGGCGCCGCGCAAGCTGAAGGTCACGCCCATCGGGCGCATGTACCTGGTGATCACCATCGGCATCGGCCTGGGCGCGCTCAACACCGGCAACAACCTGCTCTACCTGCTGCTCGGGTTTCTGCTCAGCCTGATCGTCGCATCGGGCGTGCTCTCGGAGCGCAGCCTGCGCCACCTGCGCATTCGCCGGATCCTCCCGGAGTCGGCCTACGCCGGAGAGGCGATGGTGCTCCGGTACGAGGTCTACCGGACCCAGGGGTGGTCCTTCGCGCTCACGCTCACCGAGGAGACCGGCCTGCCGGACGCGCTCGCCTTCGTCCCGCTGGTGGCCGAGACGCCGGTGACGGTGCGCGCCTCGCCCATGGCCACGCAGCGAGGCCCCACCCGGCTCTCGCGCATTTCTGTCACCACCAACTACCCGCTGGGGCTGTTCGCCAAGACGCGGCGCTTTGAACGGCCCGACACGGTGCTGGTGTTCCCCCGCCGCGGTTTTTCCTGCGCGCCTCCGGCCGAAGATCGCAGCTCGCAGGCGGGCGACGCCGGGAATCCCCGGCGGAAGGATGGCACGGGCGAGCTCCTGGGGCTCTCCGAGCTCAACCCCGGTGAAGACGCGCGCCGCCTGCATTGGAAGAAGAGCGCGGCGGCGGGCCGCTGGTTGAAGGTGGAGCGCGCGCGGGAGGAGCGAAAGCAGTTTCAGCTGGCGCTCTCGACGCAGGAGCCCGGGCCAGGCCTGGAGCGCGCGTGCGAGGAGCTGGCCGCGCAGGCCCGCAAGCTGCTCGAGCAGGGCCACGAGGTGGGGTTGAAGACGCCCACCGACACCCTGCGGCCGCAGTACGGCGGCGCACAGGAGCGGCGCATCATGAGCGCGCTGGCGTGGGCCGGGTTTCCCAGGCCCGCACCGGGAGGCTCACAGCCATGACGCGTCGAGTCCGCGCGCGGCTGCTCCTGCGGGATCTCTCGGCCGCCGCGGCGTTTCTGTCCATCGCCCTCTCGGGGCGCGTGCCTGTCCCCGCCATGGCGGTGTTCGGCCTCGCGCTCTTCGTCGCGCTCTTCAACCGGCGCCCTCTGGCTCGGGTGCCGGTGGCCTCGGTGATCACCCTCATCATTCTCGCCCTGGCGCTGTTCGGCGCCGCGTTCCGGGGCATTCTCGATCTGGTGGTGGCGGCGTGTACCTTCGCCGGCCTGGTCACCAGTCACCGGCTCCTCTCCACGCCCGACACGGCCACCGATCACCAGGTGCACCTGACCTCGCTGCTGACGCTGGCCGGCGGGGCGGCGCTCTCAGGCGAGCTGTGGTTCGGCGCGTGCCTCATCGTCTTCGCGCTCCTGGCCAGCCTCTCGCAAGGCCTGCTGGTGCTCGATGGCCCGACCGGCTCGGCCGACATGACCGACCTGTCGCCCGCGGTGAAGCGCCTGCTGTTGGGCGTGTCGCTGGCGCTGGTGGGGGGCATTGCATTCTTCATTCTCTTCCCCCGCTTGTCGTGGAACCTGGCGGGCCAGCGCTCCACCCCCAGCGTGCTGGGCTCGGTCTCTGGCATGACCGACCGCGTGCGGCTGGGCGAAGGCGGAGGCATCAAGACCAGCGCGCGCATCGTGGCCCGGGTGAAGATCGAGCCCGACCCGGGCACGGACTCGCTCGAGACCTACTTTCACGGCCGGGCCTTTGACCGCTTCGACGGTCGAGAGTGGAGCAGCACCCGCAAAGCCGGGCGAACCAACTCCGACATTCTGCTGCTCGAGGTGCGCGGTCGGGTGCGCCGGCAGGACATTGAGCTGCTGCCCGCCTACGAGTCCAAGACCGCCATCGCGCTCGATCGGCCCGCGCAGTTCCACCAACTGTCGGGCTTCACCAACACCGGGCCGGTGCGGGGCGTGTTTACCAACGTGCCCGGCGACGAGGTTCGCCTCAACGCTCCCGGCTCGGCCTTCAAGTACCAGGCGGTCAGTCTGGACCCCGGCACGCTCCCGGTGGCGCCCGACCTGGAGGACCGCGAGCGGTACCTCGACCTACCCCAGGCGCTGGACCCGCAGATCCGCGCGCTCGCGACGCAGCAGACGCTGCCCGACGATTCCGCCCTGGTGGCGGCCCAGAAGCTGACCTCGTTCTTGAAGAACCGCTACGAGTACACGCTCGACCAGGAGCCCTCCGACGATCCGCTGCGCGACTTTCTCTTCCAGACGCGGCGCGGCCACTGCGAGCACTTCGCCACCGCGCTGGCGGTGCTGCTGCGATCGCTGGGGCACCCCACCCGCGTGGTGGGTGGGTTCTTCGGCGGGGAGCGCATCGGCGAGGCGTACGTGCTGCGGGGCGGTGACGCCCACGCCTGGACCCAGGTCTTCGTCGATGGCCGGGGCTGGGTGGCGTTCGACGCCACACCCGACTCCGGGCGACCCAGCGCCTCGTCGCGCCTCATCGCGGCCGTGCTCGGGCTCTACGAGCGCATCGACGGCTTCTGGCGCCGGCGCGTGATCGACTATTCGATTCTCGATCAGGTGGAGCTGGCGCGAGCGCTGGTTCGCCCGCCAGACTCGGAGCTGACCCAGGGGGGGCGCCGCGACCTGTTGCCTTCGAAGCAAGCCGTGGGGGCCGCCGCGCTGGTGGGGCTGGCGGTGTTCGGCGTGTTCTTCGTGGTGACGCGGCTGGCCGACCGCCGCAAGCCGCGGGCGCGCGCCACGGCCTTTCTCGACCGCCTCGAACGAGCGTTGGACAGCTCGGGCATCCAGCGCCGGCCGGACGAGCTGATTGAAGAGGTGGCCAGCCGACTGGAGCGCGATCGCCACGCGGTCGGTCCGGCGGTGCGGCGCGCCACCCAGCGCTACCTGGAAGCCCGGTTCGCCAACGCGCCGTTGCCACCGGAGGAGGCCGCCGCGCTCCTCCAGGCCCTCCGCACAACAACGCGCTGAGCGTTTCGCGCTTCTGGGCACCACAGCTACACTCCCGACCGTGCTGGGGAAAGCCGCCGACTCGCTGCTCCCGCTCCGTCGCACGGAGCGGCCGCTCGCCATGGCGCTGCTGCTCCACAACCTGTTCGCGGTGGGCGCGTTCCTCACCGGGCGAACGGTGCGCGACACGCTCTTCCTCGCCCACGCGGACCTGGCGGCGTTGCCCTGGATGTACGTGGCCTCGGCCGTGGCCGTGACGATGACCGGGCTGTGGTACAGCTCGGTGGCCGCCGAGTTCCGGCGCGATCGGGTGGCCATCGGCACCGCCGCCCTCTTCGCCGTGGTGTTCGCCGGCTTTCAGTTCTGGGAGCACACGCACCACCCGTGGGTCTACCCGGCCCTGTACGTGGTGGTGGAGGTGATGGGGGCGCTGGTCCTGGTTCAGTTCTGGAGCCTGGCCAACGATCTCTTCCACGCCCGCGAGGCCAAGCGGCTCTACGGGATCATCGGCGCGGGCGGCACGCTGGCGAACATCTTCATCGGTCTGTTGTGCGCGAAGATCTCGCTCTGGTTCGGCTCCTCGGCCCTGATCGCCTTCACCGCGCTGCTGTTGGTCGGCGCCGCCTTCGCCGCAGGCAGCGCGGGCGCCGCGGGTCGTCAGCGCCTGTTCGCCCGAGCCGCGGCCGGCCGCAAGACGGCCACGCGACGCGGTGGCTTCTCCAAGGTCGCCGAGTCGAGCCACCTGAAGATGGTCGCGCTCCTCGCCGGGCTCACCTTCATCACCGTGACGCTGGTCGACTACGACTTCAAGGTGATCGCCCGCCAGGTCTTCGGCAAAGACGAGCTGGCGGCGTTCTTCGGGTACTTCAGCGCGGGCGTGGGCGTGCTGGCCCTGGGACTCCAGCTGTTCGGGACGAGCCGCCTGCTCAGCACCGCGGGGGTGGTGGCGTCGCTCGCCGTGCTGCCGCTGTCGCTCGGCATCGGCAGCGCGCTCTTCCTCGCCTTCCCCGTGCTGTGGGCCGCGTCGCTGATGAAGGGCGCCGACACGCTCTTCCGGTACTCGGTCAACGACGCCACCACGCAGATTCTCTACCTCCCGGTTCCGGCGTCGTCGCGCGTCTCGGCCAAGGCCTTCATTGACGGGGTGGTCAAACCGCTCGCCATCGGCCTCGCGGGCGTCGGGCTCGCGCTCTACCGAAGCGCCACGGACGCGAGCCCCTTCGCGCTCGGGTGGATCTCGGTGGCGACGTGCGTGGCCTGGCTCCTGGTGGTGGCGGCGCTGCGCGGCCAGTACATCCGCTCGCTCCAGCAGACGCTGCGCAACCAGAAGCTCGACCTGGAGTCGGTGCGCCACCGGGTGCTCGACAGCGCCACCAGCGGCGTGCTGCTCAACGCGCTCCAGAGCGAAGATCCCAAAGACGTGCTCAACGCGCTGGGCCTGATTCCCCACCTCGACGACGTGGAGGTCGACAACCGCGTGGAGGCACTGCTGAACCACGCCATGCCCGCCATTCGAACCGCTGCGCTGGAGTACTACGCGCGGCGGCAGACGATGCGGTACGCCAACGCGATCTTCAAACACTTTGAAGATCCCGAGCCGAGCGTACGAGCCGCGGCCATCGACGCGTTCTGCGCGATCGGCAAGGACAAGGCGGTGAAGAACGTGGAGCAATTCCTGCTCGACCGCGACCCCCGGGTGCGCAGCGCGGCCGTGGTGGGAATGATCCGCTACGGTGGCCTCGACGGCGTGCTCGCGGCCGCCGGCGCACTCAAGCAGCTGATCGCGCATCAGGACAGCGCCATGCGCGAGCACTCCGCGCGCGTGCTCGGGGCCATCGGGGTGCGCAACTTCTACCAGCCGGTCCTCTCGTTGATGGCCGACCCCGACGTCAAGGTGCGGCGGGCCGCGATCATGGCCGCCGGGGCGCTCAAGAGCCCCGAGTTCGTCATTCCCCTCATCTACCGAACGCAGCACGCAGAGACGCTGCAGGACGCGGTGAGCGCGCTGTCGGCGTACGGACCTTCCATCGTCCCCACGCTGGGGAAGGTGCTGGCCAACCCGCTGGAGATCGCCGCCATTCGGCGCGCCATTGCCCGCGTGCTGGGTCGGCTCGGCTCGCGGGAGGCGGTGGAGCTGATCTGCCGCCACCTCGACGATCGCGACGAGACGCTCCGCAACCGGCTCTACCGGGCCCTGGCGCGCGCGGTCAAAGGCCGCGAGACGGTGCTCACCGACCGAGCGCCCGTCGAAGCGGCGCTGGAAGCCGAGCTGCGCCGCGCCTACCTGGCCCTGCTCCAGGCCGAGGTTCTCAACCTCACCCACGGCCCGGGGCCGGACACGCCCCGCAGCGGACTCGAAGCGGCGCAGGCCCTGCTCGCCTCCGGGCTGCAGGAGAAGGTCCTGCTGGCCGAGAAGCGCATGTTCTCGCTGCTTTCGGTCCTCTACCCCGACTCCGACATGGAGCAGATCTCCGCCAGCATCTTCGACGCCGACGCGGCCGACGCGCCCCGCCGCCGCGCCAACGCGGTGGAGCTGCTCGACAACCTGCTCGGCCGGGAGCTGAAGAAGAAGGTGCTGCCGCTGCTCGAAGATCTCCCTCGCGACGCCCGGCTGCAGCTCCTCGCCGGCCTCTTCGACTTTCCCACCAAGAACGCGCTCGACACGCTGCACGACCTCTGCCGCGACGAGTCGGGCTGGGTGCGCGCGTGCGCCATGTGGTGCCTCGCGCAGAAGCCAGAGGCCGACATTACCGAGTTGCTGGCGGCGTCGGTCACCGACTCGCAGCCGGTGGTGCGCGAGATCGCCCTGGTGCTGCTGGAGAAGGCGTCGCCCGACCGCGCGGTGGTGGTGGCCGAGAAGTACCTCACCGACGAGGCGCCCAGCGTGCGGCAGCAGGCCGCGCTGATCGCCACCCGGCACGCCGCGCGGTCCTAGAAACGCAGCGTCGGCGGACGCGGGCCCGCTCTGCTATACGAGCGCCATGACCGCCACGGAACGTCGCCCGCTGCTCAGCGCCAAAGGCCGCGCACTCTCAACAGACTCGAAGTCCGTCAAGATCCACACCTTCGAGGTGCCTCCGTCGGTCGACGTGCTGACGCTGAAGTTCGACTACAGCCCCCGCAAATCGCTCGACACCGAGAAGAACTCCTCGCTGGTCGAAGTGGCGCTGAAGAAGCACAACGCCCGGCGACGCGCGGAGCTGGACGCGGCCGCGCTCAATGAACAGCGCGAGAAGATCGGCGCCTTCAACATGTACCGCGCTCTCAACAACCTGATGAACGTGGTGCTGATTGATCCCGCGGGCGCGTGGCGCGGCCGCTGGGACCGCAACCCGTCATCCGACAACGGCGACCTGGTGCTGACGCGCCGCGAGTCCTCGCCCGGGTTTCTGCCGGGGGAGATCACCCCCGGAACCTGGCAGGTGGCGATCGAGTGCCACGGGATCTTCGGCGAGGCGGTCGACTACGAAGTCGAAGTGGCCGCCCGCGCCACCCTTCGGGAAGAAGAGCGCGCGGCGTTGATCGGCCCCAGCCCGTCGCGCACCCCGGTGAAACGGCGCACGGGCCCGGGCTGGTACTTCGGCGAAACGCACTCCCACACGGTCCACAGCGACGGCATGCACACCCTGCCCGAGCTGGCACGCCGCTGCGCGGAGAAAGGCATCGATTTTCTCTGCCTCACTGATCACAACACCACCAGCTCCGTGCAGGACCCGGGTGAGCTGCCGATCACGCTCATCCCCGGGTGCGAGTTGACCACCTTCCATGGGCACCACCCGATCTACGGGCTGAAAGACATCGTGCCGTGGCACAAGGATGGGCGCGTCATTCCGATGGAGGAGATGGCCCCTCAGATTCGCAGCAAGGGCGGGCTGGTCTCGGTCGCGCACCCCTTCAAGATCGGCGACCCGGTCTGCACCGGCTGTCGCATGCGCGACGATCTGGGCCCGACGTGGTTCGACTCGATCGAGGTCTGGTACCGGGAGTGGGAAGCGGCGGAGACCGACAACCTCACCGCCTACGCCCTCTGGAACAGCTACTGGCAGCAAGGCCATCGGATCACCGCGCTGGCCGCACGTGACTGGCACGGCCCGGGACAGGAAGGCGCGTTTCCGGGAAAGGCGCCGTTCTCGGGCGTGTGGGCCACCGACAACACGCCGGAAGCGATCGTCGAGGGAATGCGGCGGGGACGAGTGATCATGTCCGGCGGGCCGATTCTCGATTTCAGTCTGGAGAACGGATCGGGCGCGGCGCGCCTGGGCGAGACCCTCAAGTCGCCTGACGCGGCGAGCGTGGTGGTGAAGGCGGCGAGGCTGGAAGGCGAGGTCGAGCTGCGCGTGTTCCACAAGGGCGCGCAGATTCACACCGCCCGCGTCACCGACGGCGAGCACCGCTTCGAAGGCCTGGCCAGGGAGTCGGGCTGGTATCGGGTGGAAGCGTGGCAGGGCCACGAGCCGCGAGTGCTGACCAACCACGCAATCTTCGAACGCGGGTAAGGCGCGCTAGCGGGCGGGCGCGCCGGCGCAGAGCGCCGCGCCGAGAATTCCCACGTCGCGCCCGAGCTGCGCGCGCACCACCGTGAGCTTCCGGGCGATCGGCTTCATGCACGAGGCGCGGGCGTGCTTTCGCACCGGCTTGAACAGTAAGGTCCCCGCCGCGGTGAGGCCGCCCCCCAGGACGAACAGCTCCGGGTTGAACGCGTTGGCCAGGCTGCCGATGCCGAGGCCCAGCGCGTACATGGCGTCGTTCCACACCCGGGTGCAGATGGGGTCACCACGGCGGACCCCGGCCACCACGTCGACCGCCGTGACCGGCCGCGCCCTGGCCGCCGCGCTGGCGCCCGCCAGCTCCAGGTACGTCTGCACCCGCTTGGCGATGGCGGTCCCAGACGCGAGCGCCTCGATGCACCCTCGCGCGCCGCACCCACACACGGGGCCATTGAGGTCGAGGCTCACGTGCCCCAGCTCGCCGCCGAACCCCTGGGCTCCGCGGTAGAGCGAGCCATTGATGATCACACCGCCGCCCACGCCGGTGGAAATCGTGAGGTACAGCATGTCGTTCGCGCCCCGCCCCGCGCCCAGGCGGTGTTCAGCCACCGCGGCAGCGTTGGCGTCGTTCTCCAGCCGCACGGGCCGTTTGAGCGCTCGCTGCAACCGGGCCTGAAGCGGGAAATGCCACCAGCGCCGCAGGTTCGGCGTATCGAGCACCACGCCCCGCTTGAGGTCGAGCGGCCCGGGGCAGCACACGCCGATCACCCGCGCCCGCACACCGGCCTCTCGCTCGAGCGTGCGCACCAGCTCCGTGGTCCGCGCCACCGCGTCGCCGGGGCTGCGCTCCGGGTGAGTGGCGATCTCGCCGCGCGCCAGCACCTTCCCAGCGAGCGAGACCACGCCCGCGGCGATCTTCGTGCCCCCGATGTCGATCCCGACCAGCGCCATCGCCCCCACTTTGTCACTCCACTGTCCAGGTCGCACCAACTGCGAACCATTCGTCGACCGGCGCGAGCACTGAGGTAGGGTTCGCCCGTGGCTGCTCTCGATTGGTGGGTCGTAGCGGGGTTCATTGCGGCGCTGCTGGGCGTGGGGTTCGTCTACAGCCGGCGCGCGGGCAAGAACGTCGCCGAGTTCTTCGTCGGCGGGCGCAGCGTGCCCTGGTGGTTGGCGGGCACGTCGATGCTCGCCACCAGCTTCGCGTCGGACACCCCGCTTCACACCACCAAGGCCATTCGCGAAAACGGCATGGCCCAGGGCTGGTTCTATTGGAACGGCATCATCGGCGGCGTGATCGTGGCCTTCGTCTTCTCCAAGCTGTGGCGCCGCGCGCAGGTGGTGACGGACAACGAGTTCATCGAGCTTCGCTACTCTGGCGACGCGGCGGCCTGGCTGCGCGGTGGCATGGCCGTCTTCAAGTTCACGTTTCTCGAAGTGCTGACCATGGGTTGGATCACCCTGGGCATGCTCAAGATCGTGACGTCGATCGTCGCCCCGCCTGAGACGTTCAACCTGTTCGGCATCGACATTCCCAGCAACGGGGCGATCGTGGCCCTGCTCCTCGCCTCCGCCCTGGCCTTCTCCATGGCCGCCGGGTTCTGGGGCGTGGTGGCCACGGAAGTGATCGAGTTCGTCGTGGCCATGACCGGCGCCATCGTGCTGGCGGTGATCGCCATGCACAAAGTCGGAGGTCCCACGGGGCTCCGTGAGGGGCTGCGCACCGCCACGCCCATGGGCGAGAGCGCGCTCGACTTCACCCCATCGTTCTTCACCGAAGCATCGGGCATGTGGGCCTTCATGGTGGCGATCGGCCTGCAGTGGTGGGCGCGGCACGAAGCCGACGGCGCCGGCCAGCGCGCGCAGCGGTTCTCTTCGTGCAAGAACGAGAACGAAGCCATCGCCGCCGGCATCTGGAATCTCGCCGTGCAGTGGCTGATTCGATCGTGGCCCTGGTACCTGACGGCGCTGGCGTCGCTGGTGCTCTACCCGCACCTGGCCGACCACGAGACCGCCTATCCCCGCATGGTGGCCGACCTGATGCCGATCGGCCTCAAGGGGCTGATGGTGGCCTCGTTCTTCGCGGCCTTCATGGGGACGATGGAGTCGCACTACAACATGACCGCGTCGTACGCCGTCAACGACGTGTACATGCGCTTCATCGCCAAGAACAAAACCGAGAAGCACTACGTGCGCGTGTCGCGCATCATGACCCTGGTGATCGCCTGTCTGGCGGGCGGGTGTGCTCTGGTCCTCCCCTCGGTGTTGGGGGCGTTCCGCTTCAAGATGGAGCTGGTGGCGGGCGTGGGCCTGGTCCTGGTGGCGCGCTGGCTGTGGTGGCGAGTGAACGCCTATTCGGAGATCTCGGCCATCGTCACCTCCGTGGTGTGCGCGCTCGTGCTCAACTTCGTCGTCAAGACGCCGAATGAACAGCAAGCGGCCGACTACTTCGCGATCCGACAGTTCCTGGTGGTGCTGATCTCGTCGGCGGTGACCATCGTGGTGACGCTGCTCACCAAGCCGGAACCGACGGACCACCTGATCGCTTTCTACCGGCGCGTGCGGCCCCCCAAGTGGTTCTGGGGCCCGATTCGAGACGCGTGCGGCGACGTGGGGCCCTCGGGCATCGACCAGTCGACGCTCGGCCAGTCGGTGCTGGCGCTCATCTTCGTCTTCGGCGGAATGCTGGGGCTCGGCAAAGTACTGCTGGGCGAGCTGGAGCTGGGTCTGTTCTGGATTGGCGTTGGCGCGATCGCCGGGTTCGTCGGCATTCGCTGGGTCTTCAAGGCCCCCAGCACCGCGCCGCTGAAGCCGGTTGCACCGCCGCCGGCGCCGTAACAACTCACCCAGGGGGAGCGTCGTTGCGCGCGTTCTTGAGATTCGTGGGCAGAATGATCGTGACGCTGATCGTGATCGCGGTGGGGCTGTACCTCGCCGTCCTCGCCTACGTGTTCATCAAGCAGCGCGACATGCTGTACCCGGCCCCGCACCCCGGCCGGACCCCCGCCTTCGGAACGCTGGCGCGGACCCCCGATGGGACCCCGGTGGTCTTCATCGCCCCGCCCGCGCCCGACGCAGGTCTGGTGGTGCACTTTCACGGCAACGCGGAAGAGATCGCCGACAGCGAAGACGCGGCCAGGCTGGCCCAGAGTGCCGGGCTGGGGTTCGCCGCTATCGAGTACCCGGGCTACGGACTGGCCAGCGGTCACCCCACCGAGCGGTCCATGCTGGCAGCCGCGCGCGCCGGCCTGACGCGTCTGGAGGCCGACCTGGGCATCTCGCGGAGCCGCTTCGTTCTGTCCGGGCAGTCCCTGGGCACGGGCGTGGCGGTGCAGATGGCCAAAGAAGGTTGGGGAACGAGGTTGGCGCTGATCTCGCCCTACACCACGTTGCCCAACGTGGCCGCCCTCGCCTTCCCGTACCTCCCGGTGGAGCTCTTGATGCACGACCGGTTCGACTCGCTCGGGCTGGCGCGCAGCATTCAGCTGCCGGTGCTGATCATTCACGGCACCAACGACGCGCTGATCCCGATCTGGCTCGGCCGCGAGCTGAAGGCGCAGTTTCCCCACGCGACCATGGTGGAGATCCCCGGCGGCGGGCACAACGGGCTGTGGGCGAAGCCCGAGGTGCGAGACGCGTGGCAGGCGTTCGTGGCAGCCCCCCGCTAGAGCTTGACCTGAATCTCGTAGCGGCGGTTCTTCGCCTTCTTGGCGGGGGTGTCGTCGGGCTTCACCAGCGGCGCCGACGAGCCCATTCCCACCGCCTCAATCTCGTCCGCGGGCACGCCCTTGCCGACCAACTCCTTCACCATCACCGCGGCGCGTTTCTCGGAGAGTTCCTTGTTGTGATCTTCCGAGCCGGCGCTGTCGGTGTGCCCGGACACGACGAACTTGAACCCCGAATACCCGCCGGCGACGAGTGCCTTCTTGGCCTCGATCAGCGCCAGCGACAGGCGCTTCACCTTGGCGTCGCAGCCCGGCGCGAGCTCGTCGCTGTCGGTCTTGAACGAGCACTGGTTCTTGCGCCCTTCTGACAGCAGCGTCGCGTTGACCTTCTTGACGACGGCCTTGTTCGCTTCGGCCTTGAGCGCCTTGGCGCCCTCGGTCTTCCCAGCCTCGAACGCCTGCTTGCCCAGGTCTCCCAGGTTCTGGGCCAGGGCGGGCTGAGCTGCGAGCACGGCGAGCAACGACCACAACTTGGGGGTGTTCATGGGATCTCCCGGTTTGAACGACGGTTCACGCGGGGCATAGCGCGGAACGCGGTCAGAAGGAGAGCCCGGCGTGCGGGACCCCACCCT
Organism: uncultured Myxococcaceae bacterium; assembly: GCA_964522795.1. Lineage (GTDB taxonomy): Bacteria > Myxococcota > Myxococcia > Myxococcales > Myxococcaceae > CAZFXD01. The sequence goes on from CAZFXD010000050.1 coordinate 12,461, forward strand.
CGACCGGGACGCGGAGCCCCCAACGTCCCCCGCAAAAAGAAACGCGGGCTCCGTTGATTCGGAGCCCGCGCCGACAACCCAGATGTGTGTTGGAGCGCGCCCCAGCGCTACCAGGTGTTCTGGGTGTCGGGGATACAGGGTTGGTAGAGGTAGCTGGAGTTCTTCGGTCCCACGAGGTCGAGGTCGCGGCGGCTCGAGTTCAGGTGGTACTGGTTGGCCAGCGAGCAGTTCGGGTTCACGTTGTATTCGACCGTGAAGACCGCCTTGTTCTTCTTCACGAAGCTGTCGCGGAAGCCCTCACACTCGCTGTACTCCCAGCACTGCTCGGACAGCGCCCAGTCGAAGTAGGGCTCGAGCTCCGCGGCTTCGGTGTTGTTCCCCTTGAGGCCCACGGACAGCCCGAGCGAGTGCGCCATGTCCGCCACCGCTTTGTTGAACGCGCTGTTCTGTGCGTGGGTGATGGGGAAGCCGGAGTTGTTGCTCCACACCTCGCTCTCATCCGGTTCGAGCGCGTCGAAGCCTTTGTTGACGCACCAGTTGATCATGCGCTCGCGAAGAATCGGCATCAGCACGTCGAGCTGACGAACATCGAGCCAGTACGATCCCGCCCAGCCGACGTCCTTGTTCCCGATGATGGACTTGGGGAACTTCGCCGCGTCGGACCGGTAATCCTCGTAGACGCCGACGTCCATGTAGCAAATCACCTTCACGTTCGGACCGAGGGCGTGCAGCTGGGCCACCAGAGCCGCCGTGGCCTGCTCACCGTCGATGTCGTAGACGGTGACGTTCGGCTTCACGTCTCGCGGGTACTGGAAGTTCTCAGACAGCTGCCAGTGCCAGTGAATGGGCGCCGCGGCGGTGGGCTTCCACCAGCTCCCGGCCGGAGGCGGAGTGCCGGCATCGACCGTGGGCGGCCTGGTGCCCGCATCCACCACGACGGGAGGCGTTCCGGCGTCGATCGTCGGCGGCTTGGTGCCCGCGTCCGCCACAGGCGGTTTGGTCCCGGCATCAACCGTGGGGGGCTTCGTTCCTGCATCGACGACGACGGGAGGCGTGACGATCACGCCGCTGTCGACCGCGCCGTCCTGCCGCAGCGTCATCAGCAAGACGAGCTGATCAAGGTCCGACACGTCGGCCGTGCCGTTGAGGTACCGAATGCGGATGCTGCCGTCGTTGGCCACAAAGCGGTACGGCTCGCCCGGGAGCGGCGCGGTGTTCCTCGTCCACACCCAGTCTCTGGCGAAGCCGTTGTCGAAGACCTTCACCCACGCGCCCAGCACCCGATCAAAGACCTCGAACTGCACGGGCATGTCGTTGAAGGTCGGGCCCAGGTAGTTCACGCGGAGCGACAGGGCGTCGAGCGGCGTGGTGAGGGAGATCATGAACCGGCACACCGCCCGCGTCCCCTGGGTGAACTCGACATAGCGGTCCCAGTTGTCGGTGGTGCCGGAGAGCTCAGCGCGATCGAGCGCTCGCGCGCTTTGCCCCTGGCCGATGGCCCCCGTCTCCACGGTCAGCTCAACGCACTTGAGCGAGTTGGACAGCTCGGCCTCATCGCCATCGTTGATCGGCTGAGCCAGCTTCAGCTCTCCGGTGCAGCCTGCGAGAACCACGGCCATCAACCAGGTGAGACGATTCATCGGCGAGCCTCCCGTGCGGGTGTACGGGGGCCATCGCAAACGCGATGCCGCGGCGAACTGATTGAATTCTCGTGAGGGCGCGGGCGGCGGAGGGCGCCGCGGGGTGCAGGACCGCCCCCCTCAAACACACTCCACTTCGAGCGCCCTGGCCCCGGTTGTCGGGTTCAGGCGTCAGGCGCAACCATGTCGAGCACCAGGCCGGTCCAGGAGAAGTCTTCGGCTCCGAAGCCTTCGGCCGTGAGCGGGTTGTAGTACTCGCGAAAGCCCGACTTCTTCACCATCTCCACTGAGGCGGCGGCGATGGTGTCGGCGAGATCCTGGCGCCCGTGCGTCTTCAGCCCGCGCCACAGGTACCAGTTGCTGTTCATCCATGACGGGCCGCGCCAGACCAACTTGGTGCCCGCGATCCCGGGAACAAACGTGGGCTCGTCCATCGCCACTGACGGAACCGGGTAACGCGCAGCGTACTTCTTCGGGTTCTCGAGGTAGTCGTACAGGGTCTGCTCGCCCCACACGACGCCCGAGTTCTTGTTGGCCGTCGAGTAGGTGTAGCCGGGCACGGTGCCCGCCGTGCGGCCCATCAGGCCGTACAGGTTGG
>CAZFXD010000050.1:14708-22337 GCA_964522795.1 uncultured Myxococcaceae bacterium
GCGTACTTCTTCGGGTTCTCGAGCTGCGCGATGAGGGCCTTGACTCGCGGCGCAGGCAGCGCGGGGAAGACGAGCGGCATCAACGAGGTAAAGGTATTCACCTTCAGCTGCGCCTCTTCTTTGTGTCCGGAGAGATCGAAGAACAGTTGGTGCTCTTCATTCCAGCACTTGGACATGAGCGAATCGAAGGTGAGCTTCGAGCGCGCGTCGAAGGTGGCCGCCGAAGCGGCGTCTTGGACGACCCGGTAGAGGTCAGCCATGATCTTCTGATTCACGGCGTAGATGGTGTTCACCATCACGTCTTCGACGATGAAGTGGTTCTGCTCGAACATCCTGGCGTGGTTTCGCCCGTGGACGTCATAGGGCTTGGCCACGCGGGCCCACGCCTTCTCGAACTCCTCCAGGGTGACGGCCTTGACGCCGAACAACCCGTCCCACTTGGGCGAGTGGTCAAGCCCCGTCTCATCCCCCTGCACCACCGCGATCAACCCATCGCGGTCGGGGTCGCGCATCTTGTCCAGCCAGTCGTAGAACGCGCGCGCCCTGGGGAGCATCTCTTTGAGGAACGCGACGTCCTTGCTCCGACGGTAGATGGCCTCCAACGCTTCGGCGACCAGCGGCGGCTGAATGCAGTCGGAGAGGTACGGCGTGCGGAAGGCGATGCCGTACGTCTTGATCACCTCTTCAAACTGCTCTCGCTGCCAGAACGTCACGTGTCCCACGAAGCCATCAGGCTGCTGGTTCTTGAGCAGGCTCCGGAGCTCGGACTTCGCCCGCTCGAGATCGAGGTGCGAGAGCACCACCGCGTGGAAGCACGAGTCCCACAGCCACTGGAACGGGTACGTGCCCATCGAGGGGCACACAAAGTCGTAGTCCGTCCGGGCCCAGGGCGCGTGGCCCTGCTGCCGGTTGCGCCGATACATTGCGTCGACATTTTCCCGAACCCACGCCACGTCGGCCTTCGAAACGCTCATCGCTCTACCCTTTCGCTGCCGCCACGATGCTGTCGCGCCATCCTTCGGGGAGCCCCGCCGAGGCGGCGCCACGAAGCAGGGCCTGAACGAACTCCGCGCTCACCGGTCCGTCGGTGCGCTGCCGCGACGGGTTGGTCACGAACGCCACGGCGTCGACCTGCGTCCCGCCGCACTGGACCTTGAGCGTCTTCTCCACGCACATCCCCGTCACGGCGCCTTCTTTGTGCTGAATGATCGGCCAGTCCTGCGCGGCGATCTCGAACAGCTTCCCGTGAACCGTGGCACCCGGCGCGTCGGTCAGACCGGCCACCCGCCCGCCCCAGAACCGCGAAGGGAAGTCGAAGACGAGCTTCACGTCGCGTGCTTCGGCCAACTGCCCCTCCGGCAGGGAGAAGAAGTCGTACCCGTGCTGACTCCGCCAGGCTTCGAACGCGGCCTGATCGAGAATGGTGGAGTAGGCGAAGTACTTCTGGGTGCCGCTGCCCGCTTCGGCGCGAGCCTTCATGACAATTTCGTGGTGTCCGTCCATCGTGCCCTCAGGCTGCTTTTCGCAGGGCAATGCCCCGCGCCAGCGTTTGTGCCCACACCACCAACCGCTCGCCCGATGGGGTGCGGGCGTACGGCCCCAGCGCCTCCACGGCGCGGGAGATCTCGGCTTCCATCATCTTCATCGCCTCGTCGATCACCCCTGACTCGACCACCAGCGCGCCGAGCTCGCGCCCGCGCTCGGGCGTGAGGGCGGCGAAACCCCAGGCGTCGGTGAGGCGCTTCTTCACCGCGGGGTCCTTCCGCGCCGCCAGCAGCACCGGGAGCGACGGCGTTCTCGAGCGGATGTCAGCGAAGGGCGACTTGCCCTCGTCGGTGCCGGTCACGTCGCGAATGTCGTCGGCCATCTGAAACGCCACGCCCAGTCCGCGCCCGAACTTGTCGAAATGAGTTCGAGCGTCGGGGTCTCCTTTGAGCTGCGACACGGCCACGCCACACCAGCCAAAGAGTGAACCCGTCTTCCCTTCGGAGATCGCCTTCAACTGCTCGAGGGGCAGCTCCAACTTTCCGCGGGCCTCCACCTCCACGATGGCCGCCCGGGTCATCTCGCTGATGGTCTGGAGCGCCGTCGTCACCAGCGGCGCGCCGGCGCGCGACAAGCGGAGCAGCGCCCCACTGAGCAGCAGGTCTCCGGACATCACCGCCACCGTGTTGACCCAGCGCGCGTTCACGGTGGGGCGCCCGCGGCGGAACATGCCCAGGTCGACCACGTCGTCGTGCAGGAGACTGGCGGCGTGAATCAATTCGGCGGCCACCGCCGCGTCCAGCACGCCCGGGCTCTCGACCTCCAGCGCGTCGGCAAAGATTCGCACCAGGAGTGGACGGGCGCGTTTGCCGCTCCCCAGCACCAGGTGTCGCGCCGCGAAGGTGAGAATGTCGCTGTCCGCCACCTCGGCGCCACCGACCTGGGCCTCCAACGCCGTCTCGACTTCGCCAAGGAACGGTGCGAACCGCTCGTGAGCATCCATGCGAATCCTATAGTTCAAGCCATGGGCGACTGCATGCGATTGCGCGCTCAGGCCTCGGCGCGCATCGCTTCCACCGCGTCCAGGCGAGACGCCCGAAACGCCGGGTAGATGCCGAAGACCAGCCCCACCCCCGCGCTCATGCCCAGCGAGAGCAGCACCGCCCACAACGGAACCTGCGTGTAGAGATCGAACGCCCAGCGGCCCAACCAGGAGATGCCGTAACCGAGCCCCACGCCGACGATGCCTCCGACCAGCGAGAGCAGCACCGCCTCGAACGCGAACTGCGCGAGAATGCGGCGGCGCCGCGCGCCCAGCGCTTTTCGTATGCCGATCTCCCGCGTGCGCTCGCTCACGCTCACCAGCATGATGTTGAGAATTCCAATCCCCCCCACGAAGAGCGAGAGCAGGCAAACGCCGAAGGCGGCCGCGGTGACGACGTCGGAGAGTTCATTGAGCGTCTTGGTCATCGACTCGTTGGTCTGCACCTCGAAGTTGTCTTCATCTCCCGGGGGCACCTTGCGCCGCTGGCGGAGCAGGCGCCGCACGTCCTCCTGCACGCGCTCCATCGACTCCCCGTCGCGCACCTTCACGTTGAGCGACACGCTCCGGCGGCGGCCGAACTCCTCCAGCATCACCCCCAGCGGCAGCTGCACCACGTTGTCGAGGTTGAACATGCCCATGATCGACCCGCGCCGAGCCAGCACCCCCACCACGGTGTACGGCCGGTTCTTCACCCGAATCACCTGACCGATGGGCGTCATGTTGGGGAAGAGGCGGTCGGCCACGTCGGGCCCCAGCACCGCCACCCGCTGGCCGCGCGAGTCTTCCGCCTCGGTGAAGTAGCGCCCGTCGGCCACGGTGGCGCCCGAGGTCTCGGGGTACTCCACGGTGTTGCCGGTGATGAACACGTTGGGCTGCGTCTCCGACATGGCGGTGGTGATCTTCTGGCCCGCTTGCATGCTTTGCGCCGAGATGAGCGAAATGCCCGTGACGTGTTCGAGAATGGCCCGCTTGTCCTCCACCGTCAGCGGCGGCCGGTCGCCCATCCTCGCCCAGTTGCGTCCACCCCCGCCGATGTGAATGCCTGCGGGCCACTTGCTCACCTGGAACACCCGCGCGCCCATCTGCGACAGGTCGCGCTCCATCTTCGTCCGGAGGCCTTCGAGCAGGGCCATCATCGCCATCACGGTGGTGATGCCGATCACGATCCCGAGGAGCGTGAGCATGGTGCGAAGCACGTTGGAGGTGAACGTGCCGAACGCGAGCTTGAGGGTGTCGAAGGCGGCGAGGAGCATCGCTATTCCGCGCGGAGCGCCTCCACCGGGTCGAGGTTCGCCGCCCGCACGGCCGGCCACAGCCCGAACACCAGCCCCACCAGTGCCGAGAACCCGACGCCGCCCACGATGGCCGAGACTTTGACCGTGGCGGCCAGGGGCGACACGAGCGAGATCACCCACGCGCCGGTCAACCCCACCGCCGTCCCCGCGGCCCCGCCCACCGCCGAGACGGTGATCGCCTCCAGCATGAACTGCGTGATGATCGTCTGCTTGCGGGCCCCCAGGGCGCGGCGCACCCCGATCTCCCGGGTGCGCTCTCGCACCGACACCAGCATGATGTTCATGATGCCGATCCCTCCGACCAGGAGCGTGATCAGGCCAATGCCGATGGCCACGCCGTAAAGCGAGCCGGTGAGCTTCTCGTAGAACTGTTTGAACTGATCGAGGCGGTTGATGGAGAAGTCGTCCGGCTTTCCAGGTGGAGTTCCGCGCGCGCGCCGGAGAATGCCGGTCAGCTCGTCTTCCAGGGCGTCGAGCTTGGCGGGCGTCTCGGCCGCCACCGCGATGCTGATGGAGCTGCGCGTGCCCCAATAGGCGCGGAAGGTCTGCAGCGGAATGACCACGATGTTGTCCGGTGTGTCGTCCAGCACTTGTCCTTTGGGGGTGAAGACACCCACCACGGTGAAGCTCCGCCGCGCGATGCGGATCTTCGCCCCGATGGGGTTGACGCCCTCCAACAGCTTCTCCGCCACGTCGTGGCCGATCACCGCCACGGTGCGCCGCCCCTCGTTGTCCGCGTCGGTGATGAACCGGCCTCGCTCGATTTGATAGCCGCTGGTCACCAGGTAGTCGGGCACGCTGCCGCTGATGCGCGTGCCGTCCATGGTGAGATCGAGGAACTCCACCGTCTCAGACGCGTTCATGATCGGCGCCACCGCCGTGGCGAGCTTGGAGAGGTCGCGAATGGCCTCCGCGTGCTCCAGCGTGATCGGCTGGCGATTGCGGAACTCCCACCAGTTGCCGAACACCATCGCCGGCATACGCGAGACCCAGACCGACGGCGCGAAGAGGTTGTTCAACTGTCGATCGAACGAGGCGTTCATGCCCTGAATGATCCCCACGATCGCCAGCAGCGTGGCGACGCCCACGCCGATGCCAACCGTGGTCAGCACGGTGCGGAGGCGATGCGCGCGCAGCGACCTCAGGGCGATGGAGAACCCCTCGACGAAGTCGATGCGGGCGTTCACGGCCTCGCCTCGATCGGCGAGAGCGAGGGCCGCTTGAGGGCCGCCTCGGCCACCTGGGCGCCGGGCCCGTCGGCGATCACCTGCCCGTCGGAGAGCCGCACCGCGCGGGGACAGCGCGCGGCAAGCGACGGCTCGTGGGTCACCAGCACCAGGGTGTGCCCGGCCTGGTGCAGCTCGGCGAAGAGCCGGATGATCTCTTCGCCTGTCGAGGAGTCCAGATTTCCCGTGGGCTCGTCGGCCAACAGCAGCGACGGCTCCGACACCAGCGCGCGCGCAATGGCCACACGCTGGCGCTGCCCGCCCGACAGCTCGGTCGGCTTGTGGTGCACGCGGTCCTGGAGCCGCACGCGCTCCAGCGCATGGAGCGCCTTTTCTCGTCGCACCTTCGCCGGCTCGCCCCGGTACACCAGGGGCAGCTCGACGTTGGCTAACGCCGTCTCTTTCGGCAGCAGCTGAAAGTTCTGAAACACGAAGCCGATCTCGCGATTGCGAATGTCCGCCAGCCGGTCGTCGTCGAGCGCCGAGACGTCGTGCCCGTTCAAGATGTACTGGCCCGAGGTGGGCGTATCGAGACACCCCACGATGTTCATGAGCGTGCTCTTGCCAGAGCCAGACTGGCCGATCACCGCCACCCATTCGCCGCGGTCAATCTGCAAAGACACGCCGCGCAGCGCGTGCACGGCTTCCGTGCCCACGGTGTACGTGCGGTGAATGTCTTTGAGATCGATGACCACGCTACCCCCGGTGACGCTTCGGCTTGTCGCCGGGCTTCGCTTCCTGAACCGTGTCGCCGTCTTTGAGATCGCGCGAGAGCGTCCTGAACGGCCCTTCCACGATCTTCTCACCCTCTTTGAGGCCTTCGACGATCTCCACCGCCGTGTCCGACGCGATGCCCGGGCGAATGCGCCGAATGCGGGCCTTGTTCTCGGCGTCGACCACGAAGACGACCTTGGCCATCTTCTCTGCGCCACGCGCCAGCTTGAGCGACTGTCCTTCCACCGGCGTCTGATCAGGCAGCGCCTTCTCGGGCCGGACCGTGACCGCCTGCACCGGCACCACCAGGGCGTCGTCGCGGCTCTCGGTGGCGATGCGAACTTCGGCGCTCATGCCGGGCAAGACGCCCGGGGGCCGGACCGGCAACGACACCACCACCGGGAAGTTGGTGGTCTCCTGCTCGGTGCCCGCGCCGCGGATGAGCGCCTTCTGCGCGATCTCCGTCACCGTCCCCGTGAAGGTCTGGTTCTCCAGCGCGTCGACCTGAATGTCGGCCTTCTGCCCCTCCTTCAGGTAGACGACCTCGTGCTCGCCCACTTCGATGCGCACCTCCATCAGGGCGAGCGCGGCGATGGTCATCACCACGTCTTCTGACAGCTCCGAGCCGCGAACCCGCTCGCCCACCTCCTTGGGCACCTCGATCACCGTGCCATCGATCGGCGCCACCAGGGTGGTGCGCGACAGATCGTTCTGCGCCTCCTCCAGGCGGGCGGCGGCCTGGGTCGCGCGCTCCTTCATTCCCGCGTACCGCGCGGTGGCCGCGTCGAAGTCAGCCTGGGCCTTCTCCTTCTCCGCCGCCGAGGCCATGCCCTTCTGCGTCAGGCCGTCGACCCGGGCCAGCTCGGCCCGGCTCCGCTCCACCTCGACCGAGGAGGCCTGCGCGTCAGCCAGGGCCGCGGTGTGGGCCGCGAAGGCCTGCTTCATGGTGGCCTCGTACCGGCGCTTGTCGATCTTCCCCAGCACCTGACCCTTGGCCACCCGGTCGCCCGCTTTCACGCTCAACTCGAGCAGGTCTCCGGTGATGTTGGAGGAGAGCTTCACCGTGGTGGCCGCCTGAATCTTTCCCGCGCCAGCCACGGTGCGGGTCACCGGCGCCTTCTTGGCCGTCGCCACCTGCACGTCGAGCGGCGGCGGCGGGCGTTCCCGAACCGACATCGCGGCAATCGCCACCGCCCCCACCACGAACACCGCCGCCACGATTCGTTTCGCGAGCTTCACTTCGTTGCCTCCACATCGCCGCCCACCACGCGGCGCAGCGCTTCCATTCCCACGGCGACGTCAAAGCGCGCCTGTTCGGCCTGCAGCTCGGCCTGTGTCTGCTTCAACTCGGCGTCCCGGACGTCCAGGGTGGTGCCCGCGCCCTGCGCAAAGCGCGCCGTGCCCAGCTCGAGCGCCTCGCGCGCTCGGCTCATGTTGGTCTTCGCCAGCGCGTCGATCTCCGCCAGCAGGTCGAGGCTCTCTTTGAGCTTCGCAATCTCCTGGGCCAACTCCAGGTCCGCCTGCCGCGACGCCTCTTCGGCGTTGCGTAGATCGATGCGCGCCTTCTGCACCGCCGCGTCCGTGGCGAACCCGCTGAAGAGATCCCAACTGAGTGACACCGACCCCGAGATTGAGTGCTGCTTGGCCCAGTCGGTGAAGAACGGGTCAGCCGAGGGCGCCGACCGGGTGTAGGTGGCATTGGCCGACACGCGAGGCACGAACGGCCCCCACGCCACGTCGACCGCTCGCGCCGAGGCCTCGGCCTGGGCTCGAAGCGCCCGCAAGAGCGGCCGCGACTTGCGAGCCTGCCCGAGGAGCGCGAAGGCCCCCTGCCCCAGCGCGAGGTTGCGCAGCGCGAGGGCCC
>CAZFXD010000051.1:0-22228 GCA_964522795.1 uncultured Myxococcaceae bacterium
GCCGTGGGCCCGGGGGCCGGAGCAGGCGCCGGCGGCGCGGCGGGCGTGGGCGCCAGTTCTGGTGCGCTCGGCGCCGGGGCGACGGGAGTGGTGGGCGCTGCGGCGACGGGCGCGCTCACAGGTGTCGAAGGGGGCGGTGGTGGAGTTCGCAGGAACAGCAGCAGCCCCCCGGCGAGCACCACGAGCGCCGCGACGGCCACGCCCACCCAGAGTCCCTTGCCAGCACTCGGAGCCGCCGCGGGGACGTGAGAAGGAAGCGCAGGCTCCACCACCACCGGGTCGCGGCCGGAGCCGGGCGGTCGCGGCGTGGCGGCCGTCTTCCCCAGCATCATCGACACGCTGTCGACGGCCCCCGCCGACGGCGCGGGGCGGGCCATGGTGGGCGCGACGGGAGAGGGGCGCGGGGCGAGCGTCTCGCCGCAGAACCAGTGCACGAAGGTGGCCGCGTCGGGACACCGCGTCGCCGGGTCCTTCACCAGCGCTGCCTCCACGGCGCGGTACACCTCGTCGGGCAGCCCTTGCACGCGGTTGCTCAGCGGTTGATGCGGCTCGTAGGCAATGGTGAAGAGCAGCTTGGGAATGTTCTCGGCCTCGAAGGGTCGAATGCCGCTGACGATTTCGTAGGCGATGCAGCCCAGGGCGAAGACGTCGGCGGCCGGGGTGAGCTTCGAGGAGGGCCCCGTCACCTGCTCCGGCGCCATGTACTGCGGCGTGCCGATGAGCGACTGCTCCTGCGTCACCACGCTCTGGCTGCCCTGAAGCTTCGAGATGCCGAAGTCGAGCACCTTCACCACTTCGCCCATGGGCGAGTTCACGATGAAGATGTTGTCGGGCTTCAAGTCGCGGTGAATGACGCCGATGCCGTGCGCAGCCACCAGCGCGGCGCCGACCTCGCGAATAATCTTCTGCGCGGCCCCCAGCGGCAACGGGCCACGGCGCGCGCGCGCCGCCAGGCTCTCGCCTTCCAGGAACTCCATCACCAGGTAGGGGTCGCCCGAGGGCAGGGTATTGAAGTCGTGCACCGCCACGATGTGGGGGTGGGTCAGCCGTGCCGCGACCTCGGCTTCTCGTCGAAAACGAGCGCGCGCTTCGTCAGAGAGCGTGCCCTCGGCGATGCGAAGCACCTTCAGCGCGACTTTCTTTCCCGAGAGCCGGCGGTGGTTCGCGAGCCACACCTCGCCCATGCCACCGCGGCCCAGGAGCGAAGCGACTTCGTAGGTGTCCGCCACCAACGCGCCCGGCTGTAACGAACTCCCCGCCTCGCTCACGCGCGCAATACATCACGGGCGCTGCTCGAGCGTCGACGCGAAAGGGCGCGGCGAAACGTCAGCGGCCAGGGCCGCCGAATGCGCCCACCACCCGCTGCCACGCTGATTTTGCGTTCCCGCCGCTGTTCTTGTCGGCGGGGCGTTCGTCGGCGCAGCGGCAGCGTTGGTCAGCGGGGACGCCGGCCAGCGCCTGCTCGATGTGTTGCCCACATCCGGCCCAGGTTGGTTTTCCGCAGGTTTGGCAATTGACGCGTCGGCACATGGTGTCTTCCTCTGCGGCGTTGGAGCCCGGAGCCCGGAAAAGGGTTCGCGGCGCACCCTTTTTGCACCTTCTGGCTCCCACCGCCAAGAGGCCCGCATGACGACTTCGAGCGAAATCCTGATCACCCTGCCCGGCGGGCGCCGCGTTGACGCCATGGTGCGGGGCCACATCATTCACACCGACCAGCCGACCGACAAAGGCGGCAACGACGCCGCCCCCTCACCCTTCGAACTCTTCCTGGCGTCGCTCGGCGCGTGCGCGGGCATCTTCATTCAAGGCTTCTGTGCTCAGCGCAGCCTGCCGACAGAAAACATTCACGTGGTGGAGCGGCCGCACTTCGATACCCACGGTCACCTCACCCGGGTCGAGCTCGAGGTGCAGTTGCCGACCGACTTTCCAGAAAAGTACCGCGCGCCGCTGCTTCGGGTGGTGGAGCAGTGCTCGGTGAAGCGCACCATCGCGGAGCAACCCCCCATCACGGTCACGCTCGAGGGCCGCGCCCTGGTGGCGGTGCAGGCGGCGCACTAGGCCGTCGAGAGCTCCGTCAGCGCACTTCGAACCGCCTTGCGCACCCGCTCGGGGACTTTTCCCTGAGGGAGCGCCGCGCACAGCGACACGGTGTGCTTGAGGTCGTTGCACGCTGCGGTGCAGCGGGGGCACTCCGACAGGTGCTGCTCGATGCGCGCACACGTGGCCTGGTCGATGTCTTCGGCCGCGTAGGCCGCCAGCTCATTCGCCAGGGCCGCACAGCCGGGCGCCTGCTCCGGCGCCTCTCCCAGCTTGCCCGACAAGAGGGCCCGCAGCGCCGCGCGGCCCCGATGCAGGCGGCTCTTCAACGCCGGGACATCGAGGCCCAGCACGCGCGCGGCCTCTTCGGCAGAGAGCCCCTCCACATCCCGGAGCACCACCACTTCTCGTTGACCCTCAGGCAGCTCCAGCAGCGCTTCCTGCAACAGCCGCCCGATTTGCATCGCCTGGGTGGCGCGGTCCGGCTCGGGGGCAGGGTCTCTCACCCGCTCGGCCTGAGGAGAGTCCAACGGCTCGGTGACCGCCGGTTCCCCGACGTGACGGCGGTGCTGCTTGACGCAAAAGCTGCGCGCCACCTGGTACAGCCAGGTGGAGAGCTGGGCATCGCCTCGAAATTCGTGAACGCCCTTGAAGGCCGCCAGGAGCGTTTCCTGAAGCACGTCGCGAGCGTCGTCTTCATTCCCACACATGCGCAGCCCGAAACGGAAGATCTGCCGCTCGTACTTCGCGAGCAGGGCATCCACGGCGGCGGCGTCACCCCGCTTCGCATCTAAAAGGAGCTGTTGGTCCGTTGAGTCCACGCGGCCCGTTTCATAGCCGCGAGCGGTCCTCGTCGCGAACCCTTTTGGGCGCAAACTGTCTCAGAGGGGTGAAGTGTCACCTGGAGGTACATCATGGGCTTCGTCGACTTCATGAGCAGTACGGCCGGGCGGGTGCTCCGCATCGTGGCTGGCCTCGCGTTGATTCCCATCGGGCTGCTGACCGTGACGGGCCCGGTCGGCGTGGGCCTGGCGGTGTTCGGGCTGGTCGCCATTTCAGCCGGCGCACTCAACTTCTGCTTGTTCGCGCCGCTGTTCGGCCAGCCGTTCAAGCCGAAGCTCCACACGGGGCATTGACGACCTGAGCGCCACCGCCCGCGGCGCCCGGCAAGGCCTACGTGCGCATCTTGAGGCGAAACTCCTCCACGCCGTCGCGCGGGGCCTCGCCTTTGGAGGCCTGCGTCAGCAGCCGCAGAATCTGAGCGCCCAGCACGTCGATTTCGGTCGAGGTGTACCGCTCACCGCCGAAGTGCTGCACCGTCTCGGTGATGCGCTCGAGAATGGCGCGGTCCTGCTCGAAGATTTTCCGGACGATGGGCTCGACAAAGGGGCGGACCACCGCGTGCGGCACCGGGAGCCGGTACGTCACGCACGCCCAGATGTGCGTCTCGTAGGCCGAGATGGGCGTCATGGCCGAGGTGGAGAAGAGCGTGCTCTTCTCACCCAGGCGGTACTCCACCTGCGCCACCGACGGCAGCAGGAAGCGGTCGAAGTGCACCACCACCCCGCCTTGAGGCGCGAGCAGCCGACCCGCGAGGCCCTCGGGCCGCGGTTCGCCCAGGTACTCCGCTTCGACGAACGTGCCGTGCTTTCGCACCACCACGTCGATGGTGTTCTTCTTTTCCTCGGTCCGGAACAGCCCGCCATGGAGAAACGCCGTGTGAGGGACGTCGAGCACGTTCTCGAGCGCCGTGTGCAGCGACGCCTTCACCACGAAGTCTTTTCGCACTGACGAGAAGGTCGGGTCCGTCAGGTGCGGAAAGCGGAAGGGCTCGGTGCTCGGGACGCCCGGTGAAGAAGCCACGTAGACATACCCGTCGAACTCGCGGCACGCGCGCACCTCGGCGTTGCGCGCCTTGAGCGAGACGTCGTCGCTGCAGAGCCCGGGGACCGCCCTACAGGTGCCCTGACCGTCGAACCGCCAGCCGTGGTACGCGCACTCGAGCGTTCCCTCGCGAACCCGCCCCGCGGAGAGGGGCGCGTTGCGGTGGGGACAGCGGTCCACCAGCGCCGAGGCCGTGCCGTTCGCGTCGCGAAACAACACCAGAGGCGTGGACTGCACGGTGAGCGGGAAGGGCTTGTGCCCCAGCGAGGCGGACTCGCACGCGATGAACCACGCGTCCTTCAGCACCAATGAGCCAATGGCGTCGGTCTGCACGAAGCGGCACCGTAGCGTTCAACGACGGCTGGGAAAAGCGAAGCGCTCCGGAACCGCGTCAGCTCATCTTCGCGGCCGGCAGGTACTTCTGCACCTCGGCCTTGATGAAGCGCTCAATCTCTTCCGAGGTGTAGAGAGAGAGGGCGCCCTTCACCAGGCCCACCGCGTCGCTCTGTGGAATGGCGCGAATCATCGACTTCACGCCCAGAAGCTGCCCCGAGGTCATCGACAGCTCGTCGAAGCCCAGGCCCACCAACATCATGCTGTAGTTCACGTCGCCGGCCATCTCGCCGCACATCGCCACGGGAATGCGCGCGGCTTTGGCCGAGTCCACCACGTGCTTGAGCGAGCGAAGCACCGCCGGGTGCACCGGTCGATAGAGGTACGCCACGTCGCGGTTCTGGCGGTCGATGGCCAGCGTGTACTGGATGAGGTCGTTGGTGCCGACCGAGAAGAAGTCCGCCTCTTCGGCGAGGCGGTCCGCAATCCACGCCGCCGACGGCGTCTCCACCATGATGCCGATGGGGAAGCGCTTACCCACCGGGTGACCCAGACGGCCCAGCTCTGAGCGGCAGTATTCCAGCTCGCTGCGGGCTTCGCGCAGCTCCGAAAGGCCGGACACCAACGGAAACATCACGCGCAGGTTGCCGTGCACTGACGCGCGCAGCAGGGCGCGCAGCTGAACCCGGAACAGCTCGCGGTGCTGTAGGCAGTAGCGAATGGCCCGCAGTCCCATGGCGGGGTTGATTTCCTTCTCCAGCTTCTTGCCCGGCACCTTGTCGCCGCCGAGGTCGAGCGTGCGAATGGTGACCGGCCGGGGGCCCATCTCTTCCAGCACCTGGCGATACGCGCGGTAGTGCTCTTCTTCGGTGGGCGCGCTGGCGCGGTTCAAGAAGAGAAACTCCGTGCGGTACAGCCCGATGCCTTCGGCGCCGTGGGCCAACAGCGACGGAATCTCTTCGGGGAATTCGATGTTGCCGTTGAGGTGAACCCGGTGTCCGTCGGGCGTGGCGGCTTCGAGCGACGCGGTCCGCAGCGCTGACGCTTCGAGCGCCAGGTGCTCGCGCATCGCCGACTTCAAGGTCTGCAGGTGCTCGTCGGTCGGGTTGACCCACACCACGCCGTTGACGCCGTCCACCGCCACCACGTCGCCGGTTCGCACGTATTCGGACAGGCGGCCGGCGCCCAGCACGGCGGGCGTGCCTCGCGCGCGGGCGACGATGGCCGTGTGGCTGGTGTGCCCACCCAGGTCGGTGACGAAGGCGGCCACGTGCCCGCCCTGCACCAGAATCGCTGCGTCGGCCGGAGAGATGTCGTGCGCCACGATGATGGAGTCGGGAGGCACGTCGAGGGACACGTCGGCCGACTGGCCCATCAGGTTTCGCACCAGGCGGTCGGCGACGAAGTCGAGGTCACTCCGGCGCTCGCGGAAATATTCGTCCGTCATGTCGTCGAACTGACGCTTGATGCGCTTGATGACGCGGCGAATGGCCCACTCGGCGTTGATGTGCTCGGTGTGAATCAGCTTCTGCACTTCGCCCAGGAACATCGGGTCGTGCAGCATCAGGCGGTGCGCTTCGAGAATCAGGCCGTGGTCCTGCCCCGTGCTCGACGGGTCGTCCACGTGCAAGCGCGAGCGAATCGACTCCAGCTGCGAATCGGCCCGCAGCAACGCCTGCTCCAGGCGCTCGACCTCGGCGGGAACGTCCTGAGGCCGGAGCTTGACCTTGGGGGTGCGGAGCCGACGGGCGTCCAGCACCACGGCATGGCCCAGGGCGTAGCCCGGACTGGCGGCGATGCCGCGGTACGTCTGGCTCACGTTAGTTCGGCTCCCCGAACTTGTTGGCGACCAGGGTTCGGATTTCGCCGAGGCACGCCTCGGCGCTGGGGCCTTTGCATCGAACGATAATCTGCATGCCCTGGGCGGCCGCCAGCATCAGCACCCCCATGATGGACTTGCCGTTGACGGTCTGCCCGTCGCACACCAACTCCACCTCACAAGGGTAGCGGTTCGAGATTTTCACCAACTGCGCTGCCGCTCGCGCGTGCAGACCCAGGGCGTTGATGATGTCCAGGGTCGCTTCGACGATGGGGCCAGCCGTCATAAATGCATCCGTCAGAGGAACGCGCCGAGCCCACCAGCGATGAGGGCGAAAGTGTAGAGCAGAATGTAGGGGTTTTTCCCGCGCCGCACGAACTCAAACGCGAACGCGCCGAAGAGCAGGCAGGCGACCGCGAGGATGAGCGCGCGCACGCCGTGATCAGCATGACCGAAGTCAAACGCCAGGTAGGCCGTGGCCGCGCCCACCAGCGCCGCGGACATGTCGCGCAGCCGGTGAGTCCACGCGGGCACGTTGAACGCCACCAACCGCTGCACCAGCGCGTCGCCGTAGTTGAGCCCGAGCGAGAAGAGCCGGGCCCGCGCCCACAGGTGCACGCTGTTGTACACGCAGAGGTAGACGATGGCGGCCCCGGCGTGGAGCCACGGGGTGGTTGCCACCGCCACCGCGCCTGCGAACGGCCGGAGCGAGAGCCAGAAGAACCCATCGCCGAGCGCCGCCAGCGGCCCCATCAAGGCGCGCTTGAACTCAGCCACCCGCTCCGGCTCCGCTTCACCCCGGGCGATGCGCTCTTCGTGAAAGAGAATGCCGCCCACGATCGCCGCCGCGGCGTAGGGGTGGGTGTTGAAGGGCGTTAAGTGCCGGCGCGTCGCCTCGGTGCGATTCTCCTGGTCGGGGTAGAGCACCTCCAGCGCGGGGAAGAGCGCGTAGAGCAGCCCCAGATTCTGCAGCCCCACGGGGTTGAACCCTGCCTGCAGAAACAGGCTGCGGATGTACACGCGGAACAACACCCAGCGGGAGAGAGAGGACTTCATTCGAAGGCCCCTTCTTGAAACCAGATGAGGAACGACACGATGGCGATGAACGACGCCGCGAGGGTGGCGATTCGCCGCGCGCGATAGGCGTGCGAACCGAGTACCGACATGGCGGCCGACGCGCACGCCATCGCCGGGTAGGCCCACGCCAGGCCCCGCAGCGCCTCGACGGAGAGCCGCTCTTCGAGCGGTGCGGCGAGGTACCCCAGCGCCGCGGCCAACGCGCAGGGGAGGCCAAAGGCGAAGAAGTGCGGTCCCACGCCGAACAGGCTCTCTCTCGCCGCCCGCTTGAGGTCACCCGCGTCGGCACGGAGCAGCGCCTTGTGCTCCAGCTTTCCCGCGCGGTCATCAAGGTAGCGCTCCAGCGAGCGGCCCAGGCGCCCCAGCGGCGCGAAGAGCAGAATCGCCATCGCCGCCGTGGCCGGGGTGCCGTGAGAAGAGCTGGCGTTGGCCCAGGTTGCTGCGAAGGCGGAGGCGCACACCGAAGGGAGCGTGTCGTGGTCCGGGTGGTGGCCACCGAGCGACGCGGAGCCCAGGTAGAACAGCTCGAACACCACGCCCACGTACAAACCCGCTTCGATGTCGCCCAGGAACAGCCCGGTCCCAATCGAGGCCACCAGCGGCCGCGAGAACATCGCCTGGAGAATGGCGCTGCGTTCGACGGCGAGGAACCCGCCCCACAGCCCCGCCCAGAGAACGTGCCAGACCACGAACATGCGAGATGGCTTTAGAGCAGAAACGCCCGCGAACCGGGGAGTTTCAGTGCGGCAGGGTCGAGGCCAGCTCCCGGGCCGGGTCTTTGGGAACTGACTGAATCGACACCGGGTACCCGCTCGCGTCGAGCGCCTGGAGCGAGCTCAGCTCCTCCTCCGAGACGAACACCGACGGCGACAAGGGCTTCTTCCCCGGCGCGGAGTGGAGGTTGCCCAGGTTCACCGGGTGTCGGGCCAGGCCATGACCGCTCGCGGCTTTGAGACTCTGCACGTCGCGCAGGAGCACCAGTGTTCGAACCGGGTCTTCTTCCAACTTCTGCCAGGGCACGTTGTTGACGGAGAGCACGTGCAGCTCAATGCCCTGCGGAACGGCCAGCTGCATGGCCGCCGCCTCCAGCGGAGAACCCGCCGAGGTGTCATCGGCCACCACGATGCGTTTCACGTTCAGGTGCGGGACCCACGCCATCAACACCTGGCCATGCAACAAGCGGCTATCGACGCGGGTGAACGTAATCATGGGCGCTGGGCGCGAAAGAGTTGAGACGCACAGGTGATGTTCTTCTGCCCGTAGGCCGCCAGCTCCGAAGCGACCGAGGCGAGCGTTTGGTTCGAGCCGCGCAGCTGGGTGGCCTTCAGCACCATGGGGAGGTTGATGCCGGTCAAGACTTCGAGGTTGGCCTCGCCGCAGAGCGCCAGCGACTGGGTGCAGGGCGAGCCGCCGAACAAGTCCGCCAGCACCAGCACGCCATCGCCCTGGTCGACGCTCTTCACCGCGGCCTTGATTTGCCCGCGCAGCTCTTCCGAGCCCAGGCCGGGTTTCACCGAGCACGCGGCTGAGTTGTCGATCGGCCCCACGATGGCCGCAGCGGTCGACAACAGCTCTTCCGCCAGTTTTCCGTGAGCCGCGATGACAAGGCCGACCATGGTGTCGCTCCCGAGGTGCCTGTTTTCACTACCGCGCAAGTCGATGGAGCGCAACGCCTCAGCGCGCCAGCTCATCTTTCGTCACATCGCGGTGTACAAGGTTCAACGGCACCCCTTCGCCGATTCGCCGGGCAATCTCCGCCGCCATCGCCACGGAACGGTGCTTGCCGCCGGTGCAGCCGATGGCCACCGTCACGTAGGCCTTGCCCTCTCGCTGGTAGCGGGGGAGCAGAAAACGCAGCAACTCCACCACCTTCTCGATGAACTCCTGCGATTCGGGCCGGTCCACCACGAATGACTGCACCGGCGGGTCGACACCCGTGAGCGGCCGCAGCTCAGGCACGAAGTGGGGGTTGGGCAGGAACCGAACGTCGAGCACCATGTCGGCGTGCTGGGGCAACCCGTGGCGAAACCCGAACGACATCACCGACAGCGCCAGGACATTGGCGTCGCCCGCGGCGAAGCGAGATTGAATCAGCTGCTTCAGCTCGTGCACCGTCAGGTTGGAAGTGTCGATGAGGTGCTCGGCTCCGGCGCGCAGCGTCTCCAGCAGGGCGCGCTCCTGGGCAATGCCTTCTTCCACGGAGCCACGCTCGGACAGCGGGTGACGCCGGCGCGTCTCAGAGAACCGCCGAATCAACGTCTCGTCGCTGGAGTCGAGGAAGAGCACGTCCACCCGGTGTCCGGCCCGCTTGAGCTCAGCCAACACCCGCGGCGTCTCGGACAGGTACATCCGCTCGCGTGCGTCGATGACGAATGCCAGCCGACGCGACTCCCCGCTGGCCGACGACAGCTCCGCCACCTTGGGCAACAGCGGCGCCGGCATGTTGTCGATGCAGAAGAAGCCCACGTCTTCCAGCGCGCGAATGGCGGTCGATTTTCCCGACCCGGACATCCCGGTGAGAATGACGATGGACCGCGTGGCGGTCATTCCACGTCCTCCGACGTGTCCATCTCGGGGACCGGGCGGCGCGGCCCACCCTGCTGAATGGACTGCTGGAGCTTGTCGGCGAACTCCTGTGCCGAGTGAATGCCCTTCAACTTGAGCAGGTGGTTGCGCGCGGCCACCTCGATAATCGTCGTCATGTTGCGGCCGGGGCGCACCGGCACCAGCGAGTGGGGCACGTCGACCCCCACCAGGTTGGTGCTCTTCTGCTCCACGCCCAGCCGGTCGTACTCGTGCGTCGGGTCCCAGTCGACGAGCTCAATCACCAGCTCAATCTTCTTCCGTTCACGCACCGCCGCCACGCCGAAGAGGTCCTTGATGTTGATGATGCCGAGGCCGCGAATCTCCATGTGGTGGAGCAGCGCGGGGTTGCCGTGGCCCCACACGGCGCCTTCACGCAGGCGCAGCAGGTGCACCACGTCGTCGGCCACCAGGCGATGCCCGCGCATCACCAGGTCGAGCGCCATCTCGCTCTTGCCGATGCCCGACTTTCCCTGCAGCAGCACGCCCACGCCGAACACGTCCACCAACACGCCGTGCAGGCTGCCTCGGTCGGTGAGCGCCTCTTCCAGAAACGCCTGCACCTGCGAGATGAAGGCCGACGAAATCAGCGGGGTCCTCATCAACGCGATGCGCACGGCCTCGCAGCGCTCAATCATCGGCTGCGGAATGCTGAGGTCCTTGGTCACCACCACGCAGGCCAGCTCAGAGTCGAAGACCTTGGCGAGCACTTCCCGCTGCTGCGCCTCGGTCAGCGTGCGCAGGTAGGACAGCTCGGTGTTGCCGAAGACCTGCACCCGCTCCGAGTGGAGGTGCTCGGTGAACCCGGTCAGCGCCAGGCCCGGCTTCTGAATTCGCGATGAGGAGATGAAGCGCTCAAGGCCCGCCTGGCCCGCGACCAACTCCAACTTCAGGTCGTAGGTGGTGTTCGCCAACAGCTCAGAGATTTTGATTTTGGTCTGCACCGGTGGCCGATGGATAGCACAGGCCCGGCGCTGCGGCGCTCACTCAGCTCTCGGCGTTTCGCTCGAAGTACTGGAGGTCGACGAAGATGGCGCTGGCCAGAACCAGAACCTGCTCGTCCGGGTGAAGGGACGGCTCGATGAAGCGAACCCGGAAGTTGTCTTTGTCGGTGAAGATTTCGGTGAGCGCTCCGGACCACTTCTTCTCAATCACCGCCACCTCGGTGCCGTTGCGGAAGAATGGAAACGTCCACAGCTTGAGCAGGCCCGAGCGCATCTCGAGCAACACCCGGCCTGACGCGTCGAGCACGTCGAACTTCTTGGTCACCAGTCCGAACCGCTGCTGCACCGCGCCGATGAAGCGGCCGTCGTCGGCGAAGACTTCGAGTCGTTGGAAGAGAAATCGAAACGGGTGGCTGGCCTTGAAGAGCGGGCGTCGGTCCGTGCCGAAGAACTGAATGTCGAAGGAGCGCCAGTGGCCGAGGATTTGTCGGAGCAGAAACCCGAGCACGCCCTTCTGCTGCTCGGCGGCGAACCCCAACGCCCCGCCCTGCGCGGTGGAGATGGCGTACTTGTTGCGCGTCTCGATGCCCGCGAGCTCCGCGAGCTCACGTTGCTGCCGAACGTAGAGTTCCTGCTGGCCGACAAAAGGAGAGTTCACACCGACTTCTTAGTGACGCCGACGGGGCCTGCCAACGCTGGAGCTGATTTTCGCGTTCGTCATCGCCGACGAAGGGCGCTATCAGCCAGCGCGTGAAGCACGAGCGCCTTCTCAGCCGCGTCTTGCTTGGAACGGCGCTGGTCGTGGGCGCAGGGCTGCGTCTGTACGCCGCCGCGACCGACGACGGCATCTACTGGCCCGATGAGACCTACCAGTCGCTCGAGCCGGCGCACCGCGCCGTGTTCGGGTACGGGCTGGTGCCGTGGGAGTTCGTGGAGGGGGCGCGGCACTGGGCCACGCCGGGCTTCATCGCGGCGCTGCTGTTCGCGTGCAAGCTCATCGGGCTCGCGTCCGCCGCGCAGTACGTGACGGTCGTGAAGGGCGTGTTCGCGCTCATTGCCGTGTCTGCGGCCGGCGCGACGTGGTGGCTGTCCCGGCGCGCGGGCGCCAGCGAACTGTTCGCCGGCGCGGCGGCCCTCGCCTTCGCGCTGGGCGGACCCATGCTCTACTTCGGTCACCGCGCGATGAGTGAGAACCTCTCCGCCGCCTGCGCCGTGTGGGGACTCGCCCTGCTGTGGCCCCGGCAGAGCTCCCGCGTGACGTTGGTGGCCGGCGCCTCTGTGCTTGGCCTCGGGGTCCTCTTTCGCTTGCAGGGGGGGCTGTTCGCCGCCATGGCGCTTCTGATGTTGCTCGCGCGACGCGAATGGAAGTCCGCCGGTGTGGTGGCCGCGACGCTGGGCGTGTGGGCGGTGCTCTTCGGGTGGACTGATCATCTCACGTGGGCGGACGCCCCCGGCGCCCGCTTTGGAGGCTGGTTTCATTCGGCGTTCAAGTACGTGCAGTTCAACGTCGTGGAGGGTCGCGCCGCGGGCTGGGGCACCGCAGACAACGCGTACTACCTGCGCACCTTGTGGTCTTCGGCGGGGCTCCTCATGGTGCCCCTGGCGCTCGGGCTGTTGGTGTCGTTCGTCGCCTCGCCGTGGCTGGCCGCCATCGTGGTCGCGTTCACGGCGCTCCATTCCTTCGTGCCGCACAAAGAGCTGCGCTTTGTGGTGCCCATGCTGCCCCTGTGGTGCGCGTGCGCGGCGCTCGGGCTGGAGCGGCTGGCGAAACTCAAAGGCGGCGCGGCGTGGGCCGTGGCTCTGGCGGCGCTCACGCTCCCGTCCGCCGTTCACGCCCGCAGCCTCACGTTTCAGGAAGTGGGCGGGTACGTGGAGACCCCCAAGGCCGCCATGTCGGCGTGGGACGACTACGGTCCGGTCAATCGGCTCCTCGAGAAAGCCGGTCGCCGGGACGACCTCTGCGGCATCTTCGTCGGCGTGGCCGCGCCGGCGTGGCAGGGCGGGTACACCTACTTGCACAAGAACGTTCCGCTCTACTGGGACCCCGCCCACATCAACGCGCGGCACGGCAACTACGCCATCGTCTTTCCCGGGACGAACGCGCCGGTGATGGAGACGGAAGCCGGCCTCGAGTTGGTGAAGGTCTTCGACCCGCCGTGCGAACCTGACCCCGGCTTCTCCTGGCGACTGCCGTAACGGGGCCCTCGCCACCACCGTAGAGAGTTCCCGCGGCCCGAGGCACAATGCGCCGCATGAGCAACTGCCTCTTCTGCAAAATCGTCAGCGGTCAGATTCCTTCGACCATTATTCACCAGGACGAGCAGTGCGTCGGCTTCCTCGACGTGAACCCGCAGGCGCCTTTTCATGCGCTCTTCGTCCCGAAGAAGCACATCACCACCATCAACGACGCCACCGGAGACGACACCGCGCTCCTCGGGCACCTGATGTTGAAGGCCACCGAAGCGGCCAAGGCCAAGGGTCTGGGCGAGAACGGCTTCCGGCTGGTGCTCAACTGCAACCGAGACGGCGGGCAGTCGGTCTTTCACATTCATCTGCACGTGCTGGGCGGGCGCCCGCTCGGCTGGCCGCCGGGGTAGGGCGGCGTCAGACCGGGTCGGTGGCGAAGAGCCGCTGGTAGAACGCCTGCAACTCCGCGTCGGAGGCGAACTTCGGAGCGTTGTGCGTCAGCTTTCGGAACCTGGCGTCGAACGTCCTGGTGTCCAGGGTGCGGAGCGTCATCGTCTCGCCGCTTGGCTGCTTGAACACGAAGCCGCTCGCCGCGTCGCCCGACACGAGCTCGCCTGGAAACTGGTGCGGGCGGTTGGTGTCGTAGAAGCAAAGCTCTTTTTCCGCCGGGCGATATTCCACCAGGCTCACGATGAGGGGCGGAGTGTCGTCGAGACCTTCCAGCCAATACACCGTCAGGCGCTCTGGGCCTGTCATGCGGCGCTGGCCCCGAGCGCTTTGCCGACGGCCGTCCAGTCCGAGGCGACGATGATGCGCTCGGCGGCGGGCTCGCCGTGAATCTCGGTGATGCCCGCGGCTTTGAGGCTCTCCAGAAGCTGCGTCTTGACGGCGTCAGTGGCAACGACGGCGTAGGTGAAGGCGGCCACCGGAACGCCTGACTTGAGACAGATTTCGTTGTTGTTCGCGAACGACCCTGTGGGCGACGTCGAAGGAGGAATGGCCTTCTTCCCGTCGATGGCATCAATCAAGTCCTGCCCGACCAGACGGTCTGAGTACACGTTGCCCTTCGCTTGTGATTCGAGCGACGGGTCCTCTTTGATCTGCGCTCGAGAAATGGAGACGCCGTACTTGTCGCCCGGGAACGCATGCCAGTCGGTGCGCGAAAGCTGGGCCTGCAGGTCGTCACCGGTCACCAGGAGCTGCACCGACCCCGCGCCATAGCTGGAAGACACGCTCCGCGGGGTTGGTGAGTTCAGCGCGTCTTTGGTCAGGACGCGGAGAAAGGCGAACTCCGCTCCCCCGGTCTGTTCATCCGACGTGGTGGACGCGCCGGCCACAATCAGGCCGCGGCTGTAGCGCTCGGCGCTCGACATCAAGCCGTCGGAGCCAAGAATCTTCGCCACGCTGTTCACATCGCGCACGCCGACCATGAGAGAGCGCGCCCCGGCCTTCACGTAGCTCTCCCCCAACGCCGGGTCGACCGCCGCGAACGAGCCGGGGAACGTCTCCTCGAACGTCACCTGCTTCAGCCGCTCAGGCGTGACGCCGGCTTTCGAGAGCGCGAGGTCGAGCATCTTCAGAGAGACCTTGGCGACGTCGCCGGAGAGCTCTTCAGCGGCCTTGGGGTCGACCATGCGCAACACGCTGAAGCGGCGGAGCTTCTCGGCCTGCTGGGGGTCGGCGTCGGTCGACAACACGTCCAGCTTGGTCGCGGCGAGCGCCGCCTCCATGTTCGCGCGGCGGGTGGCCTCATCTCCGCCGAAGACGCGAATGCGGACGCGGTCTTTGTACGCTTGCGGCGTGCCGTTGGCCTGCAGGTACTCCACGACGTAGGCGCCCTTCTTCTCCAGGCGCCGCGCCTGTGCGGGTGAACCGCCGTAGGTATTGCCGGCGCCGTTCAAGGTGTAGTCCTTGTCGCTGCTGGCGAACACGGTGGCTCCGTCCTTGAACTCGGCGGTCGGGAGCTTGAAGGGCGCGGGAGTCATCTTGGCGCCGTCGTCGGCGGCCCAGCTCGCCACCTGACCGTCGAGATGAACACCCGACAGCGGCGTCAGGCGTGTGGAGAGCTCGACGCCGGGGCCGTTGGCGGGGTCGACGATTTGCTTGAGCCGCATCGCCATGCCCGCGGCCACGGGGCCATCGAGCTGAAACGCTTCGCCGCCTGGCGTCGCGCCAGCCTTCATCAAGTCCACCCCGGCGAGGCTGGTGGGGAGCGAGGTGCCCACCACCTTTCCCTTCCCGAAGAGCGCGTCGG
This sequence comes from uncultured Myxococcaceae bacterium, assembly GCA_964522795.1. Lineage (GTDB taxonomy): Bacteria > Myxococcota > Myxococcia > Myxococcales > Myxococcaceae > CAZFXD01. Next base: position 15,119 of record CAZFXD010000051.1, read on the forward strand.
TGCCGGGAGAAGCGACCGCTTCCTGCTTGGCGAGGTCTTTCTCCACATGGGCGCCGCCAGCCGGCTTCGAGGCCGCCATCGAGTCATGAGGCTTCTTCGCCTCCGCCTTCGCCGGTTTCGCTGCGTGCGCTTTGGTCGATTGCGTCTCACCCGCTTTCGCCTTGGCGGACGCGGCCTGCCCCTCAGCCTTCGGGGCGGCGACCTTCGGTGGTTTGTGGGCAGCGCTCTTGACGGTCATCGAGGCGTCACGACTCGTAGTAGACCTTCACTTCGAAGACCTTGAGCGGTGAGGCGGCGGTCGCGATTTCAAGCTTCGCGCCCTGAGCGCCCCGGAGGTTGTCGAACGTCTGCCACTCCGGGCTGCCCACGTGCTCGCGCTGCTTGCCCAGCGGCTTGCCGTCGAGGATGAGCGAGCCTTCCGCCCACTTGCCGGGCGTCTCGTAGCCAAAGTCATCCGGCTTGTCGCTCCACTGCACCTCGATGCGGTTGATCTTCCGGTTCGGGTCCACCGTGATGGGAATGGTCTGTCCCGGCTGAATCCACTTTCCTTCCCACTCGCCGTTGCCCAGCGCCTTGCCGCGGAAGGAGGTGACCGCGGCCTCGACGTTCTTCGGCTCGTACGAGACCTCGACCCACTGCACGGTCATCGCCACTTCGTCTTTGGGAATGGAGGCGTTCTCAGCGGTGATGCGAATCGCCTTTCCGGCTGCGGCCAGGGTGGCCTGACCGGTGGCGTTCGAGCCGTGAATGTTGTCCACCTCGGCGGCGTTGCCGTTGTCTTCGTTGGGGTCGACGAACTTTCGCTGCAGGCGAACGTCGTCCATGTACCAGGTCGTGTAGGTCGGCTTCTCTTCCCGATGCGTCTGCGAGTTCCATTGACGCAGCGGCGCGTGGAACGAGGTGTTGATGTTCTGAATGTTCTGACCCTTGCGGTACTCCGGAATCGGGAGCGAAATCTCTCCCCCCGGCTTGATGCCGTCCTTCCCCACCGCGAGGGAGTAGAAGTCCGAGTTCCCGATGCTGATCTTGTCCGCGTAGTGCACCGTGACCTTGGCGATGGTCCCGGAGCCACTGAGCGCCACGTCGCCCATCACGGGCTGATCAAACCCCCAGTTCTGAGAGCTGCCGTCGGCACGGGTCTTCTGCGGCAATTGGCCAATCCGCACGTCGGCCTTGCTGCCGTCCGCCATCTCCACTGAAACGTACGCAATCGGCGTGGCCGGCTTCACGCCACTGAGGACCAACGGCTTTCCCGGCGTGAGCGTGGTGCCATGGAGGTCGATGGTCTGCGCCAGCGGGTCGGTGCTCGAGGGTCCGCTGCTCCAGCCAATGTTCGCGCCGGCGTTGCTGGTGGGCGCCTGCGGAGTCGTCTCCGTGCCCAGCTGAGCCAGCTTGTTCTCGAGCTTCTCGGCGAGGCTCTTCTCCAGCCCGTGAAACAGACCCTGCGCGCGCGCGGCCGCGACCTCAGCCTTCGTAATGACGCCGTCTTTGATGGCTCCAGGGGAGTTCTCTTCGATGCGTTGGGCAATCTTCTGAAACCCGGGACTCAACGTGGAAATTTTGGTCATGGACGGGTCGAATCTAGCCGCGGATTTGGAGCCGGGTGAAGCAGACGTCTGGTGAGTGTCACCGAGCGTGTGGGTCTGGGTGTGACACCGGTGAGACGCACGCGCGGCCAGGGTTGATCAGCGGACCCACCCTCACTACACGCCGGCGGTTCGTCTCTTCAGGCCGGAAGGATTCTTATGCGCTCCAGGTTGAACTGCCCCCCCTCGTTTCTCTTCGCGCTCTGTTGCGCGGTCATTCTCGCGGCCTGTGACGGTGGCAGCAGCCCCGGAAAAGACGGCGGCGGTGGAAGCGGCGGCAGCGCCGGTTCAGGTGGCGCCGGCGGGACCGGCGGCTCGGGCGGTAGCGGTGGCTCTGGCGGTAGCGGCGGGACGGGCGGCGGCACCAACACCGACCCGGTGGCGCTCGGCGCAGCGGCCGCGGCACAGCGCGGGTGCGAAGGGTGTCACACGGGCAGCAAAGGCACGATGGCGGGCGGCGACTCCACGCTCCCCGGAACCTCGGTGTACGCCCGAAACCTGACCTTCGACCTCGACACCGGGCTCGGCAGCTGGACTGATCAGCAGATTGTCGATGCCATCAAACTGGGCAAGGACGACACGGGCGCCGACCTCTGCCAGCAGATGCCGCGCTTCTCCACCATGCCCGACTCCGAAGCGCTGAACATCGTGGCCTGGCTGAAGAGCCTCCCCAAGGTGCGAAACGACATTCCGGAGAACATGTGCAACGCCATGTCGCTCGAAGAGCAAGGCAAGCTGTACGCCTCCATGCACGGGTGCGCGTTCTGTCACCAGAACAACCCGCAGTCGTCGCCGCTGTCGGGCCGGGACAAGGCGCTCAACGGCACCTTCCAATACCCGCCCAACCTCACGCCTGACCCGGACACGGGGCTGGGCAAGTGGACTGATCAGCAGATTCTCACCGCGCTGACCCAGGGCATCGACGACCAGGGCCACCCGCTGTGCGGCAAGATGCCCAAGCTGGTGCTGACGCAGGCCGAAGGCGACGCCCTCATCGCGTACCTGCGCAGCATTCCCCCGGTGGACCACGCCGTGCCCGAGAGCCTCTGCGCCGAGCGGGGCAACCTCCCCGACGCCGGCTCGACGGACGCGGGCAAGGTGGACAGCGGCACCACCGACTCCGGTGTCGCCGACGCGGGGAAACCCGACGCGGGCGGCACTGACGCCGGCTCGACGGACGCGGGCAAGGTGGACAGCGGCACGGTCGACGCGGGCAAGCCCGACGCTGGCAAGGCCGACGGTGGCAAGCCCTTCGATGGCGGCACCAGCGACGCCGGCTTCCCCGGCTTCTGGTTGGCGTCGTCGCACAACAACAAGCTGCCTCCCGCGTGGGTCGCGCCGAGCTGGGTTGACCTGAAGACCAACGCTCCGTCGACTGCGGCCCAGGCGCAGGTGTCGACGCGCGTGCGGTTGAACGGCTCGTTCGCTGTGAGCAACAACCCCTGTCCGATTCCCTACGACGCCACCACCTGCGATGGGTTCTACGCCCGCATCGCTGACGGCGGCACCGTGGTCGCCGACTGGTACCAACTGCTCCCGTCGAACGTCACCTGCAACCCGGTTCCCAACCCGCTCAGCGGAATCAACGGTGTCTGGGTCCCGCACATCGCCGCCTCCGACGGCGGGCTGACCTGGGTGCTGGGCATCGCCGAGTGCGCCGACATGGGCGCGGGCATCGCTCCCACGCGCACCGCGGTGCCTCCGGCGTCGTCGACCATCGCCCAGCTCAACACCAACTGGGTCGTCGGTCAGGAAGTCACGATTGTGGGCGTGGTCACCTCGAGCAATACCTTCTCGGGCTACTACGTCTTCACCGTGCAGGACCCCAACGGCGGACCGAACAGCGGCATCACCGTGATTAAGGTGAAGGTCGCCGGCCAGACGCTCGGCACGGCGCCGCTCATCGGCGACTACGTGACCGTCATCGGCACCACCTACCAGGGTGGCGTCAGCGGACGACACGGCATCTCGCTCTAGTCCGCGCCGCCGTACGAAAAAGAACAGGGCACTCCGGGGCTGTTCACCGGGGTGCCTTTTCTTTTGAACCCCTTCACACCCCGGCGGCCGGCACGGCGGGAGCAGCGGGCCTTTGGGCCAGCGCCCTGGCGCCTACCCCCAGCAGCACGCTGGCCAGTACCAGGAGCACTACGCCGACCACCGCGTTGACCTGCTGCACCGTGGTGGCCTCCGGCAGCAGGAACCCATCGCGAATCTGCAGCACCAATGACGAGAGGGTGACCACCGAGACGAACACCATCGGCCAGAACGTGTACCAGGTGCGCTTGCCCAGTGACTTCAACCACACCGTGACGCCCATGAGCGAGATGGCGGCCAGCAGCTGGTTGCTGGTGCCGAAGAGCGTCCAGAAGGTCTTCCAGGCGCCCTCCCGGGCCAGAAGAATGAAGGCCATGGGGACCAGAATGGTGAGCCCTGTTCCGACGAGGCTCCCCCCAAGGCCCTTCAGCCCGAGCAGCTCCTGCACGATGTAGCGGCCGAGGCGCGTGGAGACGTCGAGCGTGTCGAACACGAACGTGGAGAACGCCATCGCGCCGAAGGTGATGGCGAAGGGGAGGTTCTCCTGCCCAATCACCACCGCGAAGAATCGACCCAACCCGATGCCGTACAGGGTGCCCGGCGCTTTCCCGGTCAGCTCGGCCGGTGCGGCAATCATCACCGTGGCCAGCGCGATGACCGCGACGAAGCCTTCGAGCAACATCGCGCCGTACCCGACGGGGTGACAGTGCGTCTCCTTCGCAATCTGCTTCGACGTCGTCCCTGAGCAGACGAGCCCGTGGAACCCGGAGCAGGCCCCACAGGCGATGGTGACGAAGAGAAACGGGAAGAGGGACCCGGTCGCCCCTGGCATGTTGAAGCCCTTGAAGACGTCGAGCTTCACGTCGAAGCCTCCGAAGAAAATCCCCACCACGCCGATGCCAAGGGCCAGATAGAGCACGAAGCCCCCCAGGTACCCGCGAGGCTGCAACAGCGCCCACACCGGCGTGAGCGAAGCAGCGAAGCAGTAGAGCAGGATCACCACCGCCCACACCTTTGGACCCATCACCAGCACGGTGGAGAGCTTGGTTCCGGCCCACACAGCGCCCAGCGTCGCCGGGACGAAGATGAGCGTCTGCACCCAGAGCGGCGGTTTCAAGAAGCGATCGACCAGCCCCATGAGCACGGCGAGGGCCAGGTACATCACCGACGCAATCGCCACCGCGCCCCCCTGATTGAAGGTGAAGGTGAGGCCCTGCAGGTCAGGGTCTCCCGCCACGAACGTCGAGGCCGTGACGTCGGTGAAGGCCACGATGACGTAGACCAGCGCCACCCAGATGAACGCCAGCATGGCCACTCCGGCCCGGGGCCCCAGGTTGGCGCGCACCACCTCCGCGATGGATTTTCCTTCGTGGCGAATGGACGCCACCAGCGTCGACAAGTCGTGCACCGCGCCGATGAACACCACCCCGAACACAATCCACAGCAGCGCCGGGCCCCAGCCGAACTGCTGCGCGGCGAGAATGGGGCCCGCGATGGGCCCGGCCGCAGCGATGGCCGAGAAGTGCTGGCCCAGCAGGTAGAACGGCCGGGTGGGGACGAAGTCGACGCCGTCGTTGTACTTCTCGGCCGGCGTGGGCGCACCGTCCGAGAGCGCGTACTGCGCCGCGACGAAGCGTCCGTAGAAGCGGTAGCCCAGCCACAACACCACGAGCACCAGAACGGCGAGCAGCGCAAGACTCATTCGCGCATCAGGCCTGCGCCACGTCGCCTCGTCAACGAACTGTGCGGCCGAAAACGACGGGCACGGTGAAGCAGCGCCCCGCGGCTTCGTGTGGAAATGGCTGGGCGCCGGGAAGGACGCAATCGGTGGCGGCGGCGTCGAGCGTGCCCGAGCCACTGCTGGAGGTGACCGCGACGCGTTCCGTGGTGGCCGCGCCCGAGAGACAGAAACTGACGCGCGTCTCGCCGCGGAGCCCGAAACGCCGCGCTCGCTCCGGGTAGCACCGCAGCGCCGCCTGCTCGAGCCGCGACAGCACGACCGAACTGTCGAATGGTGGAGCGACCTCGCCCGCAGGCCCGCCGATTTCCGACGCACCCCCCGGGGGTGAACCGCCCGAAGTTTCGGGCGCCCCATCGTTCTCGTCCCCGGTCCCCACGGCCGGCGACGCCGCACCGGGGGGCGTGGCCTCAGGCGGCGGTGAAGCCGGGAGCGCTGCCACGACCGAGGCCGTGCGGCCACCTGCGCTCGGGGCCAACGGCGGCGCCACAGCGGGCGAACCCCCGGCTGGAGCAGCGCCCAGCACCTGCACGCGCAGGCGGTGGGCCGCCAGGCGGGGAGGGTCCACCGAGGCGTCCGCTTCGCCGGGGACGACGTGCAGCCAGACGCCCACCAACCCCGCGTGTGCCGCGGCGGAGGCCGACAAGGCGATGGCCATTCGGAGCGACGGCGTCATCGCGACGCGACGTACCACAGGCGCCGGCCGGTGGCGGCGGCGGCCTGCTCGAAGCGCACGCCAAACGTCTCCTCCAGCGCTGCGGCGTCGAGCGCCTCGCCCGCTGGCCCCTGACGAACGGAGCGCCCGTCCTTGAGCAGCAGCAGCTTGTCGAACACCGGCGCCCAACCGACGTCGTGCAGCACGCACATCACCGCGGTGCCGCTCGAGGCGGCGCGCTCAATCGCGCTCCACACCACGGTCTGATGTCTGGCGTCGAGGAACGCGAGTGGTTCATCGAGCAGCAACAACTTCGGCGTCTGCGCCAACGCCCGCGCCAGGAAGACCAGGCGCTGTTGCCCACCCGAGAGCTCGGTGAATGGACGCGCCGTCAACCCGCCGAGCCCGGTGGCGTCCAACGCGTGGGCCACGGCGGCGGCGTCGTCGGAGCCGAGGACGCCAAAGCCGCTCACGAACGGGGCGCGACCGCTCTCCACCACCTCCAACACGGTGTGCGGCAGGTCGGTGGGAAACTGCTGCGGCACCCACGCCACGAGTCTGGCCAACGCGGCCGGGGTGGCCGAGTCAGGGGCCACGCCCGCCACCGTGACTCGCCCGGACGAAGGGCGCAGCAGCCCCAGCGCGGTCTTCAGGAGCGTGGACTTGCCCGCGCCGTTGGGCCCGAGCACGCCCCAGCGCTCACTCGCTCTCAACTCCAGCGAGAGGCGCTGCAGCACCGGGGTCGTGCCGCGAACGACGCTCACCTCGTCCAGTGAGGCGACGACGCTCACGGCTCAATCCCCATCGATGATTTTGTTCAGCTCGCCCTCGAGCTTGCGCAGGGTGGCGAGGTACTCGTCCTCGTCTTCGGGCTTGAGCGTGGAACGCTTCCGGCGGGCGGCCTGAATCTCGTACTCCACGATGCCGATGCTGCCCGACTTGATGGACTTGGCCCGGTCCACCAGGCGCTGGAGCGTCTTCCACTCGTTGTCGATGGCGTTGCCCTTCGGCTTGTTGGCCTTCGCCGCCGCGGGCACGCCGGGCGGCGGCGTGCGCGCCACGGTGGGTGAGCGTGGCGGCGGGGCGGGCGCGTCGCC
>CAZFXD010000052.1:0-21978 GCA_964522795.1 uncultured Myxococcaceae bacterium
ACCCCGAATCCATTCCCCCGCCGGCGTCGAACGGCGAGCCCGAGTCCATCGGAGTGCCGGAGTCATCTCCCCCTCCCGCCGGCGGTTCGCCGCACCCCCACGTCACGAGCGCGGCGCCCAGCACCAGCCCCAGAGAGATTCGCACGGCTGCACGGTACGTCCCGCATCTGTGAGGACGCAAGGAATCGCGTGGGCCGATGTGTCCCCCGCGCCCGGGCTGAAGCCCTCCACCGAGCGCGGACGTTCAGCGCACGAACGCGGTGCCGTGACTTCCCGGCCTGCGCGCTTCTTCGAGAATGGCCTCGGGCGGCCGAATGCCGACAATGTGAATGGCGCCGATGCCCTGCTCCAGCATCTCCAGGCTCTCTTCGACCTTGGGAATCATCCCGCCAGAAATGACGCCGGACTGAATCTGCGCGCGCGCCTCCGCCGGTGTCAGGGTGGGAATACGCGACGAAGGGTCATCGCGGTTCTTGAGCACCCCCACCACGTTCGACACCAGGAACAACTTGGCCGCGCCCAGCTGCGCCGCCACGCGCGTGGCGACCGTATCGGCGTTGACGTTGAACACGTCGCCGCTGGTGCTGCCCGAGATACACCCCACCACCGGCACCACGCCGATGCCGGCGAGCTTGTCGAGGAGCGCCACGTTCACGGTGGTGACATCGCCGACCAGGCCCAGGTCGACCGGGTCAGGGCCCGCGCTCTCGAACACCTTCGGGGGTCGCTTCACCGCGTCCACCAGGCCGGCCGAGACGCCCGAGGTGCAGAGCGCGTTGACGCCCGCCAGCCGAAACGCGGTCGCCACGTCAGTCGACACCTGGCCGGCCAGCGTCATCTTCAAGACCTCGAGCGTGGCCTCGTCGGTGACTCGGCGGCCAGCGACCTTCACCGGCTTCAAGCCCAGCCGCGCCGACAGCTCGTCAATCTGCGGCCCGGCGCCGTGAATGACCGCGACTTTGATGCCCGCCTCGACGAAGGCCTTCACCGCGCGGCCGACCGAGCCGGCCAGGGCGGGCCTGTCCTTCGACAGCTCGCCGCCGATCTTCACCACGAACCAACGGCCTTTGAACTCGTTCAGGTCGCTCATGTGAGAATCAGTTTTTCGAGCAGCGCCTTCTGCACATGCAATCGGTTTTCGGCTTCGTCCCACACCGCCGACCGAGGACCGTCAATGACGTCCGCGCTGACTTCTTCTCCGCGGTGCGCGGGAAGACAGTGGAGGAAGATGGCCTTTGAATCGGCCGCGCCCATCAGCGCCCCGTCGACGTGGTACCCGGCGAGCGCCGCCTTGCGGATGGCGGACTCCTCCTCTTGCCCCATGCTCGTCCACACGTCGGTGCTCACGACGTGCGCGCCTCGCACCGCTTCCGCCGGTGTGGGGACCAGGGCGGCGTGGCCCTTCCCCTCGGCCAGCCACGCGGCCGGCGGTCGATACCCTTCAGGCGCCGAGATGCGGAGCTTGAACCCAAAGATGCCGGCCGCCTCACACCACGAGCGCGCCATGTTGGACGCGGAGTCTCCCACCCACGCCACCGTCAACCCTTCGAGCGCGCCGAGCCGCTCGCGGATGGTGAAGAGGTCCGCGAGGAGCTGCACCGGATGTCCCCCATCGGAAAGACCGTTGATCACCGGGGCGCTGGAACACTTCGCCAGCTCCTCCAACCGCGTGTCGGCGAACGTGCGGAAGACCAGGGCGTCGGAATAGCTGGAGACCACGCGCGCGGTGTCGGAGAGCGGTTCCCCGCGCGCGAGTTGGCTGTCTTTGAGCGGCAGCGACATGGCGTGGCCGCCGAGCTGGGTCATGGCGGCTTCAAAGGAAAGGCGCGTGCGCGTCGAAGCCTTCTCGAACACCAACACCAGCGTCCGACCGGCGAGCGTGGTCGTCACGTCCCGCTTCTTCCATGACGCCTTCAGCGCCGCCGCGCGCGCAAACAGCGCGTCATGCTCCGCGCGGGTGAGGTCGGCCAGCCGGAGAAAGTCTCGCTTCTTCAACTTGCCGCTCCTGCCTGGGTGACCAGGGTGCCCACGCCGTTGTCGGTGAAGAGCTCAGAGATGAGCGTGTGCGGCGTGCGGCCGTCGATGACGTGCACCCGCTCCACGCCGCCGGAGAGCGCGTGCAGAATGGCGCGCGCCTTGAGGAGCATGCCGCCCGACACCGCGCCGCGCTCCATCAACTGAGAGAGCGTGGTGCTGGAGAGCTCGTTCAACAGCTCGTCTTTCTCCAGGATGCCCGCCACGTTGGTGAGGAAGATGAGCTTCTTGGCGCCCAGGGCCACCGCGATGCTCGCCGCGACTTCATCGGTGATGAGATCGTAGGTCTGCCCGTCGTCCCCGAGGCCGATGGGAGAAATGACCGGCACGTAGTTCTGATCGAGCAGCATCTCGAGGAACTGCTTGTTCACCGACATCAACTCGCCCACGTGGCCGAGGTCGCGCCCCTCGGCGCCCACCAGCTTGCGCGCCTTGAGCAACCCGCCGTCTTTGCCGGAAAGGCCCACCGCGTTGCTGCCCCGCTGGTTGAGCAGCGTGACCAACTCGGAGTTGATGGTCCCGCCGACCACCTGCTCGGTGATCATCAGGTCCTGCGCGTTGATGGGCCGAATGCCGTCGAAGCGCTCGACCTTCAACCGGTGCGCGCGCTGGAGCGCCTTCTCCAGCTCGGGCCCGCCCCCGTGCACCACCACCGGCTTCAGGCCGAGCGAGCGCAGCAGGTTCACGTCGTCGCACAGCGAGCGCTTGAGCGACTCCTTCACCATCGCCGCGCCGCCGTACTTGATCACGCAGCGCTGCCCGGCGAAGCGCTGAATGTAGTTGAGCGCCTCGACCAGCAGGCTCCGCTTGAACGAGGGAGAGTAGTTGGTGAGCCGGTCGTCCTTGGCGGTGCCACCGGTGGGCGTGGTGACGATGAGCGAGGTGTAGTCGGCGTTGATCTTCACGTAGTCGTACGTGAGATCGCAGCCCCACACGGTGCAGGACTCGCTGCCCGAGTTGAGCTCCACGGTGGCCTTCACCTCCGGCTCACGCATGCGGGCTCGCAGCGCCGCCTTGTCCAGGTCCACCGGGCCCTGCTGGTACACAGTGAGGCCCTGAATGGCGACCGTGGCTTTGGTGGGGTCCACGTCCCAATTCTGCGAGCCGGCGCGCGCACCCACGGTGGCCAGCACGCGGCCCCAGTTGGGGTCGTTGCCGAACACGGCCGACTTCACCAGCGGCGAGACGGCGATCGACTTGGCGCAGTCATGCGCGATGGCGTAGGTGGGCGCGCCCGTCACCACCACGGTGAACAACTTGGTGGCGCCTTCGCCGTCCTGAGCGATGTCCTTGGCCATCTCCTCGCACAGAGAGCACAGCACGCTGAGGAAGCGGTCGTAGTCGGGACCGGCGGCGGTGATGGGCGCGTTCTTCGCTTCGCCGTTGGCGAGCGCGAACACCGCGTCGTTGGTGCTCATGTCGCCGTCGACGACCAGGTTGTGAAAGCTGCGCTCCACCGCCACGTGCAGGGCCTGGTTGAGGAGCACGGGCTCGATGGCGAGGTCGGTGGTGATGACCGCGAGCATGGTCGCCATCTGCGGGGCGATCATTCCGGCGCCTTTGCAGAAGCCGGCCACCGTGATGTCGCGACCGCCGATCTTCGCGCCGCGGCTGGTCATCTTGATCCGCGTGTCGGTGGTCATGATCGCTTCGGCGGCCGAAGCACAATCCGCGCGCAGCGACGCCACCAGGCTGGGGAGCGCGTCGACAATCTTGTGCGCGGGGAGCCGCACGCCGATCACCCCGGTCGACGCCGTGACCACGCCGGTGGAGGGCACCTTGAGCGCCGCGGCGGCTGCGTCGCGCACGGTCACCACGTCGGCGGCGCCTTCCTGACCGGTGAGCGCGTTGGCGTTGCCGGCGTTCAAGATGACCGCGTGAAGTCCGTTGGCTGGGAGCCGCGCCTCGGCGTCGCGCACCGGCGCCGCTTTGGCCTTATTGACGGTGAAACAGCCGGCGCCAGCGCAGGGCGTCTCGCTGAACACCAGCGCCACGTCCTTGCGCTGCGGCTTGATGCCGGCGTTCACGCCAGCGAACCGAAAACCTCGAGGAGTCTTCATGGATGGTGAGCCACCAGGTGAGCGAGGGCGAGCGTTTCGTCGAGGCCGAGCATGATGTTCAAGTTCTGAACCGCCGCGCCAGCCGCGCCTTTGACCAGGTTGTCGATGGCCGTCACCACCACCAGGCGGTCGCCTTCGAGCGCGAACGAGAGCGCGCAGCGGTTGGTGCCCACCACCGCGTTGAGGCGCACCTGATCCGGCGTCTCAACGATGGTGATGAACGGTTCCTTGCCGTACGCGTCGGCGAAGAGCGCCGCCACCTGAGCGCGGGTCACCCCGGGCCGCGTGCGGGTGAACGTGGTGGAGACGATGCCGCGCTTGAGCGGCAACAGGTGCGGGGTGAAGGCGATCTTCGCCCCCCCGATGGTCTGTTCAATCTCCGGAGTGTGCTGGTGGCGCAGCACCTTGTACGGCCGAAAATCGTCCATCAGCTCGCTGAAGCTGTAGTCCTCGGCCGCCTTTCGGCCGGCGCCGGTGACACCCGAGGCCGCGCTGATGGCGATGGAGTCGGGGAGAATCAGGTCAGCCCGGCAGAGGGGCGCGACCGAGAGGGCGGCAGCGGTGGCGTAGCAGCCGGGGTTGGCCAGCAGCTTCGCGTTCTTGATGCGCTCGCGGCCCTGCAGCTCTGGGAGCCCGTACACCGCCTCCGCCAGGAGCTCGCCGCGCGGGTGGGGAAAGCCGTACGCCGCGGGGTAGCTCTGCGGCTGCTTGAGGCGAAACGCGCCGGAGAGGTCGATCACCCGGCAGCCGGCCGACAACAGCGCCGGCGCGTGGGTGAGGGAGACCTCGGCCGGAGTGGCGAGGAAGACCACCTCGCAGCCCGCGGCCAGGGTGGCCGCCTGATCAGGCGAGACGTACTTGAGCGCGCCCACCGGCCCGCCGAGCCCGGTGTGGGTGGAGACCGGCAGGCCCACCCAGCGGTCGCTGGTCACGAACTTCACCTGCGCGGGGTGACTCGCGAGCAGCTTGCTCAGCTCGATGCCCGAGTACCCCGAGGCGCCGATGATCCCGACCGAAGGCGATTGCACGGCGCTTCATCTAGGTGCCGCGCCAAGACGATGCAAAGCGAAAAACTCGGCGCTGATCAGCGGCGACCGACCCTCCGCTCCGCTGTTGTCACTCGTCCCAGAGCGCTAGGTTCACCGGCCATGCGCTCCACCTCCCCGCGCCGGCTCGGTTGGCCTTCCCCCTGGCGCCACGCGCTGAGGACTTCGACCCTGGCCATGTGGCTTGGCTGCGCGGCCTCGGCGCCGGCGCTCAGGTTCTCCGGGACTCCGCTGGCGCTCGCCCCGGTCGCCCCGGGCAGCGTGAGAATCATCAACCACGTGGGCTGGGGCTCGACGCCCCCGAAAGATGCGCTCCCGGCGGGGTTCAGCGCCGTGACGTCGGGTGCCGCATGGGGCGTCTTCGCAGAAGACGGGTTCCCCACCCCCGAGGCACCGCATCGGGTCATCGCCAACCTGGAGTGGGAACCGGGCTCGAACTGGTTCACGGGCTCGGCGCCCAACGAAGAGAGTGCGCGCGCGCTGGCGGCCGACGCGGCGTCCCGAGGCGCCAACGCGGTCGTCATTCTCAACGGCAATCGCGCCGCCTACGTCTTCATCTCTCCCGCCGCCCCCCGCCTCCCCTCGGCCGCCGCCGCCCTGGCCGGCCTCGCCCCGCGGCACGACGGGTTCACGCGCGCCGGCGCGCCCATCGCGCGGGACCTCGCCGGCTTCGGCACGGTGGCGGTCAACCTGGAGAAGGGTCACTGCTACGGCGTGGCGTTCGCCCTCGACGCCGATGCGCTGTGGAACACGCGCGCCTCCGAAGAGAGCCTGGGATTCCTGGTTGAGGGGTATGTGCCGGCCATGTTCACCAGCGGGCTGCTCTACGGCCGGAGCGGGGACAAGCCGTCAGTGCCGCCGCGCGCGTTCTGGGTGCCCCTGGGCTGCCCGGGCCGCAGTCTTCCAGTGACGTTTCGCTTCCCCGAGGGCGACCAAGCGCTCGGCTCGGGCCACGCCGTCCTCGAGCTTTTTCGAAAGCCCATCTCCGACGCCGAGCTGAAACTCAAAGTGGCCCACGCGGAGCGCGACATGCACGTGAGCGAAGTGTGCGCCCGCTGCGACGCGAAGCGTCTCCTCTGCTCGCCCACGCGCCCGCAGGAGTGCGGCGCCTACAACGCGTGCGTGCAGGCCGTGGCCACCGATGTGCGTTGGGAGGATTGTTTCTGACGTGAGGGAGGCGTCACGCGGGCTCTGTCGCCGCCCTTGCACCACGCCCGTGTCCCAGAAACACTGCGGGGCGTGTCCAACGTGGGCACTCGTGGTGGGGCCGCCTCAAGGAGTCCGATGAAGCACGTACTCGACACACTCAAGAACGCCGCCAGGCGCGGCGCGGCGCTGGGCGCGCTGGCCACCGGTTGTTTCGCCGCACCGCAGGAGGGCGGATACGACGCGGGCCGACTCGCCGATGGCGGGCTCATCGACGCCGGCCTCCCGGATTCAGGCTCCGTGCTCGCCGACGGCGGCCCCGGTCCCAACCCCCTCTGCGACGGCACCGTCTACGGCACCCTGCCCGACGGCGGGTTCAGCTTCGGGTACCACGGACAGTGCTGCTTCAATACCTTCTGCGGGTACACCCCCACCCTCGGCTCCGGCCTGTGTGCGTGTTCGCTCTCCATTCCCGGCGTGACCCCCGGGCCGTTCACGCAGGACGACGGCGGCACCTGCACCATCATCGCCACCATCGGCTGCGACGGACGACCGCTCACCACCATCGATGAAACGTGGGCGGTGGCGCCTGTGGTGGCGCGTTCCGACTGGGCGTGAGCGCGCTCCCCACCGACGACGACTGGGCCCGCCTCGGCGCGTCGGTCGCCTCGCACCCCGCGGCGGACCGCGCTCGCGCGGCTCAGCGATGGGCGAGAGCCGCGCAACTGGAGCACGCGTCCATCGCGTCGTTCTCGCGCTTCTCCCTGGAGCTCCTGGCTCTGGGCGCTCCGCCGGCGCTGCTCGAGGGCGCCCACCGCGCGGCCATCGACGAAGTGCGGCACGCGCGCGTGTCGTTCCGCATCGCGTCCGTGCTCGGCTCCCAGTCCGTGGGCCCGGGCCCGCTCCCGCTCGACCGCGTCGACTTTCACACCCCGCTCGAGAAAGCCGCGGTGGGCGCGGCGCTTGATGGCTGCATCGTGGAGACCGTGGCCGCACTGGTGGCGGAGGAAGCGGCCCGACACGCGGCGCCGGGGGCGATTCGCGCCTCGCTGGAGATGATCGCGCGCGACGAGTCCAGCCACGCCCAGCTGGCCTTCACCTTCCTCGGGTGGGCGCTCACCGTGGGGGGCGCCGGCTTGCGGACGGCGGTGGGCGCGGCGATTGAAGCCCGCGTGGCGACGCTCCGGGCTGAGGCCGCGGCGGCCGACGAAGCCGGGCTCGAGTTGTACGGCTTGCTCTCGGGAGCCGCTGCTCACCGCATTCACACCGAGGCCCTGGAGGCCGCCGTGCTCCCGGCGCTGACCGCCACGCTGCGCGCCTAGCCGCGGTCGAGCGAGGTCTGGCGCTGCACAGAAGCGAACGCCCCGGTCTCGCCTGACAACCAACTTCGAGCTCCGTGGGGACCTGTCCACACCTCGCCCCCTGGTCACCGCGCCAAGCACCCAAAAGTCCACGCGTCGTTGCTGGCGCATCGTTTGCTCAACGTGAGTCTCCCACCCGCCGGAGGCGCCATGCGACGCGACAAACCTGACACCGCTTCTCTCCGATGGCTCACGGCCACCTGCTCGCTGTTGCTCGCGGCGTGTGGCGGGAGCTTGAGCACGAGAGAAAGCCCGAATGCACCTGGCGACGAAGCGGGCATCTCCAACGGCGCGTTGCAGGTGAGCCGCTCGCCAGATCGCTCGGGCGCGGTGGTGCTCGACGGCCAGGCGCTCTCGGGGCTCGTCTACATCTTCACCGCGTTCGACAAGGAAGCCCGGGGGGTGACCTTCTACATCGACGACCCGAACCGCCTGCGCGAGCCGCGAAGCCGCGAATACGCAGCGCCGTGGGACCTCGGGGGGACCAGCGCCGACGGTCGTGCGCTCCCGTTTGACGTCTCAACACTCGCCGCGGGCACGCACACCATTGCGGCGCACATCGAACTCACCTCCGGGCTGTTCCGAGATCTCATCGCACAGATCAGCGTCACAGGCGGTGGCTCAGGCGGCGGCACAGGCACCTCGTCGAACGGCTCAGGCGGTGGCACGGGCACCTCGTCGAACGGCTCAGGCGGCGGCTCGGGCAGCACGGTCCCTTCAGCCAACGGCGGTGGTTCCGGCGCGAACAATTCGTCGGGAGGCGGCTCGGGCACCGTCCCCGGCGGCTCCGGTGGTGGCGTCAGTGGAGGCTCCGGCGGGGGCTCCACTGGCGTCACTCCCGTGGGTTTGACGAGCGGCGGAAACGACACGACGTGCATCTTCAACAAAGCGACGCAGCCCGTGACACAGGCGTTCTGTGACGGGTTCAACACGGTCTACTCAAACCCCGCCGGGAGTCGCTCCGGCCAGCTCAACGGGAAACTCTGGGGCGTGTCGCGTCTCAAGGCGGGCGAAGACGAAAACCATTGGTACCCCGCGACCCTCAGCGCCTGCGGAGCCACGCGCACCGTCTATCCGCCCAACGACGTGGTCATCTGCGACGGCCAACTTCACGAAGTCGTCAATGACGGGCACGGCGTGACGACGCTGGCCATCTACCCGAAGCAGCCGTTCGACTACGCGGGCCGCACGGGGACGGTGGTGTTCGACGTCTCGAACGACAGCGCGGGAAGTCACGCCGCGTGGCCGGAATTCTGGCTCACGGACAAACCCGTTCCCGCGTCGCGCGCGCACTTCGAGCCGGGGTTCAAGACGGTGCCGCGCCACGGCTTCGGGCTCAGCTTTGGCGCGACCTGCAAGCCGAGCGAAGCGGGCAACTGCGGGCCGAACTGCAAGTCCGACGGCGTGCACTTCGTGACGTCGCTCGACCAGGTGAAGGTGTACCGCAGCTATGTCGAAGAACTGATGCCCAAGCAGAAGGACAACTGCGTCATGCACCCGGGGCCGGGCGAGCTGAACCACTACGAAATCCAGGTCAGCCAGAACGAGATTGTGGTGTGGGCGTCTGATCCGTACACCGGCGTCTGGAACCCCGCGACGAAGCCGCTCAAGCGGCTGGGCATCGTCAGCAACGCGAATCTGACGACGACGCGCGGACTCATCTGGATTGAGGACGCCCACTACAACGGCGACAAGCAGGGCTTCAGCGAGCTCGCGGGACAGAGCAACCACATGTTCCGCTGGGACAACGTCGGGTTCGACGGGCCGAAGACGTATCGCGACCTCGCGTACGACGTGCCAGACGCGAACAACGCCTGCGTGCTGTCGGGTGCGGCGTCGTGCCCGCCGGAGCTCGGGTGGAGACTCACCGCCAACGCGACCCAGTCCTTGACGGTGCCGAACATCGTGATTGGGAATCCGACGAGCGCACTCATCACCTACAACCTCGGGTATCGCGCTCCGCCGACGTCGCTCAAGTTCAGCGTGAATGGGCACCTGCACGATGAAGCGATTCCGTTCCCGAACATGGCGGGCTGGCAACTGCGCAACGTCGACTTGCCGATTCCAGTCTCGGAGATCGTGAATGGCGACAACACGATTGTCTTCTACGGCCAGTCGCCCGAACTGATGTCGGTCGCGAACGTGAATCTGATCATGGTCGCCGGCGCCCCGGTGCCGTGAGGCGGCTGCTCCGCGCGACGAAGCGGTCACCGCGCTCCATCAGGCACGCCTCGGCGTCGCGTTAGCCCCGGAGGAGAAGGGAACCCACGAACGTCACCAGCTCGCCGAGTTCGAGCCCGCACGCCCACACCGCGAGCCGGCGCTGGGCGCGGGCCGCGGGCAGCAGGCCGGGCGCGTACCCGAGAAAGAACACCGGGGCGGCGAACGCCCGCAGCACCGCCACCGAGCCGAGCGTCTGGAGGAGTCCGTTGCTGGAGTGGCCTGACGCCACGTAGCAGAGCGCGGCCGCCACGCCGGTGGAGGCCCACCCCACGCTGGCCCAGGTGTAGACGCGCCAGAACCGCGGCGAGTCTCCAATCAGCTGGAACAGCATCACCGTGGGGATGACGGAGACGCCGGCGGCCACCGTGAGAAAGGCGACCGCGTCTCCGAACGCCATCATGCCGGACATGGCCAGTTGGTCCGCCGGGCTGACGTGAAGGCCGTTGAGCCACACCGCGAGCGTGCCCGCCGCGAAGGCAGCGCCGTACCCACCGACAATCAACACCACCCGCGTCAGCGAAGGCCGAGTCATGCGTGCTCGGCCGAGTCTAGGCGCACTGGGGCGAATTCGAGAGGGCCGCCGCGGGCTGCGCGTGCGACGAGGGAACTCGCGCCCGACCGGCCCCACGCTGGAGTAGAAGGCCAGAGGATGAACGTCTCCCGCCTGGTCGCGCTGTTGGCCGCCGCCGCTCTCGCAGGCTGTGGCGAGCCTCCTTCGTCGACCGACGGAGGCAACGACGGCGGCCTGCCAGACGCAGGCCACCCGCTCGACGCGGGCGACGGTGGCCCCGGGGCGGACGACAGCGGCGCGCGCGACGGGGGCGACGCAGGGCAAGGACCCGACGCGGGCGACTCCGGCCAGGCCATTGACGGCGGCGACGCGGGGGGCAACTCCGACGCGGGCGACTCCGGAAGCTTCGACGCCGGCCCGCCCATGCGGTTCATCGTGGTCGCACGTGATGGCGGCGGGTTCGTCGACGAGGCCGGCGCGAAGTTCGTGCCCTATGGGTTCAACTACGATCACGACGAGGGCGGGCGCTTCATCGAGGAGTACTGGGTGACGGAATGGAACACCGTCGTCGAGGACTTCACCGAGATGAAAGCGCTGGGGGCCAACACCGTGCGCCTCCACCTCGACCTGGGGTCGTACATGACGAACGCCACCACGCTGAACACCGTGGCGCTCGATCAATTCTCCCAGCTCCTCGTGCTCGCGGAGTCACTGGGCCTGCGCCTCGATCTCACCGGGCTCGCCAACTACCGCTCCACCGACGTGCTGCCCTGGTACGACAACGTGACCGAGACCGGCCGCTGGGCGATTCAGACCACGTTCTGGCAGGCCATCGCCACCCGCGCCAAAGACTCCCCGGCCGTCTTCGCCTACGACCTGATGAACGAACCGGCGGTGCCCGCGGGCGTGGTGACGGAGTGGCGCCTGGGCGCGCTCGGCACGTCACTCTTCAGCCAATACCTCACGCGCGACCCGGCCGGCCGAACGGCTCAGACCATCGCCAAGGCGTGGATCGCCACGCTGACCTCGGCCATTCGCGCCATCGACACCCGGCACCCCATCACCGTGGGGTTGATTCCCTTCACCGGAGGCCCGTTCGCGCCCAGCGCCATCGCCTCCGACATCGACTACTTCTCCATTCACATGTACCCCAAGCACGGCGCCGTGCCGGCCGCGGTGTCGACGGTGAGGACCTTCGCCGCCCAGGGCAAGCCCGTGGTGATTGAAGAGACGTTTCCGCTCAGCTCGGGCAGCCCGGAGCACGAGATGTTCCTTCGCGACGCCATGCCGTGGACCGACGGGGTGATCGGCTTCTACTGGGGCGTGACGCTGGAACAGATTACTCCGCCGGCCACCATTGTTCAGGCGATCGTCGCGGGCTGGCTGAACACCTTCATCAGGCTTCGCAGCATCGCCTTGAACGGCACGCCCCTCACGGCCGGGCTGACCGGCTTCTGGAGCCCGTCGCGCCAGGACCGCATCTTCACCTCGGCGCCGAACGACGCCGGGCTGGCTGACGGTGGGTTTATCTCCAGTGGACACGCCGCCACGCTCCTCAACTTCAACACCGGAAACGCGGTGCCGTTGTGCGGCTTCAACAGCACCGCGAAGACAGACCACATCTACGACATCACCTGCGACGTGCTGGCCATGGAGGACGCCGGGTATGCCTTCACCGGCGCCGAAGGCTGGGTGTGGAAAGACGCGGGGACGGGCCGCCAGCCGCTCTTCCGCTACGCCAGCGACGCGGGCACGCAGCACTTCTACACCCTCACGCGAGACGACCTGACCCTGGGCGACGCCGGCTTCGTCTTCGAGAGAATCGAAGGTTACGCGCTCCCCTAGGCGCTGGTCAGACGCCTGACCAGGCGCGCGCCGGCGCCCACCCGCCCCGGCCGGCTGGAAAGCCTGCTGACACCGCAACCTCGCGGAACTGGGCCAAACGGCGTGGTTCAGCCGTTGCAATTCACCCCTCCACACACTCACGGAGGTGGTCATGTTGCGATACGCCCTGCTGTCAGCCCTGCTGGTGCTTGCTTCCTGCGGTCCCGCTGAATTCCGGGACGGGCCCGGAGGTGGCCCCGGGAATGACATTGACGACACGTCCCAAATCGATGCCGCGTTGACCACGGGGCAGCGGTTGTCCCTGAAGAGCGCCGACGGGCAGCTGCTCACGCTCAACGCGGAGAACATCGTGCGCGCCACGGCCGACTCAGCGACCGCGAAGGCCATCTTCACCATCAACAAGATCGCCGACGGCCGCGTGGCGATTCGCGCCTCGAACGGAAAGTACGTGTCGGCGGAGAACGGAGGCGGGACCTACCTCATCGCCAACCGCACTGAAGCGCTCGGCTGGGAGACGTTCAGCGTGGTGCACTACCCCGGGTGGAAGATTTCGCTCCGCTCCAACCGCGGCGGCTACGTGGTGGCGGTGAGCGGCGGCGGCGGCGCGGTGTTGGCCACATCGAGCACGGTGACGGAGAACGCCAAGTTCACCATCGTCCCGGAGAAGGTGGAGGTGGTGCACGAGAAGACCTTCAACCTGGCCGGCGTCCGCTTCGTCAATGACGAGCTGGTTGCCCTGAAGCCCGGGTTCATCCGCACCGACTTCCGCTGGGATACCCACCAGCCCACCGATAGCACCATGCTCACCGGCAGCTTCAAGGATGACCTCGTCATCAAGGCGCACCAGGGCGGCGTGAAGGTGCTGGGCGTGCTCGGCGGCACGCCCAGGTGGGCGCGGCAGGTCAGCTGCGAGAGTGACCCGGACATCGCGGCCGAGGAGAAGCAGCACTGCCAGGCCCAGAACGTCGCCGACTTCGCCCGCTTCGCCGGGTTGCTGGCCCGCCACTACAAGCAAGTGAACGCGGAAGGCGCCGGCGTGCACGACTGGGAAATCCTCAACGAGGTGAACTCCAGTCTCTTCTTCCGCCCGCAGCCGAACCCCGAGCGCTACGCGCAGCTGGTCATCGCGGCCGCGGCGGCCATTCGCGCGGAGGACCCGGCGGCGCGCATCGTGCTCGGGAGCACCTGCCCGCTCGGCATCTACAACCCCTCGGGCGAAGTCGACCCGCGCTTCATGGACGCCCGCATCTTCCTCCAGCGCGTGTACGCGGCGGGGGCGAAGAACGCGTTCGACGCCGTCTCGTACCACCCGTACACCTGGAGCAACCTCTCCCTCGCCATTGACGAGAACCGGAGCTGGTCGCTGATGTTCAAGGACGAGACGCTCCCCGACGGCAGCACGCTGAAGAGCCTGCGCACCTTGATGGTGGAGGCGGGCGACGCGGCGAAGACGATTGAGAACACCGAGTACGGCGCGCCCACCGTGCAGCTAATCAAGAAAGACGGCAGCCCGGGCCCGAACATCGACGAAGCCAAGCAGGCTGAGCTGATGACCACCTCGTTCAACCTGTGGAAGACGTACCCCTGGGCCGGCGGCTTCTACTGGTTCAACTACAAGGACTTCGACACCCACGCGCCGGTGGACGAGGCCCGCTTCCACGCGCAGCACATGGGCATCATCACCTCGGACCCGGGCGTGCCTGGTTGCGATGCGATGAACCGCCCCACGGGCACGGCGAAGAAGGCGTACTGCACCTTCAAGGCGTACCCGAAGCACTGACCCACACCGGGAGTGAGCTCGCCGGGGTGCGCGGTCGACCTGACCGCCGCCTCGGCGAGTTCGCCGTTTCAGCGCTTGGCGCGCTTGAGGTCCTTCACCAGCCAGTCGAGGTACCAGAGGTACGTGTGCCCGGGGAACCTGCGGCTCAGCGCGTCCACCCGGTCGGCGAGGTCGACGGGCGCTTCGGTGGGGCTCAAGCGCGAGAGCTCGAAGTACTGCGCCTTCAACACCGCCTCGGGGTCAGGCGCTGAGCGCAGGAGGCCCGCGAGGAAGAGCACGGCGAAGACGACGCCCACGCCGAGCATGACCGAAGTGGTGTTCAAGGCGGCGGCTCCTTCTTCGCCTCTTCCAGCATCGAGCTGACGAGCGCCTCGACCTCAGTTTGTCGGTCCGCCGGCACGTCGTCTTCGTGTTCGGGTTCGCTCAATACGGCGGGTGTCGCGGAGATGCCCCCACCACGTCCCGACAGCCGCGCGCGCAGCCGCTGCCCGAGCAGATACGGCAGGGGCCAGGCCTCGGAGCCGTCGAGTGGAGGGAGCGGGACGAGGTTGAAGACAATCATCGAAAGGTTGGCGCCGAGTGCGGTGCTGACAGCGACGTGGCCGAGGGCCGTGCCGGGCCAACCGACGAGGCGCACGTACGCTTCGGCGCAAAGGAGCAGCAGCATCTGCGCCCACACGCCGCCCCAGGCGATGGCCGCGCGGCCGACGGGAGAGACGTCGCCGCGCCACTGGCAGTACCCGCCGTAGCCGGTCAGCTCGACGCCCGTCGCTTCGGCGCGAACGGCCTTCACCACCAGCGCGTGGCCCATCTCGTGAAGGAGGATGAGCGCGAAGAAGGCCGCCCACCGCTCGGGGACGAAGCTCATGCCCGTGAAGACGAAGGCACCCACCGGCGCCGTCCAGTGAATGCGCACCGGCACCCCCATGAGGCGGCCGAGCAGCAGTGAGCCGTTTTCGACGCGGGGCATCGGGTGCGCTCAGAAGAGGTCAGCCACCTGGGGAGCGCAAGCGGCATTCGCGCTACGGCCTCGTCCACCCCGTCACGAAGCCCGCGTCGTCGTAGCTGAACCCGATCTTCCCCCCGTCGGTCACCAGCTGGGAAATGGCCCCACTCGCCTCGCGGGACAACGCCCACGAGGTGCTGGAGACGCCGGCGTCGGGCCAGAGGCGAACGGCGACGGTCGTGCCACCGTCGCCGCTGTAGAGGTCCGCGAGGAAGAGGAACTGGTTCAGCGGCTCGCGGTACCCGGCGTCGAAGCGAATCAGCGCCAGGTCCAGCGAGCGCGACGTGTTGGTCCAGTACTCCAGCGCCGTGGAAGGAACGAACGCCGACGGAACGTCGGTGAAGAGCTTGGCCGTGGCCGTGCTCCGGAGGAACTGCAGGTCCACGTCCTTCGCCCGCGCCAGCAGCGCGTCGCGCCGCGCCTTGCGCTGCGGGTTGGCGTCAATCAATCGGCCCTGAATCGGAAAATGCGACGTGTAGATGAACCCCAACATCCACGTGTCAGCGAGGTCCGCCGGAACCTCGGCCGGGAATGAGTTCTCCACGTTCACCCCCGGGCCTTCGGGGCCGACCGTGGCCACGCCGGTCGCGGCGAGCGGGACCGCCTTCGCCCCCGTGTTGCCGAGCCACTCGGCACACTGCACGTGCCCGAACGCCAACAGCGGCGCGGGGAACACGTCCGCGACCTTTCGCACCACGCCGATGGGGGCCGCCGCCCAGGTGTTGCCGTGCGCGAGAATCCCCCTCGCCTTCCACAACGCGTCACGCGCGCCGTCCAGCCGCAGCGTCGTCGACACGCCCTGGGTCACGCAGGCATCGGCCGGACGCAGCTCGCGCAACGTCATCCACACCTGGGCGCGGAACGCGGGCAGGTACGGCGTGGTCCCCGCGTCGAGCTTCACCGCGCTCCCCAGCGTGTTGGGGTTCTTCGAGATGACGTCGGCCACTTTCAAGAACCAGTCGCCGCGCGACGCCGGGCTGAGCAGGCTTTCGGGGTAGCCGAGCGTGGCGAAGAACACGTACGAGCCGAACAGCGTCTCTCGAGTGCCGGCGTCGGCCGCGAGCTCCACCGCGAGGCTGCCGTTCCCCACCGGGGGGAGTGTCTGCAGCTTGGCCCAGAGCGCGCGGGACAGGCCCTCTTGCAGCGCCAGTCGCTGCGGCTCCAGCGCCCAGAAGAAGGTGGGGTAGCCCAGGTAATCGCGCAGGGCGAAGGTGAACGGGCGGCCGCGCGTCACGAAGTAGTTGGTGAAGAACTGCGCCCACGCGTCGGCGTTGTACGCCGCGCTCATCACAATCGGGTTCGCCTGATCGACCGAGCTCTGCACCCACGCCACGGAGATGACGTCGAGCGCCATGGTGAGGGTCGTCGCGTCACTCAGGCTGAGCTGCGTGCCCGCGTCGAGGCTGGAGGGCATCGCCCCCAGGCACTCGGGGTACGTCACGGCCGCTCCACCGCCCGCGCCCCCCGGCGAACCGCCGCCGGACGCGCCAGAACCGCCGGATGCACCGGAGCCGCCGGCCGCGCCTCCGCCAGCGCTGCCTCCCGACGCCTCGTCAGGAACGCAGGAGGCGCCGTCGCAGTGAAAGCCCGTCAGGCAGGCGCCGTTGGCATCGCACGGCCGCGGCGCCTCGGACGGCCCGATGAAAAGAGAGCACGCGGCCCCGCCGACCAGCACCAACACCAGGGCGAGGGGGCGACGCACGGTCCCGAGCCTACCGGAAACGCACGGCCGTCGGTGGGAGTGGTCGGCGTAGTACGCTCGCTGCATGCCGTTTCCGCTCAGTGTCTCAGGTTCTATCGACGCGGGGGCGCTCTCTCCCGGCGAGGCGGTGGAGCGGGTGTTCCGGGCGCTGGAGGCGCAGCAGGCGTCGGACATCGAACGACGCGACGACACCATCACGTTCGCGGCGGGGATGTTTCGCTTCGTCAGCCGGTCGAACGTGCTCTCGGTGATCTCCAGCGGGACGGTTCGGGTGACGTCCGACTTCGCAGGAACCCGAGTGCACTACACCATTCGCTTTACCCAGCTTCTGGTGATCGTGACCGCCATGGTCTCATTCATGGGGGGCGCCATGATGATGGAGCAATCGCGCCCTCCCGAACGCGGGCTGTTCCCGCCCCTCGCCTTCGCCATCATGTGGCTCTGGTTATTCGGCGGGAACTTCGTCACTGCGTTCATTCGCTGGCGCAGGTTCCTCCGTCGGACCGTGACCGCCGCCAGCCCCCCGTAGCCATTCCTCGCAGGAACGGAGTTGTTGCCGCCGTCGACGCGCGCGGGGTTCAGCCGAGGAGGTTCTTGATGGCGGCGACGACGCGCTGGGGCAGCGTCTTCGGCTCGCCCACGCGCAGGTCGACCACGCCGGTCGCCCCCATGGCGCGGAGTTCTTCGGCGCGGCGAAGAAGGTTGGTGTTGCCGTCGATGTTCGGATCGTTCCACACCGAGACAGGCCCCACGGCTTCGAGCTGCTTCACCGTGGCGGCGTCCACCCGGTCATTGCGCAGCACGAACGTCACCGGCGCCCCGAGCAGCTGCGCCTGCTCAAGCATCGGCCCCACGTTGGCCGAGAACGGCTCCAGGTCGCCCGGGTTGAGCGCCAGGGTGGCATGGGGGAACAGCTGGCGGAGCCTCAACCCCTCGCGCTGCATCGGGACGCTGCCGAGGTTGATCATCAACAGGTGGTCGTCGATGTGCGCGGCCTGCACCTCGCGAATGAGCTCGGGCAACCGGTCGGTCTCTTTGATGTCCAGCTTCAGCCCGACGCCGGCCGCCTTGCCGCGCGCGAGCCACTCTCTAAGCGTGAGGTTCTTGGTGTCGCCGGGGTCTTTGTCGTGCCGCATCTCCAGGTGGTGCGGCGGGTCAGCCGACACGCGAACATCGCCCTCGAAGAAATTTCGACGCGAGGCCAGAGCGCGCTGGAACTCCTGCGGGGTGTTGGTGCGATGCGCAGGGATGGCCTGGTTCAGCGGGCGACCGGGCCACCAGCCCTGGCCGCGACGCATCGGGTGGGGCTCAAACCCGTCGGCCATGCGCGCGCGCGCCTCGGCGCGACGAGCTTGGCGAGCGTCCGGCGCGACCAACCGGCGAACGGTGTGAATGACACTGTGAATGAGGGGAGCGCGTCGAGCGGAGTGCGTCACCCCTCCAGTCTAAGAGACTTCGGGGTGAAGACCCAATCGCCCCGGGCAATCTCTCGGGCGAGCGGCGAAAAATTCTGGCTCATCGACGAGACACCCCAAAAAAGGGGACAGGCTACATTTTCGACTCCGACGCCCGTGTCATGATTTCGCCGCCCGCTCATGACACGCGTGTCACACCCGGTGCGAGCAGAGCCATTCGTCGAGGCGAGGCGCGCCGCTTGGGGCTGTGCTGTAACGCGACCATGAGAACTCTCGCGCTCGCGGTCGTCTTCCTCTGGGCCGTTCCGGGTTGGGCCGACTGCGGGAGCGACCGCGATTGTGGGCCGGGCGTGAGCTGCCGCAACGGCAAGTGCGCCACGGCGGCGGGCTCCTCGTGCGGTTCCGACCGCGACTGCGGCGGCGCGAGCTGTCGAAACAGCAAATGCGCCAACGCGCCCGACGGCACGTGCGGCTCGGACCGCGACTGCGGGGCGGGAACGTGCCGGAGCGGTCACTGTGCCGTGCACGCGGGTGGGTGCGGGAGCGACCGCGACTGCGGAACGGGCGTGAGCTGCCGCAACGGCAAGTGCGCCACGGCGGCGGGCTCCTCGTGCGGTTCGGACCGCGACTGCGGCCCCGGGGTCAGCTGCCGGTCGAGCAAGTGCGCCACGGCGCCCGACGGCTCGTGCGGCTCGGACCGCGACTGTGGCCCGGGCGTGAGCTGCCGCAGCTCGAAGTGCGCGCGCTGACCGCGACGACGGGCCGGCGCCGCGGCGAGCGACGGCGGGACGTCTTCGGCTACCGCGGGAGCGGGCGGCGCTCGAGGTGCGTCACGCGGCGGTCAGACCCGGCGTGGGCGAACGCGACGATGGAGAACTTCGACAAGTCCCAGCCCGGCTTCAGCGTCACGTCGACTTCTCCGTGGCGGGTGAGGGGCACCAATTCGCGCACCACCGCGGTGTGCTGGAGCGTCTTGCCTTCGTTCTCACCCGCCACGACCTTTGAAACAGCGGAGTTCTCCACCACCGCGACCAGCGCGCGCTCGACGGTGAGCTGCGCTCCTGACACGTGGAGCGTACGGCCCGCGCGGGAGAGGCCGACGTGGAGCGCACCTTTGGGAGTGACCTGGTGCGCCCTCACGCGCTGTCGAGCGCTGGCTTCGCCGCCGACAAAAATCGAGGCGCCGTCGAGCACCATCATGGGGGTGTAGACCTCGTCGCCGCTGTAGTCGAACTGACGCTGGGTGAACTCCGCGCGCGAATACGGGTCTTCCCAGCCGAGGCGGTTCCAGTAGTCGACGTGGAACGAGAGCGGAATGACCTCGGTCCCATCGATGCCGTCGCGGGCCAGCCGCTCCAGCGCGACGTCGGCGGGTGGGCAGCTGGAGCAACCTTCGGAGGTGAACAGCTCCAGCAGCACGGGACTCTTCACCTGGGACAACACGAGGAGCGCGAGGACAGAGGTCATGCCTTGTGTACGGACGGGGCGGTGGCCGGTTACGTGGAGGCCCGGGCCGTGGGTTCCGGCGGCCGGAGCGAATACCTCTTGCGCGAGTACACCGCGGCTCAGTGCGTTGGAATGCGCCGGGGGTACCTCCTCGATGGGGCGCTGATGAGCCTGTGTCCTGAGACCTGCGGCTCACTCCAGGGGTACGAGGCGATTGAGGCTCGCGTGGAGTGCGCGCGCTGAACCGGGCTTCACCGCCCACGGCGCGTCGACTGGCTACGGGTTGATCTGCGGACCCGGCCGTTGTGACCAGGACCCGCCCGAGGTGATGGGCGCGAGTGAGCGGCCGTTGCCCGAGGCGTCGTTCAACATCGTGGAGACCGATTGCATCGGGTAGTACGCGTGGAGGTTCGCCGTCCGCACCGGGCTGAGCCGATTGGCCTCGAGTTCCAGCTCGGCCTTCGTGAGCTGGGCGCTCCACACCTTGAGCGAGGCGAGGTCGCCGTCGAGCCACTCGTTCTGGCCCGTCGCGTCGTCGGTGCCGACGAGAAAGCGCGTCACGCCCGAGAGCGCCGGGTGCATGTTGCCCGTGTCCTCAGACAGCGACGCGGCGCCCTCCTTCTTCCAGTACAGCGCGGTGGTGCCGCCGATGCGGTGCGCTTCGGCGATGAACCACCACCCGAGGTCGATGGGGGCAAAGAGAAAACCACCCTGGACGTGGTCGTGCGCCTCGAACTGGTCCTGGTGCGACGTGGTGATCATCAACTGGTAGGCGTTGGAGGGCGCCGGGTTCTCCAACGTCCACGCAGCTTCCTGAAGACTTCGCGACGCCGAGCTGACGCGAAGCTTCACCCACATCGACACGGTGCGATTGTTGGGGTCGACGGGCGAGGTGGAGAAGAGGCCGTCGTGACCGGACGTGGCGCCGAACCGAATCGATTGAATGGGCCCGGTCCCGCCCCCGCCGCTGCCCCCGGCGCCGCCGCCGCTGTTCCCGCCGCCGGAGCCCCCCCCACCCCCGCTGCCGCCGCCGGGACTGCCTCCCCCGGCGCCTCCGCCGTTGCCCGCGTCGTTTGGTGCGTTCGACGCCTGGCACCCCGTGGCGAGCGCGAGCACTGCAACAAGGAGAAGTCGGATCATGCGCGCCTCCCGGACGCGCGCGAGTACATCACGGAAAGACGGGGCAAAGGGGACAGGCTACGGAACGATGCCCATGTCGCCGCCGTCAGAAGCGGCGCCCTTGCCCGGCGACCCGGTCGCCAGCCGGAAGCCCAGGTAGGTCGTGGGCGCGCTGCCTCCGACGAACACTGGGGTTCCTGTCACGTTGGCGGTCCCGGAGATGCCGCTGTTGAGGTTGTGATCTTGCGAACCCCACGCGCCCGTTGGGACGACCAGGTGACTGTTTCCCGCAAACACGTTGTCGCGCACGATGTTGCCGGTCGCCTGTCCGTGCGCATTGTCGATGGACACAGCGTTCGCGTTGGTGGACGACGTTCCGAAGAAGGTGTTGTGCGTGATGGTCCAGCCTTGCGCCGACGAGGCGGCGATAAGCCACGGATAGATGCCATTGCCCACGAAGACGTTGTTGGTCACGGTGGTTTGCTCGCCGTTGCCATCGAACGACGCGATGCCGCCGGTTCCGTCGCCGTTGTCGTGAATGAAGTTGCCCGTCACGACCGTGTGGTTGGCCCCGTAGAATTGAATGGGGTCGACGTGCGCCGTGTGTCCGCACTCGCACAGGCCCGTGAATTCGTTTCCCGGCCCAATCTGCACCCCGTAGACCTCACCCACGAGCTGAACGCCGTCGGAGTTTCCCCCGCCGTTGAACGTGTTGTTGGAGATGATGACTCCCACCGGCGCGGAGTTGTTGTAGCCGCGAACCGATAGGCGCCCTTCGTAGAGCGCACCATCGAGGTTCGTGAATGTGGATGAGTCAAAAAGGATGTGCTGGTCAGTCGCTCGCGCCCGCCAGGTGACTGCGCCGGTCCATTCGATGTGATCGAAGGTGAGGTACGTCGACGCCGGGTTGCCGTCGCCCTGATCGCTGTCGAGTCCAGCGATGCGCATGGTGCCGCCCAGACCCGTAAATCGGAGGTGATGGCTGGAGTTGATGACGAGTCCCGTGATGGTGACCGTCGCGCCGGCCGCCGGCCGAACGGTGACATCGCTCGCTTTGGAAACGGAGTTGAACGTGGACGCCGCGTAGGTGCCGGCGTTCAAGCAGATGACGGCGCCAGCTGAAGCCGACGACACCGCTGAGACCAGCCCGCTACTGATGGTGCTCGTGCACGCCCCGGGGCCACCGCCGGCGCCGCCAGCTCCACCCGAACCGCCGAAGCCGCCGCCACCCGCGCTTCCACCAGGGCCACCGCCGCCACCTGCGCTTCCGCCAGCGCCACCGCC
>CAZFXD010000053.1:0-21771 GCA_964522795.1 uncultured Myxococcaceae bacterium
CTGACCGAGAAAGACGTCCAGGAACTGTTCCAGGAAATCTAGGCGGTTGAGAAAAAGGGGACAGGCTACTTTTCGTTTCGAAAAGTAGCCTGTCCCCTTTTTTCCGAGGTGAGCAACTTCGCGGGTCTACGGCACGACAATTCGTCGTGCCTCGGACCTCTGCCGCTCTCGCGACGCGCTCGGTGAATCAACCGCGACCATTGCGCCGGCTCGATCCGCTCGCCACCCGAGTGTCGACCGGCACGTCGTACCGCGCTCCGACGATTTCCGTGTTCGATCCCCGCGTTCGCCGCGCGCTCGCCGACGGCGCCGACGTCCCGGGCCGCGTGCAAGACGGCCCCACCTGCGGCCTCTACGCGCTGGGCATGGTGATGGACTTCTGGGCCCAGAAGAGCCCGGGAGCGAAAGACCCACTCGTGCAGTCGAGCGACACGCTCCGAACCGACAGCCATTCCCGACCGCCCAACGATGCGCGGCTTCTGCTCGATGAGGCCCGGCGCCGCGGGTACACGACCCAGGGCGAGATGTTCTACGCCGACCAACTCGCCCAGCTGGCGAAGTCGTTCGGCTACCAGGCCCGCGTCACCCCGCACTTCACCGTGGCCGACGCCGAGGCGGCCATCGATCGCAAGCACCCGGTCCTCGTCGCATTCGACGTCGACAACGCAGGCAACCCCGGAAAGAGCGGCGGCTCACGCGCGCACTGGGCGGTTCTCGAAGGGCACTTTCAGGCGAACGGCGAGGAGTACTTCGTCGCCACGCACGCGTGGGAAGGCAAGGAATACGTCTGGCGCGCGAAAGACCTGCTGGCGTCGATTGAGCAGATGCGCACGTCCGATTTCCCCACCGCGCCCAAAGACATCAGCCAGTGCCTTCGCGGGAAGATGATTGAGTTGGTGCGCTGAGCGTCAACGTTACGGCGGGTCGGTGGGAAAGAAGTCCGCGCAAAATCTGTCGTTGCACCCCCCGTGAGGGTGGCCGCCCACGTTCTTCAGGGGCACGCCCAGCGAGTGCTCCTCGGCCATGAGCCGTTCATCAACCGCCACCGGCAGCACCGGCCGCACCCGCTCGTCGAACCATTGCTGCAACGTGGTCACGCCCTCCCGCGAAGCCCCCAACCCCGCCAGCAACGGCAGCCCGGACGCGAGGCGGCTGTACGCGGCGCTGACGCCTGCGATCAGAAGACATGCCAGCGCCAGCGCCTTTCGCCGCAGCTCCCGCCGCACGCCGGCGAACCCCACGGGGCAGTCGGCGGTCAGCATGGTGCCGTCCTTCCGCACGTAGAACCGAATGCACGGGGGCTGCGCGCCCGGGGGAACGTTCAACAACCGCCGCACTTCGTCGGCCGTCAGGCCGCTCAGATCGTGCACGCGCTTCGAGCACTTGGCGCAGAAGCGGGTTCGCGAACCGCCCACCATGCGCGACCAGTCTTCGTTGCACGGCGAGGCCAGGCGAACGGGTCCCAGTCCTTCGAGCGGTGTGGACGCCATCGGCTCCTCCCTGGAGAGAATCGACAGCGCGCCACGGAAGATGTTCCGCCGACCGCGTCAGGGCGTTCGTTTGGTGATCTGCCCGGGAAGCAACCGAATCTCGCCCTCGAACCCCGAGGCGCCGCCCTTCGAGGCGTTGAGCGCGGGGAGGTTTTCGGGGTGTGCGCAACGGGACAACTTCCAGCCCAGCTTGACGTTGGTGGCGGCCACCGACCGGAGCTTCAGTGCCGCGAGCAGCGAGAAGCGGTTGTCCGAGATGACGGCCTCTGTGTCCCAGCCGCCCGGCGCCGCCGTGGGCAGCACGCCGTAGACGGGACTCCAGAGCGGCTGCTGGTACCGGACGAAGTTCGGGAGCCCCCCGAACCAGGAGGGGCGCTCCGGCGCACTCAGGTCGGCTGAAAAGACGAGGTCGCCCGTGGCCGCGTCATTGACGCGCAGCTCGCGCGGACTCAGCGAAAACCGGGCCAGGGTCTTGGGGTACCCGTACGCCGCGCCGGCTTCGAACACGTCCGCGTTGCCGTCCACCCACACGTGCAGCGGGAAGGCGAGAATGCGGTCGCCAAACCCGTCGACCCGCACGCCCGGCACGAGAAAGTCCATCTCGTGAAACGACTGTTTCCGGAAGTAGGGCTCAATGGTCATCTCCCGCTCGAACCCAATCAACACGCTGAGCGGATACTCGTCGGGCGCGTAGCCCATCGGCGCAGGTCCCAGGTGCACCTCGGGCGGCAGCAACGGCGCAAGGTCGGTCCGCTTGAACGGGACCCCGATGAGGTGGCCCTTCAGGTACGAAATTCCCCCGCGGCTGACGTCGCGCGCGCGCGTCCACGGGTAGGGCCGAGCGGCCGGGCCCGCGCCGGGCGAGGGCCGTTCCACCGGCATCGGCGGAGGCGGGACGAGGGTGGGGACGGGCGAGCGTTCGGTCTGGATCGTCATCGTGAACTCCCTGGGGACGTGAGTCGCGCGACGGAGGTTCTACGAGCACGGGCGGCGAAAAGCCCCCCACCTCGCCCAGGCGTCGCGCCTGCGTTCCCGTCGAATAGCCGCCTCCGTCGTCCGCACGCCCTGGCCACTGCGGTCGGCGTTGTTCAGGGTGCCTTCACGGGCGCTGCGGGTTTCCCCATGATGGGCGGCTCGCCCATGACGGGTTGAGGTCGGAGGCGCATGGGGGCCCCACCCATCGCTGCGCCAGGCGAGTTTGAATTGGCGGGAATCGGAAGGGGCCGCGTGGCGAGGCGCGTGAGCCAGCTCTCGACCTGGGTGGGCGGGCGGCGGTCGCACCCGGGGTCGCCGCCGAACATCGGCTGCCCCGACGTCAGCTTCGAGTAGCCGGAGACCACGAACGTCACGACGAGGCAGGCCAGCGCGGCGGCTTTGTACTGCATCTCCCGCTTGATCCTCGCCAGCCCGACAGGGCAGTCGGCAGTGAGCACCGTGCCGTCGCGTCGGGTGTAGAAGCGGATGCACGGAGGCTGCGCGCCTCGGGGCACCTTGAGGAGCTGGCGCACCTCGGCGGCCGTCATGCCCTGAAGGTTGTAGACGTTCTTGGTGCACCTGGCGCAGAAGCGGGTGCGCTCGTCTCCCACCATTTGATCCCATGCGGCGGTGCAGGGTGAGGCGATTCGAAGGGTTCCAATCTCTTCCAACGGCTCGGTGGGCATCGCATCCTCCGTGGCCTTGAACGCGCCGGGGTGCGGAACGATCTGCGCCGGTCTGTGCGGCCTCACCCGGCGGCGCGGGCGTGGGGCGGTTCGCGCGCCGATGACGCGGCGGCGGCACTTGAAGTAGGCACCACGCATGGCCGCCACCGACTTCAAGACTGTCTCGGAGTACATCAGAAGCCGACCCCGACCCGTGCAGGCCGCGCTCCGCCAGGTCCGCACGGCGATTCGGGGCGCTCTCCCCGACGCCGACGAAGTCATCAGCTATCAGATCGCCGCCTACCGCTATCGCGAGGGGATGATCGTCTTCTTCGCCGGCTGGAAGGCGCACTACTCGCTGTACCCAGCGACGCCTGGCGTGGTGACCGCGTTCAAGAAGCAGCTGGCGGGGTACGAACTGAGCAAGGGGACGATCCGGTTTCCGCTCGAGAAACCGGTGCCTGTGAAGCTCATCGCCCGCATCGCCAAATTTCGCGCGAAGGAAGTCCGGGCCCGGGCCTAGCGCGGGGACTGGCTACTTTTCACGGAGCGTCGCCTTTCGCTGGTGCGCCTCATGGAAAAGTTGCCTGTCCCCAGATCGCAAGTCCCCACGTCGCAATCCCCAACCTGGCCGCCCATTTGTCCCTGCCTCCCGGGCCCCGAAACCCGAAATTGGCCCGTGTCAGTCGCTACTGATAGGGTGTTCAGTGTATGGAGGGTTCATGCTGAACATCTTGAAAGTGTCGCGCCTCGCCGTCCTCGACGAGGTCGAGCTCTCGTTCTCACCTGGGCTGACCGTGCTGACGGGCGAGACCGGCGCCGGGAAGTCGCTCGTGGTCGACGCGCTGGGCCTGATCATGGGGGGCCGGTGCCCGGGGGAGATCATCGCGTCCGGTGCCGCCGAAGCCTCGGTCGAAGCGGTGTTCGACGCCGATCGAACCGTCACCCAACGGCTGGCCGAGTTCGGCCTTCCCGCTGGCGACGGGGAGGTCAGTGTTCGCCGCGTCCTCACGTCGGGTGGCCGCAGCCGCATGTTCATCAACGGCGCGCTCACCACGGCGGCGATCGCCCGCAAGCTGTTCGAAGGCGTGGTGGAGATCGCCGGTCAGCACGAACACATGGCGCTCTTCGAACCCCAGGCCCACGTTCGCCTGCTCGACACCTTTGGCGGCGTGGGGCTCGCGAGCGACGTCCACGGCGCGTGGGCCCGTGCGTACGAAGCGCACCGCGCCGCCGTTCAGCGCGTGGCGACCCTGGGCGACCTTGCCGCCAACGCCGCCCGGAAGGAACTCGTCGAACACCAGGTGGCCGAGCTGCGCGCCATCAAGCTTCAGCCCGGTGAGGACGAACGGATCGTGGCCGAGCTGCGCGAGCTGAAGGCGGTCGCCAAATCCGAAGCCGAGCTGCGCCGGGCCGAGGTGCTCCTGGCCTCGGGTGAGCACAACGCCAGCGCGCTCATCGCCCTCGCGGTGTCCGCGGTCTCCAGGCTGGAAGGCGAGCGCGTGCGTGACCTCGGTGCCCGACTGAAAGCGGTACAGTCCGAAGTGGAGGGGGCGGCCCGAGAGCTCCGGAGCTTGTCCGAGCGGGGGCCGGCCGACCCGGAGCGAATCCTCGAGTTGGAGGATCGCCTCCACGCCGTTCGCCACGTGTCGC
Organism: uncultured Myxococcaceae bacterium; assembly: GCA_964522795.1. Classification (GTDB taxonomy): domain Bacteria; phylum Myxococcota; class Myxococcia; order Myxococcales; family Myxococcaceae; genus CAZFXD01. The sequence goes on from CAZFXD010000053.1 coordinate 4,784, forward strand.
GAAAGTACGGTGGCACGATTGAAGCGGCGCTGCAGACGGCGCAGGCGCTCGAGCGCGAGTGTCATCGGCTGGAGAACGCTGGGGCCGAAGTGGAGCTCGCGGAGCGCGAAGTGCGCGAAGCCGCCGACGCCATGGCGCGAGCGGGGGAGGTGCTCACGTTGGAACGGCGGAAGGCGGCGCGAACGCTGGAAGCGGCGGTGCAGAAATCGCTCAAGCGACTGGGCATGGCGCACGCCGCGATCTCGGTGTCGTTCCAGCCGTCGGCCCCGACCGCGGCGGGCTCGGACCGGGTCGAGTTTCTCTTCGCCGCCGACGGTGGCGCTCCGCGCCCGCTCGCCGCGGTGGCGTCCGGCGGTGAGGCCTCGCGGCTGGCCCTGGCGCTTCGCGCGTCGAGTCAGGGCGCCGATGCTGGGTTGACCGTGTACGACGAGGCCGACTCCGGTGTCGGAGGGGCTGCCGCCGACGAGGTGGGGCGGCTGCTCAAGTCGGCCAGCAAAGGGCGGCAGGTGATCGTGGTCACCCACCTTCCGCAGGTGGCCGCGCACGCCAACACGCACTTCGTGATTGAGAAGAAGCGGACCGCCGGTGTCACCGCTTCGAAGGTGACCCAGTTGTGCTCTCCGGCCGAGCGCGCGGCCGAATTGGCGCGCATGTTCTCGGGGAAAACTGTCACCGCCGCAGCGAAAGAGGCCGCCAGCACCATGCTCCTCGCGGCGCGGCCCCGCTCGGGAACCCGGAGTGGGCGGGCTGCTTGATACAACAGTCAAAACGCGTGCTTGCTCTACAAAAACCCGTCGCCTAACTTAGGCCCGCGTGTCGAAGCCCGGCGAAACCCCCATTCGGTTGAAGGCGGCTTGTGCCGGGCTGACTGACGTCGGCAAGAAGCGCAACCACAACGAGGACAGCTTCCTCATCGACGAGGAAATCCAGCTCTACGTCGTCGCCGACGGCATGGGCGGTCACGCGGGTGGTGGAACGGCGTCGCGGCTGGCGGTGGAGACAATCGACCGCGAGCTTCGCGAAGCCCGCGAGCGCAACAGCCGGCCGTTCGAGACTGACCTGCCGCTCCAGGATTCACCGCTGCCTGAGATTCTCCGGGTGGCGGTTGAGAAGGCCTGCGCGACCATCTTCAAGGCGGCGCAGGAAGACCCTCGCTTGAACGGCATGGGCACCACCGTGGTGACGCTGCTCGTGCACCGGAATCACGCCTTGTTCGCGCATGTCGGCGACAGCCGGGCGTACCTCGTGCGCGGCGACCTGGTGCAGCAGATTTCCGAAGATCACTCGCTCGTGAACGAGCAGATCAAAGCGGGCATGATCACCGCCGACGAGGCTAAGCACTCCCGCTACAAGAACATCATCACGCGGTCGGTTGGGTTCGAGGCCGCCGTCGACGTCGACGTCATGGGTCTGCAGGCCGAGCCGGGCGACTTCTTCATTCTGTGCTCGGACGGACTCGCCAACTTCATCGCGGAAGAAAAAGAGATTCGCGAAGTGCTCAAGTCCGTTCCGCTGGCAGAAGCGCCCAAGAAATTCATCGATCTGGCCAATGACCGGGGCGGGGACGACAACATCACCGTCATCTGCGTCCAGGCGGTTCCGGCGTAAGCTTTGAGACTTGATCTTGGCAGCCTGTATCTGAGAGTGTCGTTGGGTCGTCGTCGTAGAATCGGATTTTTAACAAGGAAATCCATTGGTTGACGAATCATACACCCTGATTCTGGTGCCCGATTCGCACACCCAGGTGCGGCGCTTTCGGGTTCAGAAGAAGCTCCTCCACCGCATCGTGGGGGCCACGGTCACCGTGGCGCTCGTCGCGCTGATCGCCGTCATTCACTATTTCTCGGTGGTCGTCGACGCGTCGGAAAACAAGGGGCTGCGCGAGAAGAACCTGGCGCTCGAAGGTGAACTCAAGGCCATTCGCGAGCGCATGGAACACGTCAGCTCGACCATCGATCGCGTCGAGCGCTTTGATCAGAAGCTGCGCGCGATGACGCTCTTGTCCGACCCGCAGCGCAACCTCGCCATGGGCCCGACGGAATCCGCGCCTCAGGTGCCGGGCGGGGCGGCGGGCGACAACCAGTTCGTTCGGCTCGCCAACAACGAGACGCCACGCGCTCTCCGCGACCGCCTGGACAAGATGTCGGCTGAAGCCACGCGCCAGGAGCAGAGTCTGGAAGAGCTGCAGGCCTACTTTCAGGACCAGAAGTCCATGTTGGCGTCCATGCCGTCGGTGTGGCCCGTGCGCGGCTGGGTGACGTCGGACTTCGGCGTTCGCAGCGACCCGTACACGTCGGAGAAGGTCATGCACGCCGGCCTCGACATCGCAGGACCGCACGGCAAGGACGTGCTGTCTCCCTCCGATGGCACCGTGGTGTTCGCGGGCCTCGAGGGTGGGTACGGCAACGTGCTCGTCATCGATCACGGCTACGGCGTGAAGACGCGTTACGGCCACCTCGCGGCCATCAAAGCCAAGGCCGGTGAACACGTTCGCCGCGGCGACGTCGTGGCGTACCTCGGCAATACCGGCCGGTCGACCGGGCCGCACCTCCACTACGAAGTGCGAGTGAATGGAATCGCGCAGAACCCGCGCAAGTTCATTCTCGACGACTTCTGAGAGGCTCAAATCCCCATGAAGATGGTTGATGTCGGCGCCAAAGCACCCACGGCGCGCGTCGCAGTCGCGACTGCGTTCGTGCGCATGAACGCGGCGGCGCTGAAGTTGATTCGCTCCGGGCGAGTCCCCAAGGGCAACGTGCTGGAGGCAGCCCGGCTGGCGGGCATCATCGCCGCCAAGAAGACGCCCGACTTGATTCCCCTGTGCCACCCGATCTCGCTCGCCGGCGTCGACGTGAGCGCCAGAGTCGCCAGGGGCGGGGTGCGAATTCAGACCGAAGTGAAGACGGTGGACCGCACCGGCGTCGAAATGGAGGCGCTCCTGGCGGCCGCGGCCAGCGCGCTCACGGTCTACGACATGCTCAAGTCCACCGACCGGGGCATGCGCATTGAGCGCGTCGAGCTGCTCAAGAAGGCCGGCGGCCGCAGCGGCACGTGGACGCGCGCAGCACGGAGTCGAACATGAGAAAACTTCTCCTTGGGGTCAGCCTGGTCGCCATGGCGGCCCACGCCGCGGTGATCGCCGAGATCACCCCCGCCCGGTCCCTCAAAGGGCATCGGGGGGCCATCACCGCGGTGAGCTTCAGCGGCGATGGCTCAGCCGTGGCCTCGGTGGGCATCGACGGGACCGTTCGCGTCTGGCGAGTGGCGGACGGGACGGAGATCGCCGTGGTGACCGACCTCCCCGTGGGGCTGACGGCCGTAGCGCTCGCGCCCGACGCGTCGGTGGTGGTGTACGGCACGGCGGGCGGCGAGGTGCGCGCGCTCAAGTTGCCCAAAGGGGAAGAAGTGTTGAAGCTCTCACGCCCCGAAGCTGTGGCCTCACTCTCGTTCGACGCCACCGGCCGCCACCTGGCGATCTCGGGGAGCTCGCCCTCGAAGCCGGCCAGCCTGGTGGTGGCGTTCCCCTCGGGGTCCGTGGAGAAGAGCCTCGCCGGGACGCCGGTGGTCATCCCCACCCAGGCTCCCGCGTTCCTCTTCGCGGCGGCCAAAGCGATTACCCGCCTCGGCTTCGAGGCCAAAGAACCCCGCCGCGACGTGCCGTTCCTCGCGCGGAAAGGGGAGAAAGAGGCAGGGCCAGCGGGCCACGTGTTCGCCTCCGACGCCACTGGAAACCTCGTCGCGTCGTTCTCCCGCAAGAACCCGGTCATCACCGTGCAGAGCACCCTTCGCGGAGGGCCGGCGCCGAAGACGTTCGACACGGAGGCCAGGACGCTAAGCTCGGTCGCGCTGAGCGCGGACGGCACGCTGCTCATCGCTGGCTCCAGCGACGGTCCCGCTCGGCTGTGGAACGTCACCACCGGTGAGGAAGTGCGCCAATACTCCGCACCCCACGGATTCCCCGTCTTCGTGGCCTTCCAGCCCGGGCCCGCGCAGTACGTGGTCACCACCAACATCTCCGAGCTTCGCTTGTGGAATACACCGGGTGCGGCGAACGCCCCGACCGGCCCGGCGTCGCCTCAGCCGCTGGACGCGGGGGCGAGCGTCTCGAAGTAGAGCGCGGCCAGCACCAGCGAGTGGTTGATGGCGCCCTGGCGCACCAGGTCGGCCACGCTGGTCCGGGGCACCAATTCCACCCGCAGGTCTTCAGTCGCCTCGGGCGCGCCGGCATGGAGCCGCCGGCAGCCGGTGGCGAGGAAGGCGTGAATGCGATTGTCCTGAATGGCCGGGTTTGGCCGCGACACACCCAGCAGACGAAGCCGCGCCGGTTGAAAGCCTGTCTCTTCCTCAAGCTCGCGCGATGCAGCCGCCTCGGCCGATTCACCCGGGTCCACCATGCCGCCGGGTATCTCCAGCGTCTCCGCCCACACCCCGAAGCGAAACTGCCGAACCAGCACTACCTGCTCATCGGCCGTGACGGCGATGACATTCACCCAGTCCGGCACGCGGAGCACCACCCGCTGGTACTCAGACCCGTTTCGGGGGTCGGCCACCTTGAGCCGGTCGAGGTGGAAGATCCGCTCGTCCTGCGAATGCACGACGCCGAGCTTGTTCCAGGGGCGGATGGGCGTGGTCATCGGTCGTGTCTCCGCGCGAGCGGTCGCGCCGCGCTCGAGGTTATGTCAGAAGCGTTCGCATGAAGCGTCGATTCACGCCGGCCGATGCCGAAGTCTTCGTGTACTCCTTCAAAGACGGCCTCCTCTCGGCGGTGGCACACGATCTCAAGCTCGCGGTTCGGCAGTTCTGGGTCGAGGTAGACGAGGCACACGTGCGCGCCGAGTTCGACGCGCGATCGCTCCGGGTGGTGACCACACGCAAGGATGGGCGCGACTCGTCGGGGTTGCTGCCCACCGCGATGTACGGCGAAATCGAATCAAACATCGTCAAGGACGTGCTCCACGCGCCGCGCTTTCCCGCCATCTCGTTTCAGGGGGAGGCGACGCCGACGGAGGTCAGCGGCACGCTCACCCTGTGCGGGCAGGCGCGAAAACTCACCTGCACTCGTCGCGACGAGGGCTCAACCCTGGTGGCGCGCGTCACCTTCGACCAGCGGGACTTTGGCATCAAGCCGTACACGGCGATGCTGGGCACGCTCAAGATCAAGCCTCACGTCGACGTGGAGGTCAGGCTCCGTGGCTGACCGCGCCCTACGTCTTCTTTCGTCCGACCGCCGGAATGCCAATCTGCGTGCGTTCGTCGCCGGAGGCCGCGGCCAGATCGGTCAGGCGCGAATTGGTGGTGCGCAGCCGCCGCGAGAGCTCTCGACAGAGGTTCTGGATCACCATCACGTAGCCGGCGACGTCGGTCTGGTAGAGCCGGTAGAGGTCTTTGTTCTCCAGCGAGTACAGCAGCGACGGCTCTTCACAGCGCACGGTGGCGCTGCGCTTCTGGATGTCGATGAGCGTCATCTCGCCGAAGAACTCACCTGGGCCCAGCCGCACCACGCGAACGCGCCGACCTGAAGGCGTGGTGCGCAACACCACCACCTGCCCGCGGCGAACCACGTACATCGACCGCCCCATCTCTCCTTCGACGCAGACCTCAGCGCCCTTGGGCAGGTCGTGGGGCACCAGCATGTCGATGATTCGCTCCAGGGTCTCGCCTTCGATCCCCCCGAAGAGCGCGTGGGTGGGGAGAAACTCGCGCAGGTCGTTCTTCTGTTCCGTCGTCAGCATGGGCGCCTGATCAGGTGGGTGACCGCTTCGGAGATGCCTTCGAGGGTGAGCGGAAACATGGTGATGGCCCGACGAATCATCGACACGGTGGTGTGATCCCACGAGACGGGGGGCTCCGGGTTGAGCCACGCGTGCGACGGGTAGGCCTCGGCCAGATCGTGGAACCAGGCGAGCGCCTCCTTGCCTCCGGGCGACCACCCGCTGCGCTCCAACAGCTCCCACGGGGCCATCATCGCGTCGCCCACGCACACCAGCTTGTAGCGACCATCGCACTGGGTTCGAAGCTCGTGAATCTCGAGCGGGCGGCGGAGCTGTGCGTCGTGAAACACGCGCCCGTAGACGGCGTTGTGAAAGTAGTACGTGCGCAGTTCGCGAAAGTGCGCCGCCTGCTTCGCCGCGGAGAACAGCAGCGACACCATGTACGAGTGCGGGTCCATCGAACCGCCCACGTCGAGGAGCAGAATCACCCGCGTGTTGGAACGGCGCGGGGGGCGGGTGACCACTTCGATTTCCCCCAGATTCTGCGCGGTCTTTTCGATCGTTTCGTCGAGGTCGAGCTCGGTGTCGGCGCCGTCGCGGGAGAAGGCCCGCAGCTTCCGCAGCGCCACGGCGATCTGACGCACGTCGAGGACCAGGTCGTCCCGGTAGGCCGCGAACTGTCGCTCGCCCGCCACCCGCAATGCGCGGCGGTTGCCGCCGTCGCCCCCGACTCGAATGCCATCGCGCGCGGCCCCGGAGTGGCCGAAGGGCGACGAGCCCCCGGTGCCAATCCACCGGTTGCCCCCGTCGTGTCGCTCCTTCTGCTCGCGCAGGCGCTCCTCGAAGAGCTTCTCCAGCGACTCGCGGTCCAGCGCCTCCAGGAGCGCCAGCTCTTCCGGCGACAGTTCGGCGCGCCGGCGCCTGGCCTCTTTCAGCCACTCCAGCAGTTCGGCGTGAATCTGTTGGGCTTTCGCCTCCACGCCTTTGAAGTGCTTGAGGAAGGCCGTGTCGAACGCGTCGAGGTGGCGCTCCGAGTGCACCAGGAGCGCCCTGGCCACGTCGTAGAACCCGTCCAGTGACGCGTCGTGCAGCCCCCGGGCGAGCGCCTCGGCGAGCGCCACGGCTTCCTGCGTCCCCACGGGCACGCGCGCGGCACGAAGCTCATAGAGAAAGGGCACGAACACGGGTGGTCTAGGTGCGGCGGGCGCGCTGGGGGTGGGTGGCTTCCGCGAAGGCGAGCAGGTCCTGCTCGCGCTTGAGGAGCGCGCCGATGAACGGCAGCTCGGCGTCCAGCTTCACGCTCTTGATTCCACTCACCTTGAGCGCCGCGATCCAGTCGATGAGCTCCGACGTGCTCGGCCGCTTCTTGAGGCGCTGAAAGTGACGAAGCTCGTAGAACACCGCCAGGGCCTGCTCCACCAACGCCTCGTCCAGCTTCGGGTGGTGCACGTCGACGATGCGCCGCATCAGCGCCTCGTCAGGGAACGCGATGAAGTGAAACACGCAGCGGCGGAGAAACGCGTCCGGCAGGTCCTTCTCGTTGTTGCTGGTGATGATCACGATCGGGCGCTCTTTGGCGACGATCTCCTCGCCGGTCTCCATGATGCGGAAACGCATGCGATCGAGTTCGTGGAGCAGGTCGTTGGGGAACTCGAGGTCCGCCTTGTCCACCTCGTCAATCAACAGGGCCACGCGCTTCTTCGAGGCGAAGGCCTGACCCAGGGGCCCCAGCTTGATGTACCGGCTGATGTCCTTCACGTCGTGATCGCCAAAGCGCGAGTCGTGGAGCCGCTGGACGGCGTCGTACACGTACAGGCCGTCTTGAGCGCGCGTGGTGCTCTTCACGTGCCAGGTGAGCAGCTCAAGGTCGAACGCCTTGGCCACCGCCTCGGCCAGGAGCGTCTTCCCCGTGCCGGGCTCTCCTTTGACCAGCAGGGGGCGCTGCAGCGAGACCGCGCAATCAACCGCGGAGCGAAGGCTGGGGTCGGTCAGGTACGTCTCGGTTCCGGTAAATCGCATGGCGTTCACACGAGGAGACTAACAGGGCGGGTCCGGCCGGCGCCGCGCAATCGTGCAGCGGCCCCCGGCCGCGGGAGAGGCCGAGCGACGGGTCGACCGGGGACCGCGGCGAGGGTATGAGCGCGACCTCGTGATGTTCGCCGCGACCTCCTTCGACCCTTCGATCTCCACCATCGCGCTCCTGGCGCTGGTCGGATTTCTGGCGGGCTCGATCGACGCCGTGGCAGGGGGTGGGGGGCTCGTCACGCTGCCGGCGCTCCTCTTCAGCGGCTTGTCTCCTGCGATCGCGCTCGGCACCAACAAGGGTCAGTCGTTCGTCGGCACCACCGCCGCCGCGTTTCGCTTTCTCCGCGCCGGGCACGTGTCGCGCGGGGCGGCGGTTCGCCTGTTCGCCACCGGCGCCGCAGGCTCGCTCGCAGGCGCGTGGCTGCAAACCCGGGTCCCGGCCGAGCAGTTGAGGCCGCTGGTGGTGGGGCTCCTCGTGGCCGCGTTTGTGCTGTTTCTCGTGGCTCCCGCGATCAAGCCCCTGACCGGCCCCCGACGCCCACGTCTCGCCGCCGTCTTGTCGCTGGCCCTCGGCGGATATGACGGCTTCTTCGGGCCCGGCACCGGCACGTTGCTGGTGATTGGCTTCGTGGCGTTCGACGGGGCGCAGCCGGCGCAAGCGAGCGCCGAGGCCAAGTTCTCCAACCTCGGCTCGAACATCGCCGCTCTCGCGGTCTTCGCCGGGGTGGGGACGATCGCGTGGCCCATCGCCCTTCCCATGGCCTTGGGGCAGGTGGGCGGCGGGTGGTTGGGATCATCGCTGGCGATCAGGTTCGGTGGGCGCCTGATTCGGCCGCTGGTGCTGGTGGTGGTGGCGGCGCTGATTCTCAAGCTTGGCTTTGACCTCGTTTCACGCTGAGAATGGCGGTGTGAAGATCTCAATTACCTACTGCGGCGTTTGAGGCTACCTGCCGCGGGCCACCCGGGTGGCGGCCCTCCTCAAGGAACGTCTCGGAGTCGAAGCTGAGCTCGTGAAGGGCTCGGGCGGCATCTTCGTGGTGGCGGTCGATGGGGTCTCGGTCGCCGCCAAGACGCGCGAAGGGTTTCCCACCGATGAGGCGTGTGTGCTCGCCGTCCGGCAGGCGCTTGGGCTCCCTACGTCTTGAGCCCGTAGCGGCTGGCCGCGGACTCGACGATGCGACCGATCAGCTGCGTGTACGAGATGCCGCGCTCTTTGGCGCCCATGGCCAGTTCGCTCTGCTTTTCGAGGTACGGGTTGGGGTTCACCTCGAGCACGAATGGCTCGTTGGTCCTGGCCGAGATTCGGAGATCGACCCGGGCGTAGTCGCGAATCTTCAAGGCGCGAAACGCCAGCAGCGCCGCCCGCTCGATGCGCGCCTTCAGCTCGGGCGTGAGATCTTTGGCCAACACCAGGCGCGGCGACCCGTCGGTCTCGGGGCCGAACTTGACCTCCCGGTCTGAGACCTTGGGTCGTGAGTCGTCCCACTTTCCGAAGTCGAGCTCCACGATGGGCAGAATTTCGGCGCGCGTGGGCGTGCCCAGCACGCCCACGTAGACCTCACGACCGTCGATGAACTCTTCGGCGATCGCTTCGTCGGAGAGTTCCTTGCGAATCTCCCGCACGCGCTTGGTGAGCTCGTCCCAGTCCTTCACCACCGAGTGCGCGCCGATGCCGATCGACGCGTCGGAGCGTGCCGGCTTGACGATGAGCGGAAAGGCCATGCGGGCGTTGGTCTCAAACGTCTCGCCGTCGAAGGTGGCGAAGGGCGGGGTGGGCACCTGGTGGTAGCCGAAGAGCTGCTTGGTCAGAATCTTGTCCTGCGCCAGCAGCAGCCCCGCCGTCCCCGACCCGGTGAACCGAAGCCGCGCCAGCTCCATCAGCGCCGCCACGTTGACCTCGAGCCGATAGTCGTCCGCGAAGGTCTCGCACACGTTGAAGATCAGGTCGGCCTTCACCTTCTCGACGGCCGCCAGCAGATCGAAGACGCGGTCGTGCACGCCAATGGTGGTGGCGGTGTGACCCAGCTCCGTCAGCGCGGACCGAACGTGCTCCACCACCGGGTCCATCGGCTCGTCCGCCGGCTGGTAGTGGAGTACGGCGATCGACAGGGGTGGAACGCGCTCAGCCATCGGCGCGGAATGTATCAGCGAATCAGAAAGAAGCGGTCACTCCACTTCGAAGAAGCGATTCGTGTACAGGTAGTTCATCGACAGCGCCGTCAGCAGCGAGGAGAGCCGCGCGAGGTAGTCGCGGGCCTTCTCACGCTGAACGGTGAGGTCCAGCGCCGCCGTGCGATCGAGAATGTGGGTGAGCAGCCCGCTGACCACCGGGCGGCTGACACCGGAGTACTGCGTCACCGCGTGCAGCAGTGCCTGCCGTTCGGCGCGAATGAGCGTCTCGGCGCTCGTCGCCGTGCTGCCGGCGGGCTCGAACAGCTGCAGCAGGTCCTGGTCGAGGTGTTCACCCAGCTTGGCGTCGAAGCGCTCCGCCATGTTCCGTTGCAGGTAGTGATCGAACACGGTCTCTTCCATCTCGCTCACGTCGACGTCGTGCTCGTCAAGCGTCACCAGCGGTGGCGTCTGCCCCAGCGTCTTGGCGATCGACTCCACGTAGTGGAGCTTCTTCAACGCCCCCCAGCCCTTGTAGCGCTTCTCCCAGTCTGAGCCGGGCGTGAGGAACACCGCGAACGTCTCAGCGAAGTCTTCGTCGGGGTGCTTCTGCGCATACCAACCCGAGATGTGCACCACGTACTTTCGGCTGAAGGGGTGGGGCTTGTACTCCTCGTTGTACGGGGTGGCGTAGTCGCCGAACTGCTTGCGCCACTCGTCGGTCTCGAAGAGTTTGTAGGCGTAGTTGAGGCAGTGACCTGCTTCGTGGCGCAGGTACATCATGATCTCGCGCTCGGTCTCGGCGCCGCCTCCCAGCGCCTCCTCAATCGAGTGCAGGTTCGGGTCGGCGAGGTAGAACGGAATGCCGATGACCGGCACGCCCGACGGGCACCCCCACTGATCAGACAGGTAGCACTCCGGTCGCAGCGCGATGCCTTTGGCTTCGAGCTCGGCGTACAGCTGCTGAATCATTCGCTCCAGTGGCGTGCCCGCCAGGTGGAGCTTCAGATCTTTGATCCGCGCTTGAAGAAGCGGCTCAGAACCTTGCGGCAGCGGGCCCGGCGAAGGCAGCTCAACGCTCCGTTCGCGAAAGGAATGCTCTACGTGCACAACCGAATCCAACGACATGATGAGTGCCTCCGGACAGCCCTGAGCCGAGGTAACCATACCCTCCAACGCTCGGACAACCGTTTCGATTCGATTCGTAATATATTGAAAATATTTACGATTATTCGAATTCTGGAACGGTAGGCGGCTTGGGTCCCTTGCCCGATGACGTGGGTTTTGGGGGCTTTTTTGCGACCGGAATCATTGTAATTTCAAAGGCTTCGTCGCGCTCCAAACGGAAGCTCTGAGAAACATTGGAGAAACCTGGGGAAGAGAAGCTCAGGGTTCGCTCCTCGCCCCGTGGCCAGGTCATCTCCAGGGGTGTCTTGCCAATCATGGTGCCGCCCTCTTCTACGACCGCGCCGGGGGGCGTCGTGCGCAAGGTGATGGTCACGGTCTGCGGCATCGGGGCTGGCGTGGGCGAAGCCGCGGCGCCTGGAGCAGGTGCTGGGGCGACGGCCTCGCCAGGCCGGGTGGGAAGCTGCGCGGGGGCTGTGGCCGTCGCGGTGTCAGCCTTCGGCCGGTTGCTGAGCACGACGTACGAGCCGAGCGCCAGCGCGGCGCCAATGACGGAGATCACGAAGGCGGTGATGCCCACGCGGTTGGTGCGCCGAGACTGGGAGCGCAGCGAGGGAATATCGGGCGCCGTGCGACGCAGCTCAGGAACCACCGACGCCGTGCGGGCTCGCCGCCTCGGCGCAGGGCTGGAGCCCGAGCCCGCGCCGTCGGCCACCGGGCGCGCCGGCGGTCGCGCGGTGAGCAAGCGCACGTCGGTGCTCGCCATGGCGTTGTGCAGCGCCTCGATGAACTCCTCACACGTCTGGTAGCGGTCCGCCTGCTCCCGCTCCAGCCCTCGGCGGACGAACTCTTCAATGCCGGCCGAGACCGGCTCGTTCGGCCGGTGCGAAGAGACGAGCGGCACGGGCTTGGTGAGCGCTGACGAGAGCGCCTGGCGCACCGTCTTGGCGTTGTAGGGGGAGGTGCCGGTGAGCGCGAAATAGAAGACCGCGGTGAGGGAATAGAGATCGCTGCGCTGGTCGACGTGCTCGCCCCCGGCCTGTTCAGGCGGCATGTACTGCGGCGTGCCCAGCACCTGGCCGGTGGAGGTGAGCGCCTCTTCCTCCTCTTGCTCCAGGGCTTTGACGAGGCCGAAGTCGAGCACCTTCACCTGCTCGCCCTCGGGGGTCACGTTGACCATGATGTTGTGCGGCTTGAGGTCCCGGTGCACCACGTTCGCCTGGTGCGCATGCGAGACGCCCAGCGCGACCTTCTCGATGATGCGCGCGGCGACCTCAATCGACAGGGGGCCTTCGCGCTTCACCTTCTGTCGGAGGCTCTCGCCCTCCACGAGCTCCATCACGAAGTAACACACGCCCTCCGGCGTCTGTCCGAAGTCGAACACGGTGATGATGTTCGGGTGCTTGAGCCGACTGGCGATCTCCGCCTCACGCTTGAAGCGCTCGAAGAACTGCGGGGTGATGGCCAGCTCGGGGTGCAGCGTCTTCACCGCCACCGCCCGGTTCATCGACGTCTGGGTGGCCCGAAACACCATGCCCATGCCGCCCTGACCGAGCACCGAATCGATGCGGTACCGACCATCGAGAGACTTCCCGATGAGGTCCTCCCACTTCAGCCCGTTGCGATCGGTGGCCATTCGCGAAACCACGATAGCGCGGACTCCGGCGTCTTTCTGTTCTTCCGACGCCTGACCGTGCCCGACGGTTCCCGCTCAGGCTGCGGTCAGCACGAGGCAGGGAATCTCGGGCGGGCTGCCCAGCCGGAGCGGCGGGCCCACGAACCCCACGCCGCGGCTGACGAACAGCTGCGACTCCAGCGTGCGCGACAGCCCCGCGCTCCGGTCTCCCCACACCAACTGTGAGCCGATGGTGATGGGGAAGGTCTGCCCCCCGTGCGTGTGACCGGAAATCTGCAGCCCGATGCGCTTGTCGGCCACCCCCTCGAAGCCCGCCGGCTGGTGCGCGAGGAGCACCGAGGCGGCGTCAGGCCCGAGGCCCTGCGCCGCTTTCTCCAGGTCGTAGTCGGAGTCGGTGTAGCGATGCCCGAAGTCGTCCACCCCCAGCAGCTCGAACGAGCCGCCCGCGTCGCCGATGGTCACCCGGCGATTTCGAAGGACGGTGAAGTCCAGCCCCTCCAGCTCGCGGACCCAGGCGTCGGCCCCGGAGTAGTAGTCGTGGTTGCCAGTGACGAAGAACTTCCCGTAGCGGGCGTTCAGTCTGGCCAGGCGGGCCACGAACCGACCGATGTACTCGGGCTGCCCGTCCACCAGATCTCCCGTGAGCGCGATCAGGTCCGGCTTGAGCGCCATGGCGCGCTCGACCATGTCGTCGACGAAGCGCTCCTGAATCACCGTTCCGATGTGCACGTCGGTGAGCTGCACCAGCCGAAACCCCTCGAGCGCTTTGGGCAGGCGGGGGAGGGCGATGGCGATCTCCTTGGAGACCGGCGCCGCGTAGGCCCGGTAGGTGCCCAGCGCGGTGAAGCCCCCGGCGGCGCCCGCGGCCGAGACCGCGATCGCCTTCTTCAGAAACGTCCGGCGCGCTTCGGACTCTGGCGTGTCGCCTGACACCCGTCGCACCACGAACGCCCGCACGAGCTCGCCCGCGCCGAGCGACAGCAGCAAGTGCAGGACGAAGCCCAGCCAGAGCGGCAGCGCGAACGCGAAGACCCAGGCCGTGGTGGCGCCGCGGAACAGGGTGCGCATGGCGATGGCCGAGCCTGATGCCACCACGAAGGCATAGACGGCGGCTCGTCGAAGCCAGAGGCGGTGCGTGAGATCTCTCACCACGCGCCGGTAGATGTAGACGTGAACCAGCACCACCACCGAGAGGAAGAACGCGCCAAAGGCGATCCGGGCGACGGTGAGCATGAACCCTATTGTGTGCGGCCGAGGGCGACCGCGCGCAACCTTTCTGGCGAACGCCGTGGCAGGCCAGACATCAACACACCGGGTTGAGCCACATTCCCGCCCGCGGCCAATCGTGCCCTCATTCCGCGGAGCGCCCGCGGCCCGCCCGGGCGATGGTCATCGCGCCGGTGGCCAGCCCGGCCACGCCGCCGAACAACAGGGTCATGACCAGGTCCACCGCGGTGGAGGTGCTGGTGGGCGAGATGAGCGCGGCCAGCGCGTCGACCCAGGGCGTCTTCGCCTTGTAGCAGTTGAGGTAGGCCATGCTGGACATCGCCACCAGCGTTCCCACCACCAGCCCGAAGGTCGTGGCGCCCACCAACTGCGCCATGGGCGGTGTGACGATCTCGGTGGGTTCACCATCGGGCGCGTCAATCGCCACGTCCTTGGCGCCCAGGGGCGCAAACCGATGCAGCATCAGCAGCCCGGGAATCGCGCAGGGGATCGTCACCCAGAAGAACTGCGCCCAGCCCAGCGAGTGCGCGAGCGCGCCGGCGGGTGGTCCGGCGATGGTTCGCCCGATCGCGAACAGGCTGGAGAGCAGCGCGTACTGCGTGCCCGAGAACCGCTTTTCGGTCAGGCGAAGCAGCAGCGCTGAGAACGCCGCCGCGCCCATGCCCGAGGTGCCGGTCTCAATCGCGAACGCGACGTAGAGGAGCGAGGGGTTGACCGGCTGCGAAGCCAGGTAGGCGTAGCCCACGTTGGACAGGCCCTGAATCAGTCCGAAGACCCACAGGGCGCGACCGACGCCCATGGCCGTCGTCATCATGCCCCCCACCGAGGCCCCGGCGATGGTGGCCACCATGCCAATGGTTCCCGTCGCCACGCCGACGTCGAACGCGTCGTAGTGCATCTCGATCAGGAACGGTCGCACCAGCGCGCCGGCCAGGTTGTCGGCCAGCTTGTAGAGCAGAATGAACGCGGCGATCTCCAGCGCTCTGGGCCGCTGGAGAAACCCGACCAGCGGGCCCCACACGGCGTCGCGCATGGTGGTGGGCGGCTTCACCTGGGCGGGCGGCTCCGGTGCCATGAAGGTGACCGGAATGAGCGCCAGGTACAGCACGCCGAGAATCCCCAGCGTGGTGCTCCAGCCCAGAAACGGCGAGACGGAGATCGCGATGTTGCCGCCGAGCCACATGCCGACCCGGTACACCGACGTGCGGAACCCGCTGGCCGCGCCCTGTTCGTCCTTGTTGAGGACTTCGACGGCGTACCCGTCCATGGCGATGTCTTGCGACGCCGCGGCGAAGGCGATGAGCAACGTGAGCGCGGTGACGGCCGCCACCTCGGGCGACACGGCCAATGAGGCCAGGGCGAAGGTGCACAGCGCCAGCACCACCTGGCAGAACACTATCCAGCCGCGCTTGTCCTTCAGGCCCGGCGGGCGAAAGCGGTCCATCAGCGGCGCCCAGGCGAACTTCATGGCGTAGGGCGCCTGCGCCAGCGTCACCAGCCCGATGGTCTTCACGTCGATGCCGACCGTGGCGAGAAACGCCGGGACGCCGGTCAACACCAACCCGAGCGGCATTCCGGCCGAGAGCGAGAGGACGGACACGCTGCCGACCCGCCACGAAGGCAGTCGGGCGTTGTTGGGCTTCGGCGCGGTGGACTTCACGTCCGACATGAATCAGCGAAGGGTAGGTCGGCCCGAGGCGCCGCGCCTGTTTTCGGCAGGCCGGCGTGGCCGCGCTACTTGAGGAACTTGGTGACCGCGATGCCGTGCGTGTCGTCGATCTCGACCCGGTTGGGCAGCCGCAGCGGCACCAGCCCATCACCGATGCGAAGGTGCGCTTCCTTGTGCACGTGATCCGGTGCGTCCGACGAGCCGCGCTTGAACCAGGGATCGGACGGGTGCGTCACCGCCGGCCCCTTGAGCAGCTTCGGAATGTCGTACACGAACCCGCCCCGCGTGTACTCGCTCGGGGTGTGGGTGTGCGTGTCCATGCGAATCGCGTCTTTCGGGCACGCATCGACGCAGAGTCCGCACACAATGCAGCGCAGCTCGTCGATCACGAACTGCTTGGGGTACTTCTCAATCACCCGCGATTCGGCGTGCGCGTCGGTTCCCTCGTATTCGCCGGCCTCGATGTAGATGCACTGCGCTGGGCAGACGGTGGCGCACATGTAACAGGCCACGCAGCGCGGCTTGCCGTCCTCGCGGGGCACGAGGCGGTGCAACCCGCGATAGCCGGGGGGATAGTTGACCTTCTCTTCGGGGTACTGCACCGTCGAGACGAGCGAGGTGCCCTTGCGGTTGACCACTTCGGGGTTCGCGTCGCGCGCGCCGAAGAGGTTCTTCAGAAAGTGGCCGGTGGTGATCGCCAGTCCGCGGAGCAGGTCGGGTAGGTAGAGCCGCTCGCGCAGGTCTCGCGCGGTCGGATCGGCGACGGGGGCTGGTGGAGCGTGGTGGTCCATTCGCGGTGTCCTCGTCAGTGCGTCGAGACAGCGTGGTGAGCGTCGTGGCCGTGGGCCAGGTCGTGGGTTTCTTTCTTCGCGCGCGGCGTCAGGGTGAGCGCCAGCACCACGGAGATCTCCGCAATGCCAAACGTCGCCAGCATCTTCATGGACGGGTCCCACAGCAGCAGCGCGCCCGTGACGAAGAGGTTCAACAGCCCCAGCGGCAACAGAATCTTCCAGCCGAGGACCTGGATTTGATCGTAGCGGAAGCGCGGGAAGGTCCAGCGGATGGCCAGCTGGATGTAACAGAGCAGCACGACCTTCACCCAGAACACGGTGGCCAGAATCGAACCCCACAACAGGTTCTGCCAGGCGAAGCCGGTCGCGCCGTCCTGGTAGCCGATGAGGTGCTTGAGCGCCTCGTTGCCGAACGGCAGGTAGCAGCCGCCGAAGAAGATGCAGGTGATCACCCCGGCCAGCACCACGACTTCCACGAACTCGGCGATCATGAACATGCCGAACTTCATGCCGGAGTATTCGACGAAGTAGCCGATGATCTCGGACTCGCCTTCGGGCGCGTCGAAGGGTGCACGCTTGGTCTCCGCAAAGGCGGCCGCGAAGAAGAGCACGAACCCGAAGGGCTGAAGAAAGATGCCCCACTTGGGCACGCCGATGTCGAGCAAGCTCGGCCGACGCACGATCCCGAAGAGCAA
>CAZFXD010000054.1:0-8416 GCA_964522795.1 uncultured Myxococcaceae bacterium
ACGTCATCACCGCAGGTGACTTCTACGACTTGAGCGAGGGCGCCCAGATCATCTTCACGTAGCAGCGCTCTCGCGCGGGCGCGGCGGCGGTGCTCCTCTCTCCAACGCCGCCGTGCCCGTTCTTGCGACCGCCTCGGCCTCCACACCGCCCTGGTGTTCGCACCGGACGAAGGGGGTCGTCCCACCGTCGTCAGACGCGCGCGCTCACCTCGAAGTGCTGACCCAGCGCCAGCGGCGCGCCCGCCCCGCGACGCTGCGAGGCGAGCACCACCAGGGTGAGGGCGTAGGGCAGGGCGAGCCAGATGCCCCCGGGGACGAAGGCGAGCCAGTCAGGCGCCGAGGTCATGAGCGAAATGCGCAGCGCGTTGCCGAAGGCGAAGAAGAGCGCCGCGCCGGCGGCCCCCAGCGGCGTCCACCGCCCGAACACCATCGCCGCCACGGCCATGAACCCGAGCCCCGCCGGCATGTGCTGCTCGAAGCGATTCAACACTCCGGTGGAGAGCGCGGCGCCGCCGAGCCCCGCCAGGGCCCCTGAGATGCCGACCGCGACGACGCGAATCCACTGCACGCGCAGCCCCGCCACCGCGAGCGCCTGCGGCTTGTCGCCGGCCGCGCGCAGGTGCAGCCCGAAGACCGTTCGCTTGAAGAGCAGGTGAGTGAGCACCGCCGCCACCAGCGCCAGCCAGGTGAAGAGGCTGCGCTCATCGAAGGCGCGCACGAGCGGAATGTCGCCGAGCAGCGGCAACGGCACGCGGGCCAACTGGGTGATGGGGTCGGTCCCGGTGGGGCGAAAGAGCGCCTCCAGCAGAAACGTGCCCAGGGCGAGCATGACCAGGTTGAGCGCGATGCCCGACACGACATGGTCGGCTTTCAAGCGCAGACAGAGAAACGCGTGAATGAGCGCGACTGCGACGCCAGCGAGCGCGCCACACAGAACGCCCAGCGGGGTGGGCAGCGCCAGCGAGGCCACGGCGGCGGTGAAAGCGCCCGCCCGCATCATGCCCTCCACGCCCACGTTCACCACGCCGGAGCGTTCGGAGTACGTCGCGCCCACCGCGGCGAGGACGACCGCCGGCGCCGCGTCGAGCGTGGAGGCGAGGAGCGCTTCAAGAAACTGCAGCACGCGCCCTCCGCCGTGAGAGGAACTTCAGGGTGGGCCGCGCGGCCACGAACAACAGCGTCAGGCCCTGAATCAATTCGGGGAAGCTCTTGTGAATGCCGAAGAGCTGCATGTGGGTGCCGCCCGCGCGCATGGCCCCGAAGAGCGCGGACGATGCGAGGACGCCCAGCGGATTTCCCTGGCCGATGAGCGCCATGGCGATGCCGTCGAAGCCATAGGGCGAGGCGAGCACGGCGGGGTACTTCAGCTCCGTCCCCAGAATCAGCACCGCGCCACCGAGGCCCGCCAAGGCGCCCGCGGAGAGCATGGCTTCCCACACGCTGCGCTCGACGCTGATGCCCGAGGCGCGGGCGGCTTCTGCCCCCAACCCCGTCGCGCGCCACTCGAACCCACGCACCGTGAGCGAGAGGAAGAAGGACAGCGCCAGCGCGGCGAACACCGCGAGGATGAAGCCCAGGTTGAGGCGGTTGGCGTCCCCCAGCAGGTGCGGGAGCGCCGCGCCGGGCAGAATCTGCGCCGTGCCCGAGATGGAGTTGTCGCCCGCGGCCGTGGCCTTGAAGGGGCCCGTCACCAGCCAGTTGTCCACCAGGCTGACGGCGATCCAGTTCATCATGATGGTGGAGATGACTTCGTGAACGCCGCGCTTCAATTTGAGCACGGCGGGAATGGCGGCCCACGCGGCGCCGGCCAGCCCGGCGGCGAGAAGTGACGCCAGGAGTTGAAGGCTGTCGGGCAGTCCCGCCCTGGCACCGACCGCGGCCGCGGCGAAGGCGCCGACGACGAACTGCCCGTGCGCGCCGATGTTGAAGAGGCCCACTCGCAGCGCGGCGGCCACCGAGAGACCGGCGAAACACAACACGCTGGCGCGGGTGAGGCTCTCGCCCAGCGGCCGGAGCACGCGCTGAAAGTCGCCGGTGGAAACGGCGGCGGCCCAGTCTCCCAGCGCGCCCGAGAACATCGCGCCGAACGCCTTGAGTACGAGGCCCACGTCTTGCTTCACCCACCAGGCGCCGGCGAACGCCACGCCCAGGGCGGCGACG
This sequence comes from uncultured Myxococcaceae bacterium, assembly GCA_964522795.1. Lineage (GTDB taxonomy): Bacteria > Myxococcota > Myxococcia > Myxococcales > Myxococcaceae > CAZFXD01. The sequence continues at coordinate 2,161 of CAZFXD010000054.1, forward strand.
ACCGCCAGCGCCGAGGCCGCGAGCTTCTCGGTGCGCTCAGTCCGCACGCGCGGCCCCCACCATGTGCCGCCCGAGCGTCACGGCATCGACCGCGCCCCGCGCGAAGGTGCCAGACACTTTTCCGGAAAACAGCACGCAAATCCGGTGGGATAGGGTCATGACTTCGGCGAGATCGAGCGAGATGAGAATGACTGCGCACCCCGCTCGGGCCGCCTGGCGCAGTCGCTCGTGAACTGCGGCGGTGGCTTGAAAGTCGAGGCCGCGGGTCGGCTGCACGGCGATGAGGATTCTGGGTGCGTTCGACAGCTCTCGCCCCACCACCAGCTTCTGTTGGTTCCCGCCTGACAGCCCGCCGGCCGGAATCTCGAGCAGCCCCGGGCGCACGTCGTGTTCGTTGACCAGGCTCCGGGCAAACGCGTGGCGCCGCTCAAAGTCGATGAGGGGTCCTTTGCGCAGCGTTGGGTCATTGCGCTGAGCCAGGACCGCGTTCTCTTCCACCGACATGGGGCCGATGAGTCCGTGCCGCAGGCGGTCTTCGGGCACGTGGGCCACGCCCAGGCCTCGTGCCCGGCGCGGGGTGAGCCCAGTCACTGCGCTGCCGAACACGCGCACACTGCCGCGTTCGATGGGCTCCAGCCCCGAGAGCACCAGCGCGAGCTCCCGCTGGCCGTTGCCGTCCACGCCGGCGATGCCCAGAATCTCTCCGCAGCGAACGCTGAGCGACACGTCGTGCAGGCCGGGTGCTTTGACGTGGTCGAGCTCGAGCGCCACGCCGCTCTCGGTGGCAACCGGTGGTGGCTCCGCTTCGGGAACCGCGGGAGCCCCCACCATCAACTGCGCCAGCTCGTCGATGGAGGCCGTGTGAGGGCGCTCGGCCACCAACGCGCCGCCTCGCAGCACCACCACGCGCTCGGCGAAGGCGAGAATCTCCTTCAGCTTGTGGGCGATGAGAATGACCGTCGTCCCCGCCGCCGCGAGTCCCTTCAAGGTGCTGAACAACTCGTCCGTCTCATGAGGCGTGAGCACGGCGGTCGGCTCGTCGAGAATGAGCGTCGTCGCGCCGCGGTGCAGCGCCTTGGCGATCTCGACCTTCTGTTGGGCGCCGACGCTGAGCGAGGAGATCACGGCGTCGAGCGGCACGTTGAACTGGAGCCGGCCCAAGGTCGCCGCGGCGGCGCGCTTCGCTTCGGCCACGTTGAACAGCCCGAGCGCCGAAGGCTCAGCGCCCAGCACGATGTTCTCGAAGACTGACAAGGTGGGCACCAGCGTGAAGTGCTGGTGCACCATGCCGATGCCGTGGGCGATGGCGTCGCGGGGGGAGCGAAACGTCGCCACCTGCCCGTTCAGCTGCAGCCGCCCGCGCGTTGGCGCGTAGAGGCCGTAGAGCACGTTCATCAGCGTCGACTTGCCGGCCCCGTTTTCTCCGACGACGCCGATGCGCTCGCCGGGGCGGATTTCGAACGTGACGTTGTCCAGCGCACGACAAGAACCGAACTCTTTTGAAATGCCCGAAAGCGCGATTCGCGGCGCGCTGGCGCTCACGGGGCTTTGAACGCTTTCAGCTCGGCTTCGTTGGACGGCACATGGAGCTGCCCGGCGATGATGGCGCTCTTGAGGGCCTCGACGCGCTTCAACTTCTCGTCCTTCCCGTCGAGGGGAACCCGGACCTCCGCCAGCGCCACCCCGCCTTCTTTGAGGCCGAGCACCTGGTCCGTGGCGGCGAAGGCGCCAGTCACCAGGTCTTTGACCGAGCCGTACACCGCCACGTCGACTCGCTTCACCATCGAGGTCAGCATGGCCTCTGGCGCGAGGTGGAATTGGTCGGAGTCGACGCCCACCGCGTAGACGTTCTTCCCCGCGGCGCGCGCCTCTTTGACCGCTTGAATGACGCCCAGCCCGTCAGAGCCCGCGGCGTGAAAAATCACCTCGGCCCCTTTCTGCAAGAGGTCCTGGGCCACCTGCTTGCCAGCGGCCACGTTGTCGAATGAGCCGGTGTACGCCGCCAGCACCGACGCGTCGGCGTGAGTGGTGAGAATCCCCGCCCGGTAGCCGGACTCGAACTTCTTGATCAGCGGAATGTTCATGCCGCCGACGAAGCCGACGGTCTTCTTCGCCACCAGGCCCGCCAGGGCGCCGACGAGAAAGCTCCCTTCCTCCTCGCGAAACACCACCGAACGGACGTTGGGGAGTTTCTGCGGCGAGCCGGAGGCGTCGAGAATCGGGCTGTCGATGAGCAGGAACTTCGAGCTCGGGTTCTGCTTGGCCGCCGCCTCCACCGCGTTCTCCAGCATGAAGCCCACGCCCACCACCAGCTCGGCTTTCTGGTCGACGAGGAGCTGAAGGTTGGGCTGGTAGTCCTCCTGCGCCTTGCTCTGGAGCACCAGGGCGCTGGCGGGGAGCTTCTGAATCTGCGCCTTCAGGTCTTCGGGCACCGAGGCCTGGAACTCGGCGTCAGACAGGGGCGCGTAGCTGCCGTTCTTGAAAGAGGCGCCCGCGGCCCAGGTCTCCAACCCCCGCAGCGCGGAGTCGTTGAAGGATTGATCTCCCCGCCCGCCCACGTCTGTCACCAGGCCCACCAGGTGGGTGGCTTTCGCCTCGGGGGCCGGCGCGGCCGCCGGGGGCTTCGGCGCGGGGGCTGCTTCGGGGCTCGCCGGTTTCTTGCAGCCCGCCACGACGACCAACGCCACGAGAGACAGGAGTCGAGTGTTCACACGCGACGGTTTATCGAATTTTCGCCACGGGGGGTGACGCTTTCCTGGCGAGGGGCGGGAGGCGGAACTACCGTCGGGCCCATGCGGCCGTACGAACTCATCAAAGCCAAGCGCGACGGAAGAGCCCTCTCTCGCGAGCAGATCATCGAATTCATGGACGGCTACACCGACGGCTCCGTCGCCGACTACCAGATGGCGGCGATGTGCATGGCCATCTTCTTCAAGGGCTTGAGCGCCGAGGAGCTGGGCGCGTTCGCGAGGGCCATGCTCGAGTCCGGCGACATCATGGACCTCTCCCACATTCCCGGCGTGAAGGTGGACAAGCACTCCACCGGCGGGGTGGGTGACAAGGTCTCGCTCTCGCTCGCGCCCCTGGCCGCGGCCTGCGGGGTGCCGGTGCCGATGATTTCGGGCCGTGGCCTCGGCCACACCGGTGGAACGTTGGACAAGCTGGAGTCGATTCCGGGGTTCAAGGTCGACCTCGACGGCGCCACCTACGAGAAGCTGGTGCTGGAGGTGGGCGCCTGCCTCATCGGCCAGACGGCCAAGATCGCTCCGGCGGACAAAAAGCTCTACGCCCTGCGAGACGTGACCGCGACGGTGGACTGCATTCCCCTCATCGCCAGCTCCATCATGTCCAAGAAGTTGGCCGAGGGAATCGACGCCCTGGTGCTGGACGTGAAGGTGGGCTCGGGCGCGTTCATGAAGTCCCTCGACGACGCGCGCACGCTCGCGCGCACGATGATTCAAATCGGCGGCGAGATGGACAAGCAGGTGACCGCGCTGCTCACCGACATGGACCAGCCGCTCGGGCGCACCGTGGGGAACTCGCTCGAGGTGAAGGAAGCGGTGGAGATGCTCCGCGGCGAGGCGCCCGCTGACTACACCGAGCTCACGCTCGCGCTTACGGCCGAGATGCTGGTGTTGGGAGAGAAGGCTGCCGACGAAGCCGAAGCGCGCGAGAAGTTGCAGAAGGTGATTCGCGACGGGAGCGCTGAGAAGAAGCTGAAGCAGATTGTGAAGGCCCAGGGCGGCGACGACCGGGTCATCTCAGACCTCTCCAGACTGCCCAGGGCGAAGTCGACCGCCACCGTGACCGCCCAGGCGAGCGGCTTTGTGGCGAGCATCGATTCAGAAGCGGTGGGCCTCGCGGGCATGTTGCTCGGCGCAGGCCGCGCGCGGGCCGACGCGGGCATTGATCACGCCGTGGGCTTCGTTCTGGAAAAGAAGCGGGGCGACGCCGTGAAGGCAGGTGAGGCGCTGGTCACAGTTCACTTCAATCGCGACGAGGCGCTGGGCGAAGTGGAGAAGCGCATTCGCGCCGCGTACCAGATTGCGTCTTCGGCCCCGGCGTCGAAGCCGCTCGTGCTCGAACGGCTCACCTCCAAGCACCCCTAGCCGTCCCTCGGGCGGACCCGGTTGGCTTCCGAGGGGTTGCCCGCCGGCCACTGGCGAGGAGCGCCCGATACACCAACCAACCAACTCGCACACGACGATTTCTTCGCGCGAGATGTCCTCAAAACGAAACAGTTGTCTAACGGAGGCGACGACAACTTGCTCGTGCGCGGGGCGATGATTTCAGCATGACCATCTACTTCAACCTCAAGCCGCCGAAGCTCAAGCCGTTCGACATCCGCACCACGCTCAAGCTCGCTCAGACGATTGAGGAGGGCGTTCGGAAGGTGATGCCGGAAGCCGGGAGGCTCGCCATCGACTGTCCGGCGAGCGACTACCAGGACTGTCCAGACGAGCCGAACCCGTTCGTTGCGGAAGCGGGCCAGCCCTTCGAGGATTTCTCGGTCGCCATCAAAAGGGAGCGGCTGTTTGGGTTTGACCCCTGGGTGACGGTCCTCCGTCGCGATCCGAAAGATCCAAACCACTTCGAGGTGTACGCGAAGACCGACATGATGCCCGCGGTCCAGCAGGTGGTCGATTCAATCGACCCGTCGGGGAAGTTGTCGTTCGATGTGCTCGATCTCTCGTCGGGCAAGCACCTGCACCAGCCGCCCCCCGGGGCGAAGCCGTGGCGTCCGCACTCCGGGTGACCAGGCGGCTCCCCTACGGTCACCTTTCGAACCCCCGCCTGCACCGCCCCGCGGGGAGACGCTCTCGCGGGCGGCCCTGAAGCAGCAGCGCGTCGCCCTCAATCGAGTCTCCGCGCCCGCTGCGTGGGCCAGGTTCGGGACGGGGCGGTCTCTCGAAGCGACCGCACCCAGCACCGTCAACCGCCAGGTGACGCCAGAAACAAATTGGAGCAGCCGTCGAAAACCTCGTCGGCAATGTCGCCACTCAGTGAGGGGGAATTCACATGAAGAAGAAACTGTTCGTCGTGCTGGCGTTGTTGGCGATGTCTGTTGCGCTGACGGGTTGTGACACCGCCGCGTGCCTCGACGGAGACGACTGGCAGTGCGCGCTCGGTTGAGCGGCGAGACCGGGTCGTGAAGCGTCGCGGGGTGAGGGGGAATACCCCTCACCCCGAAGACGCCCCCAGGCTCTAGCCGACGGTCACTTTTCGAACGCCGCGTTTGGTCAGCACCGCCGGCAAACGCTCGCGTTGGTCGCCCTGAAGCACCAGCGCGTCTCCTTCAATCGTGCCGCCGCAGCCGAGCGCGCCCTTGAGCGCCTTCAGCCAGACGTCGCGCTCTTTGATGGGCAACTCGAGCTTTTCAATCACCGTCACTTCTTTGCCGCCGCGGCCCGTGCGCTCGAGGCGAACCACCGCCCAGGCGGGGCCTTTGACGACCTTCTCGCCGGGCTTCGGCCCCTCGGGCAGCGCGTCTTTGAGGCCCTGGAGTCTGGCGAATGGATTGTTGAAGGGCTTGTCGTCGCTCACTGCTTTTCCAGCGCGAGAAAGCCCGGCGCGTCGACGTCGCCGTCGGCCAGCACCATCGCCAGCAGAAACGCGCCCGAGGGCATCACCGGCCGCTCGTTCACCGTCACGATGGGCGTGCCGTCCGGGTTCAAGCGCTTGGCGTATTCCACGTCGTCATGAATGCGGCCCATCGCCAGGGCCGAGTTGGCGCACGCCTCGAGTGCCGAGCGGCTCATCGACCCCGAGGACGCCGCCGCGTAGAGCGACTCCAGCGTGGGCGGGTAGGGGACGCGGTAGAGCTTCTCGTGCAGCTCATGCTCGTCCGGCGCGCCCTCCACGCACACCTGCAGCTTGGCGCCGAGGCAGCGCACGCCCGAACCGTCGGACTGCTTCATGACGTTGTTGCACTCGGCATCGAGCGGGAAGACGCGCGACTCGATGGAGAGGCTGTGCTTGCCGGACAGCATCTTGAGCCGGGAGAACGCCTCCATCAACTGACGGCAGTGAGGGCAGGCGATGTCCGTCCAGTCGACGATGCGAACTTTGGCGTCGGCCGGGCCGAAGCGGCTGCGCACCGGAATGTCGGAGCTATTGACGAGGGGCTCGGCTTTGTACGCCTCGCGCGCCGCCATCAACTGGCGCTTCTGGTCCTGGCTCAGGTCTTTGAGGAATGACTCCAGCGTCAGCGCCGTCGTCTTGGCGACTGGCTTGGGCGCCTCACGCAGACCGTCCG
>CAZFXD010000054.1:8516-13887 GCA_964522795.1 uncultured Myxococcaceae bacterium
TCGGCTGGCGGAGCGCGTTGATGGTGAGCAGCACGGCGGTGATGGCCCACGCCAGGCCCAGGCCCGCGATGGGCATGTGCAAGAGCGAGTGGACGTTGACGGCGAACTGGGAGGTCCACACCGTCGCGCAGTTGACGGTTTCGTTGATGGCGCACGTCACCGTCTCGCCGCGCTCAACCGCGCGGACTTCGGCCCATTGATAGACGGCCAGCAACGCGTCGGCCACGCCCAGCCCCTGGAGGAGGAACAACGGGCCACGATGTTCGCGCTCGAGCGCTGGCGAGCTCACGGTTCGGGCTTATATACGAATGCGCATGGGAACCATTCGCCCGAATCTGGAAACGTACGCCGCCGCGACGTCGGGGCTGGCGGTGCGTTCGTGGCCCACCCGGGAGCAGGTGTTGGTCACCGGGCCCGAGCGGGCGGAGTTTCTTCACGGCATGGTGACCCAGGACGTCAAAGGCTTGGCGGTCGGAGCTTCGGCCTACGCCGCGATGCTGACGGCCAAAGGCGCCATGGTGGGAGACGGCCGGGTGTTGGCGCTGGCGGACCTGTTGGTGGTGGACGTGGAGCCGGGTCGCGGCGAGTCGACGCGCGCGTTCCTCGAGGCGCACCTCATCTCCGAAGACGCCGAAATCAAGCTGGCGCGGGCCGGCACTGCGTGGAGTCTGGTGGGGCCCGAGGCCGAGGCATTCTTCGCGGCGCACGCGCTCACCCACCCGGCGTGGGTTCGCCTCACCCCGCTCATTCCCGGTGCCGTCGACGTCTTCGTGCCCGAGGCTGCGGCAGGGTCATTGGAGCCCCTGGTGGCGTCGCGCCCCGTCATCGACGACGCCACGTGGACGGTGTTGCGCGTGGAGGCGGGCGTGCCGCGCTTCGGCGACGACATGGGCGAGACCACCATTCCGCTCGAGGCCAATCTCGAGCGCGCCATCCACTTCAATAAAGGCTGCTACATCGGTCAGGAAGTCATCGTGCGCGCGACGTCCCGCGGGCAGTTGCAGAAGAAGCTGCACGGGCTGCTCCTCGGCGAGGGCGACGCCGCCGCCGGTGATGAGTTGTTTCTCGAGGGGAAGAAGGTGGGCTGGGTGACGACGGTGGTGGATTCACCGCGGGCCAGGCAGCGCTGTGCGCTCGGCTACGTGCACCGCAGCGCCCACGCCGTGGGTACCGCGCTCTCGTTCTCGAATGGGCAGCGAGCGACCGTGGCCGCGCTCCCGTTCGCGTAGCCGCGCGTCCCGAGGGGGCCGCGGTGCATGGGCTCAGGCGCGGCTTCGGCGTTCGGTGCGCGCTCGACGCCGCAGCGTGAGGAGCGCGAGCACGCTCGTCACCCAGCCGGCGTTGACTGGCGTGCTGGTGCAGCCGCCCACGGCTTTTTGCACCGGAGGTTCGGTGGGGGCGGTGCCGGCGTCGGGAGGCACCACGCCCGCGTCGGCGAGCGGCGTCCCGGCGTCCAGGGCTCCGGCGTTTCCGGCGTCGCGGAGGGTGCCGGCGTCTTTAGGCGCGGTGCCTGCGTCTTTCGCCGCGCCCGCGTCGGGCGTGGGCGGTTTGACGCCGGCGTCGACCACCGGAGCCGCCACGCACTTGTTGGCATTGCAGGACTTGCCGACGTCGGCGCACGCCTTCGTCTCAGACGCCGAGCACCCCGTGCCCGGGCAGTAGCCGCCGCCGCACTTGTGGTCGGCGCACCCGCACGCGAACTTCCCGCAGTCCGTCAGCTCTTTGGCAGTGCACCCGCTGCCGGGGCTGGACGCGCCGCCCGCGCACTTGTGGTCCACGCAGGTCGCGCCGACTTTTCCGCAGTCGAGCGTCTCTTTGGCTGAGCAGCCCGTGCCGGGGCAGAAGCCACCGCTGCACTCATTGTCGGCGCACGCGCAACCGAACGCGCCGCAGTTGTTGGTGTGTTGGGCCGAGCAGCCCGAGCCCGCGCAGAAGCCGCCGTTGCACACGTGGTCTACGCAGCTGCAGCCGAACGCGCCGCAGTTCGCCTTTTCCTGCGCCGTGCAGTTGTCGTCGGTGATGCCGCCCGCGGCGAACGTCTCCAGTTCGGCCAGCGTGCCGTTGAACTTGTCCATGTCCACGTTGCCGCTGATGCCCGGCACGTGCCCGGTGGAGGAGTATTGAAAGAAGGTCCAACGCGTCCACGGGGCGGGAATGCTGGGGCACACCGGCCCGTAGGCCGCGATGTGGAAAGGCAGGTCTTTGAAGTCGGCGCTGCCGCCGCACTGCACGTCCCAGAACGACTTGTACGTGTAGACGTACGGCGCCCGGCCGGTGCCGTTTCGCACGATGTCCACCCACTGGTGCGCGCGGGCGATGATGGTCGCCGGCGACATTCCGTCGGAGGCCTCGATGTCCAGCATCACCGGCAGCTCCCGGGGGCCGAGCTTGCCCACCGCGGCCACCACGCGGTTGGCCTGGGCCACCGGGTCCTGCCCGGGGCGGAAGAATTGGTAGGCGCCGCGAATCATTCCCGCGGCCTTGATGCCCGCCCAGTTTCGCGCCCACTGGTTGTCGATGGAGCCCATGCCGTCGCTGATGCGGGCGATGGCGAACTTCTTCCCAGAGGCGGCGACCGCGTTCCAGTCGACCACGCCCTGCCAGGTGGAGACGTCGATGCCGTCGACGGTGTTGGCGCCGGCGCACACCGTGAGTTCCTGCTCGGTGGTGTCGATGTCTTCTTTGGGGTCCCCCACGCCGCAGGCGGCCGCGAACAGCGCCAGGCAGAAGGTCAGGGTCTGAAGTGTCGCGGGGCGGCGAGCGCTCATGGGGGCCTCTGGCCGTGCGCAGTGCAGCCCCCGCGCCAGCCTGGAGTGGGCTCGCAACCGGGCGAGAAAAGGGCGCCAGCGTAAGGACGCGTGACAGCTTTCGCCGCCGCGCGCTGTGTGTCGTTCGGGCGGTGCCGTGTGCGTCTGTCCGGACTCGCGACGGCGACTGCGCTGGAGACGAAATCTCTCGGGGATTGGGAGCGGGTGAGCACAAAAGTTACGGAGAAACTCCGTCGGCCGAGGCGCGATAATCCGGCCGACGCGCGAGCTGCGGACACGCGAGCGGCGTCAGCCCGGTCAGGAAATTCGACCGGCGAACTTCGCGAACGCGTCGCTCTCGACCGTGGCGCCCAGCACGTGGGCGCCGAGGTTCACCACCGCGTCTCGAACCTGCGCCTCGTACCCCCAGGTCGCCAGCAGCTCGCCGAAGGTGGCGTCTTTGGCTCGGGTCCACAGGGGCTCGATGATGCGCGTGGCTCGCGCCGTGGCGTCCGCCTCGCCCAACGCAGCCAGGAGGGCTTCCCGCCAGAGGCGCGCGTCTTCGCGCACCGGAATCTTGTCCAGCTCGCGACTCCAGGCGCTGGAGCTGACCGAGAACGCGCCTCGCAGCGCCTCGGTCCTGAACGCCGCGGCTTCGCCGGTGCGAGCGGGGTTGGAGAACACGTCAGCGATTTCGCCGATGACTTTGGAGAGCGCGAGGTCGGCGAACTCCCTGGCGCGTTTCTCCAGCTGGCGCTCCACCTCGCCCGACACCGCGCCCAGAATTCCGCCGATGCTGCCGCTCGAGGCCTTGGCCGCGTCCAGCCCGAGTTTGGCGAAGCCTCCCAGCGTCTTGGCCATGCCGGCCACCGGCGCCGAGGCCCGCTTTCCAAACTCAATCAACGAGGCGGTGAGAATGGTGCGCACCATCTCGCGCACCGGCGGGCGGTCGAACACGGTGAGGAACGTGCTGCGGTCGATGGCGTGCGGGTGACCGACGACTTCGAGCGCGGCCTGTTCGAGGTGTGGTGAGGCTGGCACGGCCTGCTTCGCCGCCTCGCGAACGGCGGTGATGAGGTCCACCCACGCCTGGTCGGTCTCGGGCCGCGCCGCTGAAGCGCGGAGGCTCTCGAGCAGGAACTCCACCACCCGCGGCAGCGAGGTCACCTCGCCCACCTTCTGGGCCAGCGCCGCGTCGACGAAGAGCGCGGCGAATTCGCGTTGAGCGTCGGGTTTCTTGAGTGACTCGGCCCAGGCGGGGAGCGACATGGGCCAAGGCTTAGCAGAAAGCGGTGAAGCCTTCGTTCGCGCTCGACATGAGACTTTGGCCATGCGACGAACACGTCATGACGGAACAACGATTCATCTGGTGCGACCTCGAGATGACCGGCCTCGACACCGCCACCTGCGCGATTATCGAGATGGGCCTCATCATCACCGGCCCCGACATGAAGCCGCTCGCCGAGTTCGAGCGCGCCATCTGGCAGCCGGAAGAGGTGCTCGGCCGCATGGAGCCGTTCGTGCGCACCATGCACACCAAGAACGGCCTGCTCGACCGCGTGCGCAAGTCAGACCACTCCGTGCGCTCCGTCGAAAAAGAGGCGCTCGCCCTCATCAGCCAGCACGTGGCCTTCAACGAAGGTGTGTTGTGCGGGAATTCGATTCACACCGACCGCGCGTTCATCGCCCGTTACATGCCGGCCCTGGACACCTACCTGCACTACCGGATGATTGACGTCTCCTCGCTCAAGGTGCTGACCCGCGCCTGGTACCCGAAGGCTCCCGGGCGTACCAAGGTCGAGGCGTCGCACACCGTGCTGTCGGACCTGCAGGCGTCCATCGGTGAGCTGGCGTACTACCAGCAGACGTTCTTCAAGAAGCCCAGCGAAGTCTGAGTCGCGGGCCGCTCAGGCGTGGTGCACGGTCAGCGTGCGGCCGGGCGCGAACGTCTCGATGAAGCCGACGAAGAGCTCCACGCGCTCGGCCGCCGCGTTGGTCCAGACCTCGATGTGCTTCACCGAGGGGACTTTGAGGTTCCGCACCAGCGACTTCCAGTCTGGGCGCTCGCGCCGCGCGACCTGGTCGACGAGACCGAGGCGGGCCACGCTCGCCACCTCCTGGCCGCACACCATGGGGACGGCGGAGAAGAACGCGGGCCGAAGTTCGTGCGGGAGCTTGAGCCGGAACGCCGGCAGCCCCACCGCCGGGCGAAAGTGGCAGCCCAGCCGCCGTTTGTGGGTGTAGAGCCCGCAGCGCAGGAACGAGCGGCAGAAGCCGACGTCGATTTCTTTCACCCCCAGCTCCTGGGCCACGTGGAAGATGGCCAGCTCCACCGCGGCGGTCTGGTCGGCCAGCGCCACCGGTGACGAACGCAGGTCGGTGATGAACCCGTTGCGGTCGTAGTCGAGCGTGCTGCCGTCATGAAACAGCAGCGCCCCGCTCAAGACGCGCTCGCCCCGGAGCACTTCGACCACCAGGCCACTCTTCCGGAACCGTCGCCACAGCTGCGCGCGGTTGGGCAGGTTGGCGCGCTCGCCGAACCGCTGCGCCACGAACGGGATGTGGAGGTGGTCCACGAAGTGGTCCAACGCTTCGCGGGTTCGCTGCACCCGGTAGCTCCAGTC
>CAZFXD010000054.1:13987-21672 GCA_964522795.1 uncultured Myxococcaceae bacterium
GAGGAGAGTTCGAAGCTCCATCGGCCGCCATTGTGGGCGCGTTTGTTGGAGCCGTCGAGCACTGCGAAAGCGACGGGCGGCTCAGGCGTGGTAGATCAGCGTGAATGCGTCGCGCGGTGGCGTGCCTTTTCGTGTTGGGAGTCGGCGCCTGCGCGCTCGACCTCCAATCGCCCAATGGCCGCGCGTGCGACTCCACCCACGCCTGCATGTCGGGCGAGAGCTGCCGCGCCGGGGTCTGCGTGAGTGACGCCATGGCGTCTGACGCGGGCGACTCAGGGGCTCCGCCGGAGGATAGCGGGGTCACCGACGCCGGGGGGGACGGCGGCGTGGACGGCGGTCTCGACGGCGGCGACGGCGGGACCGACGCCGGGGGCCTCGATGCAGGTGACGACGCGGGAACCGACGCTGGCCTCGACGCGGGGCCCTCGCTCGACGCGGGCGTCTTCTACGTCGACCCGTTGGGCAACGACCTCGCCGACGGGCTGTCGCCGGCGACGCCGTGGAAGAACGTGGCTCGCGTCAACGCCTACCCGGCCCAGCCCGGTGCGGTGTTCTTGTTTCGCGGCGGCGGGGTCTGGAACGCCGAACTGCACCCGTTGAACAGCGGGACGGTGAGCGCCCCCATCACCTTCGGCAGCTACGGCACCGGCCGCCCGGTGCTGGAGGGCTCGGCGGCCACGAAGTACAGCGGCATCGTGGCGGTCAACTTGAGCCACCTGCGCTTCCAGAACTTCGAGCTTCGAAACTTCCCGCGCACTCAGGGCGTCTACCTGCAGGGCACGACCAACGTTCGCCTCGACAACCTGTGGATTCACGACGTGCTCGAGGGCATTCACGCCACCACCGGCGTGAGCCCCGCCGCGAACAACGTGGTGCAGACGGCGGTGATTGAGCGCGTCGGCATGTTCCTCGACGGCGGCGTGCTGGAAGACGGCGGGGTGCCATTCGTGCGGGGCATTTCGCTCAACGACAACGGAACGGGCTGGAAGGTCTCTGACGTGCTGGTGCTCGACGTGGCGCAGACGTGCATCAGCGACTTGAACAAGCAGACCTCGTTCACCCGCGTGATGGCGGTGCACTGCGGGGCCAACACCCCCAACACCGACCGATACGGCGTTGACCTCTCGGGGAGTGACACCGTGGCCAACACCCTGGACGTCTCGGGCACCCCCAACACCGCGTGCATTCTGTCGCGTGCGAACAACTTCACGCTCGACTCCGCCACGCTCAGCGCGTGCTCGAACGGAGTCTTCGTCACCGCTTCCGCGCAGGGGCTCTACACGCTCCGGCGCCTCAAGGTGCTCGACGTGGGGTCTTCGGTGTTCTCGCAGTTCCCACTCGGGGCCGCGCCTTCATTCCGGATTTCCAACTCCACCTTTCTCCTCAATCGCGCTGACGGTGGCTTCGGCGGCGGCCCCTCGATGCGCGGCCCGGCGGCGTGGGCGTTCGAGAACAACCTGGTGGTGGGCGGCGCCAACATTCCCGGTGGCAGCAGCGGCGCGACCAGTGTCTTGAGCGTGCAGCCTCCCGACGGAGGCTGGGACGCCGGGCTCTTCGTCGACCGGAAGAACGTGTACCCGCCGGGCAACTTGTACCTGGGCACGACGGCGTTGAGCGCGGGGCAGTACTGGGCGCAGAGCGGGAGCGGGACCACCAGCTTCTTCGGCGTGCAGGCCGACCTGCGCTCCATCGACGTGGCCGCGGCGGACTTCCGCTTGAACCCCGACTCGGGGCTGCGCGACTGGGGCGTCACCGACCCGGCCACGGGCGTGATGGTTCCGGGGTGCGACGGCGGCTACGGCAACTACTGCGGGTCTGCCCCGGAGCCCGGAGCGTTCGAGCTGCCTTAGTGCCCGCTGTTGACCCGCACCACGAACGGCGGGGGAACGTGCAACAGCCGCACGTCGCTGCCGCTGCTCTTCGACATCGCTGAGTCCAGCGCGTCGTCGAGGTCCCTGGCGGGGAGAAACCCGAACCGTTCGGCGGCTGCGTTGTCGGCGGTCGCCGCGATGATGTGGCGGGCCCGGCGGCGAATCGGGAGGCACTGGTACCAGTTGATGACCGCGCGCAGCGGGTGCGGCGCGGCGTGGGCCCGGTAGGCGTCGAGCAGGTCCTGGCGCGAGGTGAAGGCAGCTTCCACGGCGCCGGCCATGTCTTCGGGTTCGCGGTGGGTGGGGAGCACGTCGTCGTAGAGCGCGCGGGCGGGCTGCATGTCCTCGCCGTCGAACTCGGGGGTGAGCGGGTGGCCGAAGACCAGCACGCCATTCTCTTTGAGCAGCGGGTCTCCGGAGGACCAGTTGGCGAACAACCCCACGCCCAGGTGCGCCGCCGAGAGTGGGTTGGGGCGTGGACTGACGGAGAGCGCCCCGGTGTCCGGAATGCCGAACATCAAGACGCCGGCCGGGCCCCGAGGGGAAAACACCTCGTGCTGCCGCAGGTAGAAGGTGCGCGCCTTCGGCTCGACCTCTGAAGGCCGGCCGAAATACACCGCGATGGGCCGCACGTTCGAGCGCGCCAACCCCAGCGCTTGGTTGCGCACGCGCCGCGGCGTGGCGTTCCAGATGCGCAGCGGCCGCGACGGGCGCAGACCTTCGGCGAGGAGCCCTTTGAGCGGCCCGGGCCACAGCTCGTTGTCCAACACCACCGAGAGCTGGAGGACACGGACCCGCTGGCTGAGGTGCGCGCCGGCGGCCGACTGAGCCCGGTGCCAGGCGGAGCCCGCTTTCCAGGGCGTCTCGGTGCCCGAGAACAACTCCGGTCGGCTCAAGCGGCGAAGCGACGCCGCGCTGGTCCCGCCGCGCACCAACGGCACCAGGCCCAGGTTCACCGGCGAGGTGACCACGTTCAGGTGGACCAGCAGGTCGCACTCCACCAGCGCGCGGTGAAAGTGAATGCCGTTCACCTCGACGTGCGCCGCGGCGTCGTCGGCGTCGTGCGCGAGTAAGGTGGCGCTGCCGGCCACCGTGGGGCCCAGCAATTCGGCCAATTCCACGTCGCGCCAACGGCGGTTGAGCCCGGTCAGGACCAACACCGTGACGTCGCTCGGCGTGAGGCCCGCCTGAAAGAGCACCTCGAGAACCGCCGAGGCCATGTCGGGCCGGGCGTCGCGCGCCGGGGGCGGCGCCGGGGTGGTGAAGTCATCCACGGCGATGGTGACGCGCAGGCCGCTCTTCAAGAGGTCGCGAAACGATTCGCGCGCGCCGTGCTCGTTGAGCAGCCGGACCACGTGGCGGCGAAACCCGGGAATGGGAGGGAGCGAGACCGGTGGGTTCAGCTCTTCCGCCCCGTCCGGAAGGGTGACGTCGCGAACCACTTGTCCCGTGAGCAGCAGTGTCATCCCGGAGGCCCCACCACACTTCCTACGGCATCAACTCCACCATGCCCATCATGCCGAGCTCCGCGTGGTCGAGGATGTGGCAGTGGAACATCCACATGCCGGTGCGGTCGTCAAAGCGCACCAGGAAGGTTCGACTCTTCTGCGCGGGAACGTTGAAGGTGTCCTTCCACTCGTTGTCAGGGAAGCGCGGGTCGTCGAGGACCTGAAAGAAGAACCCGTGCAGGTGAAACGGGTGGTCCCAGTCGGTCTTGTTCGAGACCGTCCACTTCTCGGTCGTGTTCACGTGAGCCTGAAGCGGCGTGGCCATGGCGAAGGGGACGCCGTTAATCCCCAACTGGGCCTGCGTGCCGACGGTGGCCTGGGTGAGCTCGACGTTGCGAGAGCTGGCGCCCGCGGCGGAAATCGCCTCGATGGTTCGCAGGGCGGTGGGGAGCGCGCCGTCCTCGCGCCCGTCGGACGCCACCAGCTCAACGTAGAAGATGTCGAGGGGCGGGCGGTTGAAGGTGGTGCCGTAGCCGCGGTCGAACGCCACCCACTTCACCGGAATCTTCTGCCCCGGCGTTCCGTGGGGAACCACGACGACGTCGGCGCGCTCGCCGGGCGTGAGGAGGAGCGAGCTGGTCCTGAGGGGCGTCGGTCGCAGCCCGCCGTCGCCTCCGATTCGAATGAACTCGTGGCCTGGCATCTCGAGCTGGAAGAAGCGGGTCTTGGCCGCGTTCACGATGCGAAAGCGCTGGTGCAGCCCCAGCCGCGCCTTCACCGTCGGCCGCTCGCGCCCATTGACGAGCAGCACTTCACCTTCGCGACCGAACAGGTCGCCGATGTTGTCGCCGCTCCGAGGGTCGCCCAGGCCACCGTCATTGGAGAGGAACATGTCGCTCAAGACGAGCACCGTCTCGTCGCCGGCGTTGGCGGGCTCTTCAGCCGGCGCCACCAGCAGCGCGCCGTACAGGCCGTAGCCCACCTGCGCCGCCGAGTCGGAGTGCGGGTGGTACCAGAAGAGGCCGGGGTCGGTGGCGATGAACGAGTAGGTAAACGTCGCGCCGGGGGCGATGGGGGCCTGGGTGTGGGGCGGAGCGCCGTCCATCGCGTTGGGCACGCGCACCCCGTGCCAGTGCACTGAGGTGGCTTCGGGGAGTGAGTTCTTCACGTGCACGCGAATCTCGTCGCCCACGTTGGCGCGAATGAGCGGGCCCGGCGTGTGGCCGTTGTAGCTCCAGGCCGGCGTCAGCTTTCCGCCGCCGCGGTCGAAGACGTTCACCGCCGCCTCCAGCGACACCTCGACGATGTGCGCGTCTGGGTTTTCGTCGGTCGCCTCGAACGGCGCAATCTCCCGCTGCCAGCCGTCGACCTGACGCGGCGGCGGCGGGGGCGCGGGCGGCTTTGGCGTTCCGCAACTGACGCACAGCACGAGGAGCGCAACGAGGAGCCGCACAAGAAAAGAGTGCTCCTCTCTTCGAGGCTCGTAAAGCCCGGGACGAAAAGTTCGAACGCAGAATTTGCGCACGCGGCGCGCCTCTGTTGGCGTGGCGTCGTGCCGAGCGCTCCACGGGCCCTCTTGTTCGACATGGACGGCGTGCTGGTGAACAGCGAGGGCGTCTGGTTTCGCCTCGTGGAGCGCGCGGGTGAGCTGTTCCGAGGTCGGAAGATTACGCGTCAGGAGTTCGAGCCCACCTTCGGGCAGGGCACCCAGGCCGACGTGGAGGTCTTCGGCCTTCGCTGCACGCCCGCTGAACTCGACGCGTTCTATGTCGAACACTTTCCGACGTTGCTGCACGAGGTGTGGGTCGACCCTGACGCCGCGCGCGTGCTGCGCGAGCTGCGGGCGAGGAAGTTCAAGCTGGCGGTGGTGACCAACACCGTCTCGCCGCTGGCCGAAGCGGTGCTGCGGCACGCGCGGTTGCTCGAGTTGGTGGAGGGCGTGGCCACTCCCGGAGGGGCCGTGCGCGCCAAGCCGGCGCCGGACTTGATTGTGGAGGCCTGCCGTCGCATCGGCGTCGCGCCCGCGGACGCGTGGATGGTGGGCGACTCGCAGTACGATCAGCTCGCGGCCCAGGCGGCGAAGGCCTTCTTCGTGGGGTTTCGTCGCGCGGGCGACGCGGTGGCCGACTCGCTGGCTTCCGTCGGTGACTTGCTGGCCGCCGCCGAGCCCCGGCGCTGAGGCCGGCGTTTCTCAGGTCATGAGAGTGAAACTCCGACGCATTCGCGAATGATCCTGCGCGATTGGCCGCGGGCGGCTGGTCCCCACAACCTTTCGCCTGTTTCCCCGACGATTCAGAGTCGGTGCCCTCATGTCCTTGAATGTGCGACCCATTCTGCTGCTCATTCCGTACGCGGTGGCCGCGTCGAGCACGGCGCACGCGACGGACACGTGGACCGACCCGTACCCCGGCATTCGCCGCCTCCACCGGGTGACCAGCAACCAGAACATCAACGTGGTGGTGGTGAACCTCTGCGCGCCCGGAATCTCAGTTCGCGCCACCGCCTCCAACGAGCGCGGCCGCACCGTGTCTTCGTGGGGAAACCTGGTGGGCGCCCGGGTCGCGGTCAACGGCGACTTCTTCTCCTTCTCCGACTACTCCACCGACGGGTTTGCCATTCACGACGGCGTGGCGTGGCCCGGCTCGCACGACCACAGCTACGTGGGGCAGATTGCCTTCGGCACCGAGCGGGTGGAGATGGTGCGCCACAACGACGTGCTCGGGGCGCCCGCGCCGTGGTGGAAAGAGGTCGTCAGCTCGCACCCGACCATTCTCTGGGACGGCAACCCCATCGATAACAACGGCGACACGTCGCTGTGCGGCGCGAATCGCCACCCGCGCACGGCCTCGGGCCTCTCGCAAGACAAGCGCACCCTCATCCTGATGAACGCCGACGGTCGCCACCTGCCGGACCGCATCGGGCTGACCTGCGACGAAGAGACCGCGCTGATGAAAGAGATGGGCGCGTGGTGGGCGATGAACCACGACGGCGGCGGCTCGGCGGAGATGTGGATGGGCGGCGCCGTGCTCAACCACCCGTCCGATGGCTCCGAGCGCGTGGTGGGAAATCACCTGGGAGTGATGGTCAACGGCAACAACGTGCCGGCCCACTGCGAGCGCACGCTGGACGAAGTCTTCTACAACATGGAACCCGTGCAGCACGCGTCGACCTCGGACCTGGACGGCGATGGGAAAGCCGACGTCTGCGCCCGAGACTCGCTCGGCATCGTCTGCGCCACCTCGACCGGCGCGAAGTTCAACGCCACCTTCCGCGGCCCGGCGCTCTCTGACGCGGCCCAATGGTGGTGGCCCACCTACTCGCAGAGCCTGCGGCTGGGCGACTACACGGGAGACGGCAAGGCTGACCTGTGCGCGCGCTTCAACGACGGCGTCCACTGCTGGCCGTCGATGGGCAACGGGTTCGGCGCCGAACTCACCCTCACCGCGCTGGCGGGCGACGCGTGGCAGGACTTCGACAACTGGTCCACCTTGATGATGGGCGACATCAACGGCGATGAAAAAGACGACCTCTGCGCGCGGTCTGACACCGGCTTCAAGTGCTGGCCCTCGACCGGCACGGGCTTCGGGGCGGCCATCTCCGGCCCGGCGCTCTCCAACGCCAACGGGTGGACCGACCCGAGCGTCTACGGCACCATTCGCCTCGGCGACGTGAATGGCGACGGCAAGCTCGACGTGTGCGCTCGCAGTCACGCCCAGGTGGATTGCTGGCTCTCCAACGGCGCCGGCTTCCCGACCCGTATCGACGGCCCGCCGTGGACCAGCTTCGTCGGCTTCGGACTCGTGCAGTACTGGAGCACCTTCCGACTGGCCGACGTGAATGGAGATGGCAAGGCCGACGCCTGTATTCGCACCGGGAGCGACTACCGCTGTCATCTCTCGACGGGCAGTGGGTTCGGGCCGGCGGTGATTGGCCCCGCGCTCGACGACAAGAGCGGGTGGAACCAGCACCAGTACTACTCGACGATTCGATTGCTGGACATGGACGGCGACGGAGACTTGGACCTCTGCGCGCGCTCTGGGTACGGCGTCATCTGCTGGAAGTGGGCGGGCACCGACTTCTCCACCACGGCCATCGTGGGGCCGCCCCTGGGCAACGGCGCCATCTGGAGCGACATCAACTACTACCGCACCATCCGGACCGGCGACGTCAACGGAGACGGCAAGGACGACATCTGCGCGCGCGCCGCCGATGGGCTGCACTGCTGGCTCTCAGACGGCGCGGCGTTCCCCACACAGCTGCCGGTCGTGCCCTGGTCCGATGCGGCGGGGTGGAACTTCATTCACACCGCGTCGATTCGAATCTCTGGTCCCCAGAAGTACGGCCCGGAGGTGTGTGGGAACGGCAA
>CAZFXD010000055.1:0-21628 GCA_964522795.1 uncultured Myxococcaceae bacterium
CCGCCCGCGCCACCGCCCGAGCTGCCGCCTGAACCGCCTGCGCCGCCGCCCGAGCTACCGCCTGAACCGCCGGCGCCGCCGCCCGAGCTGCCGCCTGAACCGCCCGCGCCGCCGCCCGTACCCGCGTCGACGAAGCTTCCCAGCGTCCCATCGGAGAGCAACTTCTTCAGCTGCACCGTGCCGGTGTTCGAGCCCGAGCCGCCGTAGAAGGTGGAGCCGATCACCACCGTCCCGTCGGTCTCGCCGGTCGTCACGAGGCGACGAATGTATTGAGCCGAGTTGGACGAGACGAGGACGCCGCCAAACGCGAAGTCGCGCCCGCCGTCGAACGTCATGCGCTGCGCTCGAATGGTGGCCGGGACTTCCGTGCCCCAGAAGAACGTCACGTCTTTTCCAGGGCGAACCACCGGGTCCACCCGGCCGCTGCCGTTCGCGCGCGTTGAAATCTGCGCCGTGGCCAGCACCACGCCGCCGGCGGTCCACAGGTCAGCGCCGGCCGGGTTGACGTGCTGGGCCATGGGCAGCTGCTGCCCCGAGCGAATGTCGTTCCACACCAGGTACGCGCCGCCGAGGCCGTCAGGCTCGAGGTTGATGAGGCGCTCACTCCGGCCCGTGGCCGGCTCCGTGCTCGTGACGCGGCGGGGTTCGGAGGTGGTGCCGCCATCGGCCGGCCGGAAGAGGAAGCCGCCGTCGACGAACGTGCGCTGCAGATACAGCGTGTTCTGCGTGCCGCCCCCCTGCGCCTCCTGAATCAGCGCCCAGGCTCCGCCCACGCCGTCACCGCACACGTCCATGGTGGTGCCCGACTGCGGGCTGATGCCGGTGGTGATGTTGGCGGCGAACGACTTCTGGAACGTCGAGGTGAACCGCGCCACCTGCGGGCTGACGTAATAGGTGTACCCGACCACGAAGCCGCCCGCGCCGTCCGCGACCATCTGCACGTTGCGCAGGTCGGAGTTGGTGGCGGCCTGGGTCGGGCCGAGCACCGGCACCCCGGTCGCGTCGAGGCTGACCAGCGACACGGTGAGGTAGGTGCCGTAGAGCAGCACCACGCCGCCCGAGCCGTTCGAGATCATATGGGCGATGTCGCCCGTGCCCATGAAGGCGTTGAACCCACCCACCACGTTGGCGTTGCTGTCGAAGTGCTGCACCCGAATGGTGTTGGTGCCGTCGAAGTAGCCGAGGAAGAACCCGCCCGTGCTGTCCAGCACCACGTCGAACGGCCACTGGTCTCCGGAGCCGGTGATGGCGAGCTTGCCCATGTAGCCGCCGTCGGTGGCCTGGTTCCAGGTCACCTCACCCGCCGCGGTGACCTTCTCCACAAACACGTCGACGTTGGTGGAGGAGCCAGCGAGGGTCTGGCCGAACGCCGCGATGTAGCCACCCTGTCCGTCCCGCTCCAGCACCCGAATCTCCGGGTTGGCGCTGGTGGGCTGGAGCGAGATGACCAGGTCCGAGCCCGCCAGGGTCGGCCACGCGGCCCAGGCGGAGGTGACCACGACGAGCGAGACGAGGAACGGGAGTGCTTTTTTCATGGGGCGCGCGTCCTAGTGGAAGCGGCCCTCTGCGGCAATGCTGATGACGAGGTAGCTACTCCGTCGCCGGGGGCGGCAGCGCGAAGGTCTTGATGCTCGCAGCGGCCCGCAACTGCTGGAGCGCGCGTTCGCGGGCGCCGTCCAGGGTGGCAGACCTCAGGTACGCCTTCAGGGCCTCTTTGACGCTGTCGAACGTGACGTCTGGCTTCTCCGTCCGCGCGAGCAGCTTCAGCACCCACACGCGGTCGGCCGGGCCGGCGATGGGACCGCTCACCTGCCCGGGCTGGAGCTTGTCGATCTCGGCCCACCACGCCGCAGGCACCTGTTGCCAGGCGAGCGGGGGCGTCTCCCAGGGCTTCTGTCCATCAGGCAGCGCGGGGAACTGCGCCGCCGCCACTTCTTCGAACGGCTTCCCCGCGGCCAGCGCCTGGAGCACCGGCTCCATCGCCGCGCGCCCCTTCTTGAGAATCTGCAGCACCCGCAGCTCAGTTCGAATGTGGGCGGCGTTCTCGTCGAAGTACTTCTTCGCATCGGCGTCGGTCACTTCGGCTTTTCCCCACACCTCTTTGGTGAGGTACGCCTTGGACAGCTCTCGCCGCCGCACGTCGCGCAGCTGGGCCTCGAGGCGCTGTACCTCCTGGCGGTACTGGGGGTCTCCGTCGAGGCCGACTTCCGCCGCTTTCTGCGCGAACAATTCCTGCGCAATTAATGCGTCCAAAACGGCCTGGCGCGTTTCGGGCGAATCGGTGAGCGCCGCACCGTGGCCGTCACCGCGCAGGCGCAGCTTGAGCTCAGTCTCGGTGATGGGCTTGCCGTTGACGGTGGCGACGACGTCGCTCGGAGGAGGCGAGGGCGGGGCGGCGGCTGGGCGCTGCGAACACGACACCGCGCCTGCGGCCAGAACAAGGTGGAGGAGGCTTGTTCGGGTCATCAGGCGCGGCTCGTTTCGAACGTGCTTACGGTGCGTGGCAGACGGCGCACGACTCGAGCTCGTCGCCGCTGTACGGCTGGAGCGGCGTCGGGTCGAAGGTCATGGCCTTCATGTGGGCCGTGGCCGGGTCGGAGTCGTGACAGCCGCCGCAGGGCAGGCGCGCGGGCTTCGTCTTCCACGTGCCGCTGGTGGTGGCCGCGGGGTGGCACGTCTCGCAGTTGCGAATGTCCTGCGGGAACTCGATGTCCCAGTTTCGGCCCGGCACCGGATCTCCGTTCGAGTACCCGACCGTGATGAGCGGGTACTGGAGATCGGAGCCCCGGTGGACGCCGTGGACGCGGCGCGCGATGGCGCCGGCGCCGGACCAACCCGCGACCGTGGCGTCCTGCACCTGATAGTCGTGGCAGGCACCGCACTGATCGACCGCGTTCGCGCTGAAGATCTTGTTGTGGCGCGGGTAGTCGAGCACGAAGCCCTTGCCGTTGTTCGCCTGGTGGCAGCTGCTGCAGTTGCCCGCCGGCGGGGGTTCGACGGCTTCCTGCTTCACCTGGAAGGTGATGATCTTCACCGACGGTGTCTTGTAGTTGTTGCCGTCAACGCGGCCGCGGTCGCCGATTTCCGCGCTGACCATGTACGTGCCGGGGACGAGGTCATCGACCGGATCCAACTGGTACTCGATGCGGTCGCTGAACTTCGTCGCCTTCACGTCCGTGATGATGTTGTTCGCCGCTGTGAACCCGCCCACGAGCTTGAGCGTGGTGTCGCCTCCGAACACCGTGGTCGCGACCGCGCTCGTCTGAAGCTGAATCGCGAACAAGCGGCCCAGGTTCCGGCTGCGAATCGCCAGTCGTCCCGTTCCTGGTGTGTCGAGGTAGGCGATGCCACGCGCCGCGAAGTTCGCGTTTGCATTCAGCCAATCGCGCACTTCGGTGGGAGTCGCTGCGGCCTTGTTCGCAAAGAACCCCGTCGCGGGTACGGCCACGGTCACCAGACTGGGGAGGACCTTGTCCTGACCGTTGGGCAGGATGCGGTTCAAGTCTTCTCCGTCGTCGAAGCGGACGATCAGCGACGCACCCGCAGCGGAGAGGTCCCACGGTCCGTTGGTGGGCGCGATGACTTTCACCCGCGCGATGCTGCTCAAGACAGGGTTGCGGCGGGCGCGGGGGCCGTTGACGAAGAAGTTTGCCGAAGCGAGCGCCCCATCGCGCGAGGTCGAGCACAATTTCGGCGTGGTGCCGCAGCCGACGGCCGACGCGCCGGAGGTGAGGGCGGTGTGATCGACCAGGCCGCCGTCCACCGCGTCGGTCAAGGTGAAGGTCACTTTCGGTGCTTCGCCGGCGACGAAGTACTTCCCATTCGCCGGGGCCGACACGCTGAGGCCGACCGTGAACTCGGGAATGTTGCGTTGGTCGTCCGCGACCCAGTCGTGCGACTCCACCACCGGGTGAATGAGCGAGTTGATAGTGCCGGTGGCCGGGTGGCACGTGCTGCACTGGGAGTCCTTGGTCACCAAGCCGCCCGGGTGCATGGAGACGCCGGCATCAGCGTTGAAGTCGATGGTGTCGTGGCAAGACCCGCAGGCCGCGCGCGACGGGACTTCCTTCCAGTTGTTCACTTGAGCCCCGCTCCCGGTGTGGCACTTCTCGCAGTTCTCAATCACGGCGGGGAACTCGACCTTCCACCACTCAAACTTGGTGTTGTTGAACCCCCAGATGGCGTAGTGCCCGTTGTCCGCTGATTCGTCGACGGTGGTGGCGGGGTTGTCCCACACGATGCCGTCCGGCCCCGCAATCGACGCGAGTTCGCCGCCTGCGTGGATCTTGTGAATCATGACCTTGAAGTCGAGCGACTCGCCACTCTGCGGATCGAACATGCCGGTGGTGTGGCAGGTGACGCAGTTGCCAGCGGTGACCCGATCGCCGCCGTGGGCCGCGAACCCCTGGCCGTGGCACGACTTGCACGCGGTGGTCTCGACGATGTTCCGAGTCGTGGTGACCGCAGAGCCGTCGGGGACGAAGTCGAACTCCGCCGACGCCGTGGGGCCAGAGGCGCCACCCATCATGATCGCCACGCGGTGGGTCAGGTTGCGCTCATAGGCGATGGCCGGGCCTCCATCGGGGAAGGAGATGTTCGAGATGTTGGTTGCGAAGACATAGGTGTACGTGCCGTTGCCGTTCTCGGTGAGCGTGCCGTTGTTCTCTCGACTTCCCTGATAGGCCCAGGTGCCGTCGGGTTTCGGCCAGTTGCCAGCGTCAGACCCCGAGACCATCTGAATGCGCACCAGGTACGGGACCCAGCGCGTGTAGGAAAGGGTGCCGTCCACCGGGGGGGGGACGAGCTTGGCGATGTTGGCGTAGATGGACTTGATGCCCAGCACCGCCTTGTTCGCCGGATCCTTGACCTCGAAGTTCACCGTCACCTTGCCCGAGCTGTCTGCGGTCGCCGAGGTGATGGTGGCCTTCGCGTAGAACTTGCCGGTCTTGGCCAGCTGGTCGGCGAGCAAGAAGTCGCTGCCGTGAAAGTTGCTGACCTGGAAGTTGTCGGCGCTCGAACCGTTGGTGCCGTTGGTGCCGTTCACCGGGGTGGCCACGAGGACGTTCGTACCGTCGGTGCACGTCACGAGGGACCCGCCGTCGACCTTCGCCACGGAGCATGAATTTCCCGCGGTTCCGGGCGTCCCCGTGTCACCTTTGGGCCCGGCCACGCTGACGGACGTTCCGTCGGGGCAGTTGATGGTCGCGCTCCCATCGGCGTTCTTCACCACGGTGCACGGGGCTGCGGCAGCGCCCGGGTCACCCTTGGGGCCCGGGGGGGCGCTTCCGCACGCAGCCATCGTCGCGGCCACCAGCATCGCCGCAACGTTCCGAGAACCCACAGTGAAGCGCGTCATGTGTATGCCTCCAAAAGGACTGAATCAGGTCCAGCCTCTGCAACGGTCACGCCACAGTGGTGACAATGTTGTGACCGGCACTCCCGACCGGGGCCGGAACTCAAGCAAGTTCTGGCCGGCGTGATCCACGCAAAAAATGCGATTGTGACTTCGATCACGAAATGATTGCTCGACCGGTTTCGTCCGTCCCCTGTAAACAACGGCGGCACGGGTCTAGCAACCAAGCCCGTGTCATTTCAGAAAGGACACCATGAAACGCATCTCGATGTGGACGTTCGCAGTGGTTCTCGCAGCTGGTCTCTCCGCGCAGGCCGCCGACAAGAAGATTGAGCGGCTGTGGAACTCGAAGTGCTCGGGCTGTCACGGGAAAGACGGCAAGGGCAAGACCGAGAAGGGCGAAAAGATGAAGGTGCGGGACATGGCCTCCGCCGAGTTCCAGAAGGGCTCTGACGAGGACTTCAAGAAGGCCATCATGGAAGGGTCGAAAGGCACCAAGGACGGCGTGAAGCAGGAGATGGACGCCTTCAAAGAGGAGCTGAAGCCTGCCGAGGTCGACGCCCTGGTGAAGATGGTTCGAGAGTTCAAGCAGTAGTTCCGAGGGCTCGAACCCAATGCGCTCGAGCTGGCTTGTCGCGGCTGCCGTCCTTGTGTCCTCCACTGGCGCGTGGGCGGCGGACGTGCAGGCCAGCTCGACCACGCTGTTTGGCGCGCGGCCTGACCTCGTCAACGGTCAGGTGCGCACCGTCGTTCCTCTGTATGAGTTGGTTGGCCTTCGCGCCCGCGGCATCGATACCCCCGTGCTCGACGACGTTGGTATTACCGTCGACGCCTGGGGGGCCCTGGCGGTCCCCGGTGAGCCTCCGGCTGGGCTCTCCGGTGACGTCAACCTGGTGTACGTCGAAGGCAAGGCGTTCAAGAAGCACCTCAACGTTCGCCTCGGTCGCCAGTTCGTCACCGGGGGCGTGGCGCGGAACCAGTACTTCGACGGGCTGCTCCTCGACCTGAAAGGCACGCTGGGGTTCGGGTTGACGGGCTTCGTCGGGCAACCGGTTCGCGAGCGGTTCGCCAATTTTCTGCGCGGCGACCTCGCCAGCGGTGCCCGGTTGTACTGGGCGCCCTCGACCGACGCCCAGATCGGGGCGTCCTTCATCTACACGGCCCAGAAGGGCGCGCTCTCTCGCGAAGACATCGGCGCCGACGCAAGGTGGGTGCCCTGGCGCTCGCTCACGCTGCTCGGGTCGATCACCTGGAGCGTGGACGACAAGCGATTGGTGGAGCTGGATGTCGGTCCGCGATGGCAGCCGCTCGAAGACCTCGAGGTGGCCCTCGCCTACCGTCGTACGGCGCCGGACCTGTTTCTGGCTCGCAACTCAATCTTCAGCGTCTTCGCCGAGACGAGCCGCGACGACGCCGGCGCGAGCATCGCGTATCAGCTGACCCGTTCGCTGGGCATCTACGGCGATGGCCGCGCCCTGTGGATCAACAAGGAACTCGGGTATGAGCTGGGGCTGCGGGCGACGTACAAGCTGCCGCGGCTGCCTACCTCCAACGCGTCGCTTCAGTTCCGACGCCTTTCGATCCCGTCCAATGCATTTACCCAGGCTCGCCTGGGGGCACGGCACGTCATGCCCATGGGCCTCGGCCTCGCCGTCGACCTCGAGACCTACGTGCTGGACCAGGCGATTCGCGGCAAGAACCTCTCGTTCTCGTCTGCCATCACCGCGACCTGGCAGCTGGCCGACGCCTGGATGGTCGGGCTGACGTTCTTCGGTGCGACTACGCCGACCTTCGACGGCCGCTACGAGGTGATGGCGAAGCTCGCGTACAACTTTCCGGGTGAGAGCCGCACGCCATGACCTTCCGTCCTTCGAACTCACGACACTGGATGATCGCGGTGGTCAGCATGACGACCGTGGCGTGTGCCGGACTGTTCGGCGCGCTCACCGGGCGCGGCGATCACATCAAGGTTCCGCACGCGCGGCACGCCAAGGCCGACGTCGACTGTGCCACCTGTCACGAGACGATTTTCGAGTCGACCACGCTCACCACAGTCGACCTGCCCAAGGAAAAGCTCTGCCTCAAGTGCCACAAGGAAGAGAAAGAGAAGGGGAATTGCGGCTTCTGCCACACGGACCCTGAGCACCCGCGGACCTACGTGGCCCGCGAGCGCGACCTGAAGATGAATCACACGGAGCACATCGAGCGCGTCAAAGAAGACTGCACCGTGTGCCACAAGTCGTTGCCCGAGCCGTTGGTGACGCAGGTGAAAGCGCCGTCGATGAACACCTGCCTCGACTGCCATGAGCACGACGAGCACTGGGCCAAGGGTGAATGCAGCACGTGCCACGTCGACCTGCACAAGTACCCTTTGAAGCCGATCGCCAATTTCTCTCATCGCGGTGACTGGCTGAAGAACCACTCGGCCGAAGCGCGCTCCGCCGGCGCCTCGTGTGAGACGTGCCACGAGCAGTCCTTCTGCAGCGAATGTCACTCCAAGACCGACGCGAAGAAGATCGACACCATTCTCCCGGAGCGCACGGACCGCGCGTTTATTCACCGACACGACTTCCTCGGCCGTCACCCCGTCGAGGCCAAAGCAGACGAGAGTTCGTGCCAACGCTGCCACGGCACGGATTTCTGCCAGAGCTGCCACTTGAAGAGTGGGCTGGTGACGGGCGCCGCGAATGGGCTGAACCCGCACCCGCTGGGCTTCGGCTCGGGCGACACCCATGGACCGGCGGCGCGCCGAGACATCAACAGCTGTGCCGCGTGCCACGATCAAGGTGCCGCCTCGAACTGCGTCAGCTGCCACAAGTCCGGTGGCGTGGGTGGGAACCCGCACCCGCCATCGTTCAACCTGCGGCACTCTCGAGAGGAGATCGGCAAAAATGCAATGTGCCAGATCTGCCATCTCTAGCGGTGTCTGCGCGTTCACTCTCGCGTTCTTAGCCGCGTGCAGTCGGGCCGAACCCGTGACGCAGCCGATCGCGTTCAATCACAAGGCCCACATCAAGGCCGACATCGACTGCTCGACGTGCCACGAAAAAGCCGCGGATGGCCCCGCGGCGACGCTGCCGCCGCTCCGCGTGTGCGTCAAATGCCACAAAGAAGTGCAGGGGAAAGATCCGAAGCTCGAAGAAGCCATCATGGACGCCGTGGCGAAGAAGCAGGAGATCGCCTGGGTTCAGGTGAATCAGGTCGCGGGGCACGTGTACTTCTCTCACCGCGCTCACGTGGCGTTCGCCGAGATGGAATGCGACGTCTGTCATGGCGACATGAAGTCGCAGGAGCAGCCGGTCTCCCTTCCCAACGTCGCGACCTCGATGGCCTCGTGCATTGAGTGCCATCAGAAGAAGGGCGCTTCCACCGATTGCCTGACGTGCCACCAATGAGGAGGCGGACGTGACGAAACCGAATCGACGCAGCTTCCTTCTCGGGGCGCCCGCCGCAGCAGCGGCCGCGACGTTGCTCGACGGCTGCAAGAAGCACGAGAGTGAGGACCCGTTCAAGAAGGCGCTGAACAAGCCGCCGGTGCCGGGGAGCGCCGGAAAGCCGAAGGGGTTTGAAGAGACCATCTCCAGTGTTTGCGGTCAGTGCCCCGCAGGCTGCGCCATCAACGTGCGCGTGGTGCAGGGGCGCGCCGTGGGGGTCAGCGGCATCGAGGCGTACCCCATCAACCGCGGCACGGTGGGCCCCAAGGGGCAATCTGGCACGGAGATGCTGTACCACCGCGATCGCATCAAGACGGCGATGAAGCGTGAAGGCGGCAAGGGCGGCAAGTTGGTTCCGGTCGCGTGGGATGCGGCCATCGCCGAAATCAGCGGCCACCTGAAGATGCTGCGCGAGAAGAACGAAGCCCGCTCGGTCGTCCTGCTGAGCGGTGAAGCGCGTGGGCCGATGCGGGACCTGTGGACTCGATTCGGGCGTGCGTACGGCACCCCCAACGTCTTCGACCACCGCGGGACGTCAGACGGCGCGAAAGCCGTGGCGGCGCTCGCGATGCAGGGCGTCTACGAATTGCCCGCCATCGACTGGGACCGAACGTCGTACGTGCTTGGCTTCGGCACCTCCCACCTCGAGAGCTGGTGCCAGACCATTCACATGATGCGCGCCGCCAGCTCAGGCCGCCGCGGCATGCCCGGAAAGCGGGTCAAGTTCGTCAACGTCTCGCCGCGGTACTCCGTGACGAGCATGAAGGCCGACGAGTGGTTTGCGATCGAGCCGGGCACCTACGGCGCGCTGGCGCTGGGGCTGTGCCACGTGCTCGTGCGCGACAAACTGTACGACGAGAAGTTCGTGGCCGAACACGCGTTCGGCTTCGAAGACTTCAAGGGCGCCGACGGCAAGATGCACCGCGGGTTCAAGGACGTGGTGCTCAAGGAGGGCGCGCTCGAGAAGGTCGCGGCCCTGACGCAGGTCGCGGTTGAGGACATCGAGCGCATCGCCCACGACATGGTCGAGTTCAAGCCGGCGGTGGTGGTGCCTGACCCGCTGGCGACCGCCACCAGCAACGGCCTGTTCACGGCCATGAGCATTCACGCGCTCAACGCGCTTTTGGGGAGCATCGAGCGCCCCGGCGGGTTGCTCGTGCAGGAGCGCGCGCCCCTGGCGGCGTGGAAGAACGTCGAACTTGATGAGGTGGCCAAAGCGGGCCTCGCGGCCACGCGCCTGGACGGCGTGGGGGCCGCGGGCGCCCTGCTCCGCCAGTCGTCCGTCCACCGGCTGCCACAGGCTTTGCTCGACCAGAAGCCCTATGCGGCGGGGGCGGTGTTTCTGCACCAGTCGAACCCGGGGTTCTCCAAGCCAGACAGCAAGAAGTGGCTCGACGCGTTGGCGAAGACTCCGCTGGTCGTCAGCTTCTCTCCGCTCCCCGATGAGTCAACCCAGGTCGCGGACTACGTGCTGCCGGACCACACGTACTTCGAGCGCTGGGAATACGTCGAGGCGGCGCCCGCGTTGGGTGCTCCCGCGGTTGGGCTTCGCCAGCCGGCGGTCAAGCCGGTGTTCGACACCCAGCCCACGGGTGAGGTTCTGCTCAAGATCGCCAAAGCGATCGGCGGCCCTGTGGCCGCCGCGTTTGAGTTCGACTCCTATCGGGCGGCGATGGAGGAGCGATTGGAGGGCCTGTGCAAGCAAGACGGGGCCTCGTCCGACGCCGAAGACCTCGATGGGCTCATCGAGTCGATGCAGACGAACGGCGGGTGGTGGCGCAAAGCCCCCCGCTACGAGAAGTTCGACTTCCCGACGCCGTCGAAGAAATTCGAGTTCTACTCCCAGACCATGGCGGGGGCGCTCAAGGCGGCCGGCCTGGACACGGACAGTGACTTGAAGTGTCTGCCGCACCATCAGGAGCCCGTCTTCGCGGGCGACGCGAAGAAGTACCCGTTCGTGCTGCTCCCGTACCGGGCCATCAACTACGCGGAGGGCGGCGTGCGTCATTCGCGGCGTCTGGTGTCGCTGCCCCTGGTCGATGGCAACCCGTACCGCGACCGGGTCGAACTGTCGGAGTCCGATGCCAGGAAGCTGGC
The DNA here is from genome assembly GCA_964522795.1 of uncultured Myxococcaceae bacterium. GTDB lineage: Bacteria > Myxococcota > Myxococcia > Myxococcales > Myxococcaceae > CAZFXD01. Next base: position 10,885 of record CAZFXD010000055.1, read on the forward strand.
GCTCCGGGACGGTGAGAAGGTCGTGGTCGAGACCGAAGCGGGTTCCCGCGAGCTCTTCGTTCTGGTCCGGCCGGGGATTCGGCCGGGGACGCTGGGGCTGGCGCTGGGACACGGCGTATGGCCTCCAAAACCCGGCGAAGCTTCGAGCGCCCTGGGGTTGCTGGCGCCCGGCAACGAGGACGTTCACTCGGGGACCTTCGCCCTCACGGGCACGCGGGCGATGATTCGGAGGCCGTCATGAGCCTCTTCGACTGGATGCTGGCGGCCAGGCCTGCTCAGGGCGCCGATTCGCTTCGCGATGAACACCGTCGCAAAGCCCTGGAGGCGTTCGCCACGGGCGCGGCGGGCGCGCTGGTCGCGCTGGCCACCGGGCGCGCGCTGGCGAGCGAGCCCGAGAAGAAAGAAGCTCCCGCCGAAGCGAAGGACGACAAGAAGAGCGCCAAGGGGCACGCCGAGCACCAGCACAAGTGGGGCATGGCCATCGACATGGACCGCTGCAGTGGCTGCGGCGCCTGCGTGGTGGCTTGTCAGGTCGAAAACAACGTGCCTGCGCCCGGGCCCGACCAATCCGAGCAGGCGCGCGCCATCTACTGGATGGACCTGCTGACGACCTCGAAGGGCGAGTACCCGTCGCTCAAGGTCGAAGTCATGCCGGTGCCGTGCATGCAGTGCGACGAGCCTCCGTGCACCAAGGTGTGTCCGGTGGGCGCCACGTACCTCAACGACGAGGGCATCGTCGCCCAGATCTGGGACCGGTGCATTGGGTGCCGCTACTGCATGTCTGCGTGCCCCTATTCACGCCGCTACTTCAACTGGGACAAGCCGGAGTGGGATGGGTTCGAGCAGCAAGCGCTCAACCCGGCCGTGGCCACGCGACCGGAAGGGGTGGTCGAGAAGTGCACCTTCTGCCATCACCGCGTGCGCTCGTGCAAAGAGCAGGCGCGGGCCGACGAGCGGGCGCTCACCGACAACGACTTCCGCCATCTCACCGCCTGCGCCACAGCCTGCCCGGCGCGCGCGATTACCTTCGGCGACCTCAATGATCCCAAGAGCGACGTCTCGCGCCTGCACAACAGCCCGCGCGCCATTCGCCTGCTCGAAGAGCTGGGGACCAAACCCAAGGTCGTCTACCTGCGGGAAACGAAGTCGCGCGAGTAGGAGCCAACGATGAACGACGCGCACTCAGAGAGTCACAATCTGGCCGGCGTGGGGCCGTTGACGGCCCTCCGGGCATTGTGGGCGCTGTTTCTTCTCGCCGGGACCGCGCTGGGCATCTACTGCTTTGGGCAACAGATGATTCACGGCGACGTGGTCACGGGGCTGCGCACCGTGGGGAGCGGCGGGGTCGGCTGGGGGCTCTACATCGTCTTCTACGTGGTCTTCATCGGGGTGAGCTTCGCCGGGATCACCGTCGCCGCGCTGGTGCGGCTGTTCGCCCTGGAAGAGCTGAAGCCCCTCGCACGCATGGCCGAGCTCCTCACCATCGTGGCGTTGTTGGTGGGGGCGATGGCGGTGCTGGCCGATCTGGGCCGCCCGATGGTGGGGTTGTTGAACCTGCCCAAGTACGCGCGCCCCTCCTCTCCATTCTTTGGCACGTTCACCATGGTGATCGGCGGGTACCTCTTCGCCAGCCTCGTGTACTTCTTTCTTTCGGGACGGCCTGATGCCGCGATGATGGCGAAGCGACGCTCACCGTTCCGGTTGTTCTATGTGCTGTGGGCGAGCGGGTACCGGGGCAGCGCGGAAGAAGTGGCCCGGCACCACGCCTCGAGCTTCTGGTTGTCGCTCTTCATTCTCCCGTTGCTGGTGACGGCCCACTCCACGCTCGGCTTCATCTTCGGAATCCAGGGAGCGCGGCCAGGTTGGTTCAGCGCCCTGCAAGCGCCCAGCTTCGTGGTGGCGGCCGGTGTCTCCGGCATCGGCGTGCTGATTGTCATCGCGGCGGTGCTGCGGTCGACCCTGGGGCTCCACGACGTCATTCGCCTCTCGGCGTTTCGCTGGCTGGGCAACTTTCTCTGGGTGTTGGTGCTGGTGCTCCTCTACTTCGTCATCGCGGAAGAGCTCACGGCGACCTACGCCGCCGGTGAAAAAGAGCGGCACTTCGCCCACGAGATGGTGACCGGCGACTACAGCCGACTCTTCTTCCTCGAGGTCGGGTCGTTCGTGCTCGCGCTGGTGATCTTGTTTCTCCAGTTCGCTGCCGGGCGGACCTTCATCTGGCTGAACGTCCTCGCGGGGTTGTTGGTAAACGTGGGCGCGGTGCTGAAGCGGTATCTGCTGGTAGTTCCGTCGCAGACGCACGGCATGTTGCTCCCGTGGCCGGAAGGTTCCTATGTGCCGTCGCCCGTCGAGTTGGGGGTGGTGTTCGGCCTCGTTTGCCTCGGAGCGCTGATGTACAGCGTGTTCCTCTGGGTGTTCCCGATTATTCCGGGCGCGCATGAGGAAGCGGAAGTGCTGGGGTCCCTGGGCCGCGTTCGCCTCGTGACGAGTCTGTTGGTGCTGGCGCTGGGGGTTGGGGTGGGCGCCGTCGGGTTCGCGCTTTCGAATCGCGTGGGGACCCGCCCCACCGCCGACCCGCTCGTGCCGTTCAGCCCGGTCATCTTCATCGTCGGCCTCATGCTCATGTTCGGTTCGGCCGCGATCTACGAAATCATCCCTCCCCGGAAACGACCGACCGCGTAGGTCCCTCATGAGAATAGCCATTTCGATGAAATTGAGACTTGTCGGATTCCTCGCCGCCTCACTGGCTGCTGCCGGCTGCGGAAACTATCGGCCCTCCACCTTTGAGCCGCAGTGCCCCAACTACGAAGAGAAGATTCGACCGGTGGTTGAGAAACAGTGCGGCACTTGCCACAACCGCACGGACGCGGCTGGCGGCTATGTCGTGGGGGACCATGTGAGCACGGTCTCGCGCACGGAAGACGGCGCGCCCCGGGTCGACCCGGGCAATGTCGACTCGGCGTTCCTCGTTGCCGCGCGCGGCGAGCGCGCTGGGCACCGGGCGATTCCGGTCGAGGCGTATGCCGCGCTGAAGAGCTGGGTCGTGACCTGCCGAGCCGCGCCCAAGGCGTACGAGAACCACCCGAAGGGTTGGGTCACCCCGACCGACAGCGAGCAATTCCACGGCATGGCGCTTCGCGACGCCGGCTACTCGACCAAGGAATGCACGGAGTGCCACGGCGATGATTTGCGCGGCGGCAAGTCCGGGTACGACTGCCACGTGTGCCACACCGCGGCGGAAGGGCCGAAGGCCTGCAACACCTGTCACGGGGACAAGGACTCGGCGGCGCCCCCCAGGGCGCTCAGCGGTTCTCGTTCGACCAAGACCATGGGCGTGGGCGCGCACCGGAAGCACGTGATGGCCAGCGCCACGCACCCCGCCTACGACTGCACCACCTGCCACCTGGACGTGAAGAAGCCCGAGGATGAAGGCCACTACCGGCTGGACGGCGGGTTCGTCTTTGGCGCGGCGCGCGTGAAGGTGACCCGCTCAGCGACTGACGCTGGCGTGGCGTACGACCCCGCGATGGGGACGTGCGGCAACACCGCGTGTCACTCGCCAAACCCGGCCGATACGGCCGCGAAGACGCACACCCCGAAATGGAACGTGGTGGGGCAGGGGGCGCTCGCATGTGACGCGTGCCACGGGCAGCCGCCGTCCAACCACTTCGACAACCGCTGCGCCATGTGTCACGGCGCCGCGTACACCGACGGCGGCGTCGAGACGGCGCTCCACCTCAACGGCAAGGTCGACCTGGTGGCCGCCGACGGCAAGTGCGACACCTGTCATCAGGGGCCCGGCGGGGGTGCCTTCTACGACACGTCGAAGCGTACCGCGGCGAACGTGCAGACGGTCGGCGCGCACGACGCTCACATTCGCGCCTCCAGGTTGCGTGGTCCGTTGGCCTGCGATGAGTGCCACCTGGTGCCGGCGACGTTCCGGGCGGCTGGGCACATCGACTCCGCGAGCCCGGCCGAAGTCTTCCCCCCGGCCATCGCGTCGAAGAGCCTGGCCTTCGTCGATGGCGCGGCGGGCACGTACAACGGCGCGAACGCCACCTGCAGCGTCTATTGCCACGGCGCCAGCAACGGGTTCGCGCTCGACACCACGTCGACGCTCAATCGCTCACCCAAGTGGACCAACGGGGCGACTGAAGCTGTGTGTGGCACCGCGTGCCACGCGCTCCCGCCCGTCGACGGGAGCCTCGGTCACCAGCCCGGTGTGGCGCTGACGACCCCATGCAGCAGCTGCCACGGCCTCAGCATCTTCCCGGACGGTGGCATCATCGTGACTCCGCTGCCGGACGGTGGCTTCACCTCCCACCACATCAACGACCGGGTGTCGGGCTCGAACTGAGGTTTGTCGGAGGCGGTCTTCCTCCTCAGCACGGTCGCGTTCTGCGCGCACGCCCCCGAAGTGCGGCCGAAGAGGGCCGAAGCGGGTTGCGTTTGCTCCCCAGGGTTCCCCCTCGGGGCACCGCTCACGGGAGACGGAAGTTACCGTGCCAGCTCTGGAGCAGCTTGACGTAGTTCGCGCGCTCGTAGCCGGACGGGTCGGGGCAGCGCTTGAGGTTCATGCTGCCGGTGAGCTGTGCCACCGACTCGTATTCCTTCTGCTCCAGCCACGTCTTCAAGCCCGCGATGATGGTGAGCAGGCGCCGCGGCCCGCGCCGCAAGAGCTCCGAGACCACCTGGACGGTGTGCGCGCCGGCCATGAGTGACTTCACCACGTCCACGCTCTCGTGCACGCCGCCGCTGACCGCGAGCGACAGCTTCGTGTTGGGCGACAGGACCGCGAGCCACCGCAGACGCGGCAACAGCTCGGTGCGCTCCGACAGGTGCAGCACCCGCTCCAGGGCCAGGTTCTCGATGTCGATGTCCGGTTGGTACAGCCGGTTGAACAAGACGATGCCGTTGACGCCCGTGGTCTCCAGCCTGGAGACGAAGTTCGGCAGCGAGGAGTAGAAAGGCGACAGCTTGACCGCGAGCGGAATCTTCACCGCGCCGCGCACCGCGCGAATGATTTCAAGCTGCCGCGCCTCGACCGCCGGGCCGTCTTCATGAGCGTCAGAGGGCAAGGCATACAGGTTCAGCTCCATGGCGTGCGCGCCGGCCTTCTCAATCAGCCGCGCGTAGTCGAGCCAGCCTCCAGGCGTGGAGCCGTTGAGCGAGCCGATGACCGGCACGCTCACCGCTTCGCGCACCTTGCGAATCTGTTCCAGGTACGCGTCGGGCCCCAGCCGGAAGTCAGACGTGGACGGGAACCAGTTGGTCGACTCAGCGGACGCGTTGGCCGAACCGTCGAAGTGGTGATGCGCCGCCAACTGCTCTGCCGCCAGTTGCTCCTCGAACAGCGAGTGCATGGTGATGGCGGCCGCGCCTGAGTCTTCCAGCAAGCGGACGGTGTCCAGGTTGTCTACCAGGGGCGACGCACCGGTGATGACCGGGTGCTTCAGCTTCAGCCCCAACCACGAGGTCGAGAGATCGACGGACATCAGGGAGTCTCCTTGGCTCTCGAGTGGAGGACGTGCGACAGCTGTTCGTAGACCAGGCGGCGCGAGGCGGCGTTGGCGTCAGCCAGGTCGAGCAACTGGGCGTAGCGTTTCGGGTCGCGCATCTCGACCATGCGGAACCGGCCCTCGTTCTTCATGAAGTCGCGGGCCTTCGACTTGGGCGGCGGCGAGTCAAGCTTCAGCGGCGGTTCACCCGTGGCGATGCGGCGCGGGTCGAACCGGTAGAGGGGCCAGATGCCTGAGTCGACCACCAGCTTCTGTTGCTCGGCGGAGAGCTTCAAATCGTACCCGTGGGCGATGCAGGGCGAGTAGGCGATGAGGAGCGAGGGCCCGTGGTAGCTCTCGGCTTCGCGAATGGCGTTGAGCGTGTGGGCATCTTTGGCGCCCAGCGCGATGCTGGCCACGTAGACGTGCCCGTACCCCATGGCAAGCAGGCCGAGGTCCTTCTTGCCCACGCCCTTGCCGCTGGCCGCGAACTTGGCTGACGCGCCGATGGGCGTGGCCTTGGACTGCTGCCCACCGGTGTTGGAGTACACCTCGGTGTCCAGCACGATGATGTTCACGTCGGCGCCGGAGGCGAGCACGTGGTCCAGGCCGCCGTAGCCGATGTCGTAGGCCCAGCCGTCGCCACCGACAATCCACACCGACTTCTTCACCAACGCGTCGGCGAGGCGGGCGAGCTTCTTCGCTTCAAAGCCGGGGATGTGCTTGAGCCTCGACCGGAGCATCTCCACGCGCGAACGCTGGTCGCGCAGCCCCTGCTCGCTGTTCTGGTCGGCCGCCAGAATCTCCTTCACCAGCTCATCGCCGATCTTCGGCGCCAGCTGCGTGAGCAAGCCGCCGGCCAGGCGTGTCTGCGCGTCGAGCGAGAGGCGATACCCGAGTCCGAACTCCGCGTTGTCTTCGAACAGGGAGTTGGCCCAGGCGGGGCCGCGACCCTGCGCGTTCTGCGACCACGGCGTGGTGGGAAGGTTGCCGCCGTAGATGGAGGAGCACCCGGTGGCGTTGGCCACCAACATGCGGTCGCCGAACAGCTGGGTGATGAGCTTCAGGTAGGGCGTCTCGCCACACCCCGCGCAGGCGCCCGAGAACTCGAACAGCGGCTCGAGGAATTGGGACGACTTGAGCTCGGGGGGCACGAGGGTGCGGTCCAGCTGCGGCAGTCGCTTGAAGAACGCCCAATTGGCGCGCTCGGTCTCGCGCACGGGCTCGGCCGGCGTCATGTCGATGGCCTTGTGTCGCGGGTTGGCCTTGTCTTTCGCCGGACAGAACTCCACGCACAAGCCGCAGCCGGTGCAGTCGTCGGGCGCGACCTGCAAGGCGTAGCGCCACGGCTTGCCCGACGGCGCCTGGCCCAGGTCCTTCGACTTGAACTCCATCGTCTTGAAGCTCGCCGGCGCATCGCTCAGCGCGCCCGGGTCGGCCAGCTGGCTGCGAATCGCCGCGTGCGGGCAGATCAACGCACACTTGTTGCACTGAATGCAGATGTTCGAGTCCCACGTGGGAACCTCGAGCGCGATGGCGCGCCGCTCCCACTGCGTCGTCGCGGTGGGCCAGGTTCCGTCGACCGGAAACGCGCTCACCGGGAGCAGGTCGCCTTCGCCGGACATCAGGCGGGCCGTCACGCGGCGCACGAACTCCGGAGCATCGGCCGGCACGACAGGCGGGCGACTGCGGCCATTGGGGTTGGTCGCCGGAATCTGCACCTCGTGCAGCTCGGCCAGGGTGAGATCGATGGCGGCGAAGTTTCGTTTCACCACTTCGCTGCCGCGCTTGCCGTAGGCCTTCTCCACGCCCGCTCGAATGTGGGCGATGGCCTCGTCTTTGGGGAGCACGCCGGAGAGGGCGAAGAAGCAGGTCTGCATCACCGCGCTGATGTGCCGCCCGAGACCGGCGTCTTTGGCGACCTTGAACCCGTCGATGACGCAGAACTTCAGCTTCTTGGCGCGAATCTCGTCCTGCACCTGGCGGGGCAGGGTGAGCCACACCTTGTCTTTGGGGTGCGGCGTGTTGAGGAGGAACGTGGCGCCCGGAGCCGCCAGGCCGAGCACGTCGTGCTTGTCGAGCAGCGGCGCGTAGTGACACGCGACGAAGTTGGCCTTGGACACCAGGTAGGTGGAGCGGATGGGCCGCGGGCCGAAGCGGAGGTGCGAAATGGTGATCGCCCCCGACTTCTTGGAGTCGTAGGTGAAGAAGCCCTGGGCGGCGTTGTCGGTCTCTTCGCCGATGATCTTGATCGTCTGCTTGTTGCTCGAGACGGTGCCGTCCGACCCCAGGCCGTAGAACACGGCGCGGACCGTGTCGGGCGACTCGAGGTCGAAGTTCCGGTCCCACGGCAGCGAGGTGTGGCTGACGTCGTCGGTGATGCCGACCGTGAAGTGGTTCTTGGGCTGCGGGCGCTCGAGCTGCGCGAACACCGAAGCCACCATGGCGGGCGTGAACTCTTTCGACGACAGCCCGTAGCGGCCGCCCACCACGCGCGGCATGGGGGTGCGTTGGGTCTCGAGGAGCGAGGTGAGGACGTCCTGGTAGAGCGGCTCTCCGGAGGCTCCGGGCTCTTTGGTGCGGTCCAGCACGGCGATGGACTTCACGCTCTTGGGGAGCGCGGCGGCGAAGAGCGCGGCGGAGAACGGCCGGAACAGGCGCACTTTGAGAACGCCGACCTTTTCGCCGCGAGCGCGTAGCGCGTCGACCGTCTCGTGCACGGCCTCCGCTCCCGAGCCCATGATGACAATCACGCGCTCGGCCTCGGGGTCGCCCGCGTACTCGTACAGCTGGTAGGCGCGGCCCGTCAGCTTGGCGAAGGCGTCAAAGGCGGTCTGGAGCTTCTGCGGAATGGCTTCGTAGAACGGGTTGCAGGCCTCTCGCGCCTGGAAGAACGCGTCGGGGTTCTGTGCCGTGCCGCGGAGCAGGGGGTGATCTGGCGTCAATCGCCGCGCGCGGAACGAGGCGATGGCCTCTTCATCGATGAGTGAGCGCAGGGTCTCGTCGTCGATGGGGACGATGCGGTTGACCTCGTGCGAGGTCCGGAACCCATCGAAGAAGTGCAGAATCGGCACCCACGTCTTGAGCGTGGCGGCGTGTGCCACCGCGGCGAAGTCCTGGGCTTCTTGAACGGAGTTGGAGCACAAGAGCGTGAACCCGGTGGTGCGCGCGGTCATCACGTCGCTGTGATCACAGAAGATGGAGAGCGCGTGGGTGGCCAGCGTTCGGGCCGCCACGTGGAGCACGAACGGCGTCAGCTCGCCCGCCAGCTTGAACATGTTGGGCAACATCAACAGCAGGCCCTGCGACGAGGTGAAGGTGGTGGTGAGCGCGCCCGCCTGAAGCGACCCGTGGACAGTCCCCGCGGCGCCCGCTTCAGACTGCATTTCGATGATGCTGGGCACCTGGCCCCAGAGGTTCACCCGGCCGTTGGCGGACCACTCGTCCGACAGCTCGCCCATCGGGCTCGCGGGGGTGATGGGGTAGATTGCAATGACCTCGCTCAATCGATGCGCGACTGAGGCGACCGCTTCGTTCCCGTCGACGGTGACGTATTTCATGGTCAGTGACCGGGGCTCTTGTCGAGGTCGGCGCGCTTGCCTTCCTTGTCCTTCCACTTCTCGGCGTCAGGCAGCGGGTCCTTCTTGGTGGCGATGTTCGGCCACGCCTTGGAGAGTTCGGCGTTGAGCGCGGTGAACTCTTTCCATTTCTCGGGCAGGTCCGCTTCCGGAAAGATGGCCTTGGTGGGGCACACGGGCTCACAGGCGCCGCAGTCGATGCACTCATCGGGGTGGATCGCGAGAAAGTTTGCGCCCTCGTAGAAGCAGTTCACTGGGCACACTTCGACACAGTCCGTGTACTTGCACTTGATGCACGGTTCGGCGACCACGTAGGCCATTGCAAACTCCCGGGTATATGGACGTCAGCGGGCGTTGACCTTGCGGACTTCGTGCCACCCGTTCCGGGCGCGTTGACGGCGATCAGGCGAAGAAAGTGCGGGGGGCGCCAAGGGGGCGAAAGGTTTGCGCCGGATTGACCTTGGACAAGGCGGCCCGGCTGGGTGCCGATCTTGCAGTACCTGCCGCATCCGCAGGCTCACCTCGAGACGAGGAAGTAGACCGAATGATTGAGGATCTTGTCGTAGGGATGGCGGGTTCAGGCGGCGACGGTGTCGTGAGCGCTGGAGAGTCTCTGTTGGCCGCGGTTTCGGCCGCCGGCTACCACGCCATCATGACCAAGAGCTTCGGCTCGCAGATTCGCGGCGGCGAGTCGTCGTGTCGGGTTCGGCTCAGCACCCAGAAGGTGTTCAACCCCGGGAGCGCGCTCGACGCCGCCGTGGCGCTCAACTGGGACGACTTCTTCCGCTTCGGCGCCGAGTTGCCGGTCGGCCGTCACACGGTCTTCATCTACGAGGAGAAGGCGGGGGCCCCCCCTGCCACGCTGACCGAGCGCCCGGAGGTCCCGACGCAGCTGATTGCGGTGCCCATTGGAGACCTGGCCAAGAGCTCCGCGGGCACGGACAAGGCGAAGACCAGCGTGGTGTTGGGCCTGTTGTCCGGCTGGTTCGGCGTCTCCTCGGACGCGATCGCCCGGGGTCTGAAGAAGAAGTTCGGCAAGAAGGGCGAAGGACTCGTCGAAGCGAACGAGCGCGCGCTGGCCGCGGGCATTGAGTTCGCCCGCACCCACCCACTGCGGGAGCCGATGACGCTCGCGCCACCGGCGGCCCCGGGGTCCAAGCTCCTCTGTGACGGGAACGACTTGTGCGCGGCGGGCGCGCTCTTCTCGGGCGTGAAGTTCTTCGGGGGCTACCCCATCACCCCGTCGACCGAGGTGATGCAGACGCTCACGCGTGAAATCTGGAAGTACGGCGGTTCGGTCCTGCAGGCGGAAGATGAGATTGCAGGGCTCGGCGCGGCCGTCGGCGCCTCGTTCGCGGGCGTCAAATCCATGTCGGCCACCTCGGGCCCGGGCATGTCGCTCAAGACCGAGATGCTGGGCCTCGCCACCATCGCCGAGCTGCCGCTGGTGCTGCTGAACGTGCAGCGCGGCGGCCCTTCGACGGGGCTCCCCACCAAGACCGAGCAGGCTGACTTGTTTCAGGCGGCGTTTTCCGCGCACGGCGACGTTCTGAGGCCCGTGCTTGCACCGACGTGCGTGGAAGACACGTTTCGCATCACCGTTGATGCGTTCAACATCGCCGAGAAGTACCAGACGCAGGTCATCATTCTGTCGGACCAGGAGATCGC
>CAZFXD010000056.1:0-12854 GCA_964522795.1 uncultured Myxococcaceae bacterium
CCCGTATTTCGATTTTGCGGGTGAAATACGGGTGAAGTGGTTCAAGCCCCACCCGACACCCGGTGCTCCATGACGTTCGGCAGGGCGCCCGCCGCCCCGACCCCACGCGGCCCATTGGAGCCCGACGAAGGGTGATGCGCTGAGCGCTAGAAGCCCGACTTCTCCCACGCGCGCGCAGTGAGCGCCGCGTTGTAGAGGCCGATGTAGTTTCGGGCCCCCGAGCTGTACCAGTCGCCGCTGGACCACTCGCCCACACACCCCTCGTAGTCGCCCGCCGCGTAGGCCGGGCCTCCCGCAGGCGCGGTGCCGGCGAGGAAGCTGACCCACCCCTCGAAGCACGCCCGGCGCCAGGCGAGCGCGAGGTCGAGGTTGAACGCCGTGCTCTCGCGGAACATGGGCCACGCCGACTTCCAGTAGAGCCACTTGAACTGCATGATTCCGTACGCCTGGTAGCAGTGGGTGCCGTCGGTGCAGGCGGCGCCCGGCGGCCACTGACTCGCCGTGGTCGAGATGGCGCCCGTCGCCCCCTGCCGCCAATTGCTCTCCAGCACGGCCTGCGCGCGAACCGCGTCCGCGTCGAGGCCCCACTTGCAGGCCGCCCACTGGATGATCTCGTCGGTGGTTCCGGTGAACGCTCCGGTCACGCGCGAGAGCACCTGCGCATTGGCCCGCGCATCGACCCCCGACCACCCGGCGTCGCGGAGCGCATCGAGCTGTGCGCTGGTCGGCGTCACCTGGTTGGCGGTCGCGTTCTCGGGCCGGAGCTCCACGCCTCCCCGGACCACGCGGGAAGCGCAGGACGACTCCGACGGCAACGCCGCGCCCGGCGGCAGGAGCACGAAGCCGCCGGTCACGCCGCTGTCGTTCCGACCGCCATCGCACGCGCCTCCAAAGCAGCGCGACAACCCGTCCCAGTCGGCGCAGGCGTGGCCTCCCAAAAGGGCCAGCGCCATCACCAGCCGTAGGTAGGCACGCGGCGTCACATTCTCTATCCTAGTCGGGTGCTGCGCCTGTGCATCCTCCTCGTCGCGGTCACCGCCCCGACGGCCCTCGCGGCCGGCTCGAAGGCAGATGCCAAGCGCCTGGCCAAGGAGCACTTCCAGCGCGCGGAGACGTATTACGAAGCCGGGGCGTACGCGCAGGCGATCGACGAATACCAGGTGGCCTACAAGCTCGCGCCGCTGCCGGGCCTGTTGTTCGACATCGCCAAGGCCCTTCGCATGAGCGGCGACGCGGCCGGTGCGGTCGAGTACTACCAGCGCTACCTGAAAGAGGAGCCCTCAGGCCCGGGCGCTGCCGAGGCGAAGACGCAGCTGGCCGCACTTCGACTGAAGCTCGACGCCCCGCCAGCGCCGGAGCCGGTGAGGTCCGACGTCCCCGTCGCCTCTCCACCGATTGAAGCTCCACCGCCGCCTCCAGCGGCTCCCGTCGCCGCCCCAGCGCCGGTGACCCCGGTCCTCACCGCGACGCCAACCGACGATCGCCCCGGCGTCGCCTGGCCGGCCCTCGCCGTGGGCGCCGCGGGCGTGGGCGCGGGCGTTATCGGAGCGATTCTGGTGGGCACCAGTCGCGGCGACTACGGGAGGCTCAGCGCAAGCTGCGGCCCGTCGTGCGACCCGGCGCTCAGCACCGGACCACGAACGCGAGAGACGGTGGGCTTCACGCTGGTCAGCGTGGGCGCGGCGGCGCTCGCAGGGGGCGTGCTGTGGTTCCTCCTCGCGCCCTGATCGGCGCCCATCTGGCGACGAGGTAAACGCGGGTGGGCGGACTCCTACCCGGCGTTTGAGCGTAAGATGCGCACGTGCGAACTCTCCAACTGACCGCGGTCGCAGTGGCTTGTGTCGTCCTCGCTGGCTGTAACTGTGGCGGTCCGCCGGGAGGCGGAGATGGTGGCCCCGGCGGGAGCGGCGGCGCCAACGACGGCGGCGGCAACAGCGCGGGCGGCTCCGGCGGAACCGGGGGCGCCGGCGGGAGTGGCAACGGCAGCGGCGGCGCCGGCGGCGGGACGTTCAGCTGCAATACCCCGTTGACCTGCGCCGACCAGGGCTTCAACTGCGGCCCCGCCGGCGACGGCTGCGGCGGGCTGCTCAACTGCGGCACCTGCACCGCGCCTCAGTCGTGCGGAGCGCAGTCACCCGGCGTGTGCGGCACGGGCAACGTCTCCAACCCCGACGGCGGCACCGCCTGTGCGCCGAAGTCGTGCATGGCCCAGGGCTTCAACTGCGGCCCCGCCGGCGACGGCTGCGGCAAGCTCCTCAACTGCGGCACCTGCACCGTGGCGGGCGAGATCTGCGGCGGGAACAACGTGAGCGGCCAGTGCGGCAAACCCCCGTGCGTCCCCAAGACGTGCGCCGACCTCGACGCAGGCTGCGGGTTCCAGGGAGACGGCTGCGGCGGCGTCACCGCCAACTGCGGCATCTGCAATGCGCCCGAGACGTGCGGCGGCGCCGGCGTGCTCAACAAGTGTGGTGTGATCATTCCCGACGCGGGCGCTGACGGTGGCGCGCCGCCGTGCACCAACCTCTGCCTGCAGCAGAACGCCTGCGACGGCGGAACGCGCACGTCGATTACCGGCACCGTCTACGCGCCCACCGACCCCGCCATCTACGGCTCGGCGGACCCGCTGGCGGGCGCGTTCGTGTACGTGCCGAACGGAACGGTGAACAAGTTCGACGCCGGCGTGGCCTGCGAAAAATGCTCGGCCACGGTCTCGGGCGACCCGCTCGTGTACACCAACTCTGGCGTGAACGGCGCCTTCACCCTCACCAACGTCCCCTGCGGCGCCAACATTCCGTTGGTGATTCAGCTCGGACGCTGGCGACGACAGATCGTGATTCCCAACGTGGCCTGCTGCGGCAACACCGCGCTCACGGCAGCGCAGACCCGCCTGCCTCGCACCCAGGCCGAAGGGCACCCCAACGACAACATTCCGCTCATGGCCGTCACCACCGGCAGCGCCGACAACCTGGAGTGCATCTTGCCGAAGATCGGCATCGCGGCGTCCGAGTTCACCCTGCCCTCGGGCAACGGACGCGTTCGCATGTACCGCGACAACGGCGTCAACGCGCTGGGCGGGCTCCCCAACGCCACCACGCTGTACAACAACCCTGCAGAGCTCGCGAAGTACGACGTGGTGATCGCCGATTGCGTCGGCAGCGAGCAGGCGAAGAACGGCTCGCAGCGCACCAACATCGAGAACTACGCCAACGCCGGCGGTCGGCTCTTCACCAGCCACTACGGGTACGTCTGGCTGTACGACAAGCCGACCCCGAACTCATTCACCGCCACCGCCACCTGGAAGCCCGAGCAGACCGACCCGCCCAACCAGGACGCTTTCATCGACATGGTGTCGTCGGGCGCGCTGTTCGCCCCGTGGATCTACGCGGTGGGCGCCCAGGCGGCGACCTCCACCATGGCGGTCCCCCGGATTCGCGTGGTCAACGTCCGCCACGACATCGACGCGGTGAAGCCTCCGGCCGAGCGCTGGGTCTTCGGCACCGCCGACGGGAAGGCCGTCTCGGCCACCAACCCCGAAGTTCCGCTCCAGTACGCGTTCAACACGCCCCTGTCGGCCCAGCGCGCCAACCAGTGCGGGCGCGTGCTGTTCAGCGACTTCCACGTGAGCAGCGGCGGCACCTTCCCCACCTGCACCACCGGTCCCATGACCCCGCAGGAGAAGGTGTTCGAATACCTGCTCTTCGACCTCACCTCGTGCGTCACCCCGTACGTCAACAACTGCAGCCCCAAGAGCTGCACCGACCTCGGCTTCAACTGCGGCCCGGCGGGCGATGGCTGCGGCGGGCTGCTCAACTGCGGCACCTGCACGCTTCCTCAGACGTGCGGCGGCGGCGGACAACCCGGCGTCTGCGGGGGCGGGTGCATGCCCAAGACGTGTCAGTCGCAGGGCTTCAACTGCGGCCCGGCGGGCGACGGCTGCGGCAAACAGCTCGACTGCGGCATGTGTCCCTCGGGGCAGGTCTGCGGCGGCGGTGGCCCGGGCGTGTGTGGCAGCGCGGGCTGCACGCCCACCACCTGCGCAGCGCAGGGGTTCAACTGCGGCCCGGCCGGCAACGGCTGCGGCGGTCAGCTCGACTGCGGCATGTGCGTGGCGCCCCAGACGTGCGGCGCGGGCGGCCCCGGCAAGTGCGGCGGCGGCATTCAGTAGGCAGCGCGCTCAACCGCTGGGAGGCACGAACGACATGGCGTCGAAGGTGTGGAGCACGTGGGTCAATTGGGAAGGCAGCGTGGAGAAGACGCTCGCAGCGGGGCAACACCTCGCGGCCAGCGACGTGAGCGTGGCCGAAGCGCGCAAGCGGGCGGGGCCTCTTGGCACGGCCAGCATTCTCGACGTGGTGACGCTCGACGACCAACCCCACCTCGGCCGGTGCTGGGTGCTGGCGGGGGACGAACTGCATCAGCACTTCGGCTCCAAGACGCCGCCCAAGAAAGCGGTCGACGCCGGTCGCGAGGCGTTCGTGGCCAGGCTTGAGCGCGGCCAGGCGATTGCGGTCACCGCGTACACCCGGGGCATGCCAAGCGCGGTGCTCTTCGCGGGCAAGACCGAAGGCTGACGAAAAAAAAAGCCCGGGCGAACCCGGGCGTCGGCATTGCAACGAGGTGACGGCGGTTACTTCTTCGCCGGCGCCGTGCCCGCATCAGCGGGGGCCGCGGCGGCAGGCGCCGGAGGCGGCGCGGGCGGCAACGGCTCGGACACGGCGTTCTTGATGGCCGGAATCGACTGCAGGTACGCGAAGATCGCCTTCAGCTCCTCGTCCGTGTACTGCGAGATGGCCGGGAGCGGCATCGGCGGGAGCACCGGGCGGCCTTTGCCCATGCGCTTGCCGGTGCGGATGGTGTCGATGAAGTTCTGCTCGGTCCAGTCGCCCAGGCCCGTCTCCTTGTCCGGCGTCAGGTTGCGCGCGAACGACGTGCCCCACGGACCGGTCCACGCGGTGAGGCCACCTTCGGCGAGAATCATCCACGGGCCGGGCGGGAGCTTCGGCGCGGGCGGCAGCGCGGGGTCGGAGGGGCTCCCCGAGAGCATGCGGCTGTGATCTTCTTCCGGACCCTGCGGCCCCATCTTCTTGGGCGTGTGGCAGTCAGCGCAGCCCCCGGTCTTCACCAGGTGCTCGCCCATCTTCACCTGCTTCTCTTTCTTCGGGTCCTTCTTCGCCCCCGCGGCGATGGCGGCGGGAACGGCGAACAGCGTGACGACAGCACAGATGACGGCAATGGCGTTCTTCAACGGGTGACTCTCCTGTTTTGGGTGAGTGTTTCGTTACGGCGACGCGTTGCGTTCTCTCGACTCCGGCGTGGCCACGCTGGGCAACTCCGAAGCGACCCAGCCACTTACCAGCTCCAGGGCGGACGCGTCGACCAACTTTGAACCGAGGGGCGGCATCTGGCTGAGGCCATCGCGCGATCGCATGCGCACCACCAGCGCGCTGTGGTCCGGATTTCCCGAAGCCACGCGGCGGCACGCCTCGGAGGCGACGCCCCGAATCTGGAACTTGCTCTTCACGTCCACGGCGGTGCGCCAGAGCGGCTGCTCTGGTCCGCACGTCGCCGAGAGGCTGACGCGAAACGACAGGCCCACGGATGACACCGCGTCGCTCCCGTTGTGGCAGTTGCTGCAGTTGCCGTGCAGGTACCCAAGCACCGCCCGCGCGCGCGGCGTGGGCGCGGCAATGACCGGCGGGGTGGTGAGCCACGCGCTGGGGGCGTGGTTCAGGCGCTTCTCCACCAGCAGCGCGTGGAGGTCGAGGGCCCCCTCGGGCGACGGCTCGGCGTGTGGGGCCAACGGGTCGCGGTCACGAGAGAGCTGCAGCGCCCCGTACCCGAGCGGTGCGTCGCGGCCTTGCCCTTCGTGGCACGCCTTGCAGTCGCTCACCGATGGAATGTCGTGGCGAATCCCGGGCGCGATCTCCACGTGGTTCTTGAGCCCGGTGGCCGCGGGCACCAACACCGCCTCCCGCCCGTCATCGCGCCACGCGTACGAGGCGTACACCCAGGTCTTCGGTCCGGTCTTTTCCAGATATCGCGTCTCGACCTTCCGCCCGCCGAACGAGAACTCCTTCCAGAAGCGCGTGCCGACGGGGAAGCGCCAGACGTCCGGGTCGCTGGCGTCGATGGAGGTGCCTTTGGGCAAGAACACCCAACGCCGCTTGGTCGCGCCGTCACTCCACAGCGGGTACTGCGGCGAGAACGGGCGAACTCCGTCGGCCAACACGCCTGGGTCCGCGGCGTCGAGCAGCCCGGTCTGGGAGAGGTGCTCAGGGGGCCAGGTCGATCGGCCGGCGGCCAAGACGAGCGTCATCACCAGGGGCAGGTTCACGCGCGAGCCTCATAGCGCAGCGGCCAGTGAGAAGCGCAACTGTCCGGGGCTGTCACCACGCGATGGCCGCGCCGTCCCGATAGAACCCGCCCGTCCGCTCGTCGTCGAGCGCGGCTGCCCACGCGATGGACGCGGCGCCCACTTCGACGGAACGCGGTGCGCCCGCACCTCCCATGTCGGTCGCGGCCCACCCCGGGCACACCGAGTTGACGCGAAGCTTCTTCGCGGCGAGGTCGCGCGCCAGCACACGCGTGAGCGCGTTCAACCCGACTTTGGACACTCGATAGGCCGACGACGGCCAGCCAGCAGCCGTCCACGTCCCCGCCTCCACGCGCTCCACGAACGAGCGCATGAGCGCGACCAGAGCCTCGCGTGTCAGGTCTGTGGCGAGGAGCGTCTTCCTGAGTGAGGCGGAGACGCAGGAGAGCTCGCCCATCGCGCTCGAGACCATCACCACGTGCCCGCCGGCGGGCATGAGCGGGAGGAGCGCGTCCGTCACCCGGAGCGGCCCGAAGAAGTTCACCTCCAGCGTGTTGCGCGCCACCCGTGCGTCGAACCCGTCCATGGCGATGCCGGCGTTGTTCACCAGCACGTCAACCCGAGCCTTTTGCCGCGACAGCTCGACCGCCAGCGCAGTGACGCTCCCCACGTCGGACACGTCGAGCGGCGCCCAGCTGACCGGGAGGCCTTCGGCGCCGAGGCGCCGCGCCTCCGCTTCCCCCTTCGGCCCACGACTGGTGAGCACCACCTGCATTCCTTGTCGCGCGAGCTGGCGACAGGTCTCGAGCCCCAGGCCGCGGCTGGCGCCGGTCACCACGCACGTCCTCACGCGCTGGCCGGTCATCGCGCGATCAAGAGAGCGCGAGCGTCTTCAACACGCGGGCCCGGGTCGCTTCCTCGCGCTTGCGGCCGCGCTCCACGGCCTTCAGCTTCTCGGCCTCTCGCGAGCGTGGCGGACCTTTGACCTCAAGGTGCTCGAACAGGTGCATCGTCACGTGCGTTATCTCATCCACCGCGTGCTGAAACGCCGCTTCGTTGGCGCGCGAGGGCCTGGCGATCCCGGAGAGCTTGCGCACGTACTGGAGCGCCGAGGCCCGCACCTCGTCCTCGGTGGCCGGCGGCTCAAAGTGGTGGAGCGTTCGAATGTTTCGGCACATGGCGGCGAAGGTACACCGGCCCGGGTGAGGGCGTCATCGAACCTTCGACCACCCGTTCCTGCTAGATGAGGGCCACGGAGGCTCACCATGCGCCACGGCGAACGACACAAGAGCGGGCGAACGGGCTGGCTGCGCGCGGCGGTCCTCGGCTCGAACGACGCCATCGTCTCCACCTCGAGCCTGATGATTGGCGTGGCGGCCTCCGCGGCCACCCGCGAGGCCACCCTGGTGGCGGGCGTGGCGGGGCTGGTGGCGGGCTCGTTGTCCATGGCGGTGGGCGAGTACGTCTCGGTCAGCTCGCAGAAAGACGCCGAGGAAGCCGACATCGAGAAGGAGCGGCAGGAGCTGAAGCACGAGCCGCAGACCGAGCTCGACGAACTGACCGGCATCTACGTGAAGCGCGGGCTCGAGCGACCGCTGGCGAGGAAGGTCGCCGAGGCCTTGACCGCGCACGACAGTCTCGGCGCCCACATGCGGGACGAGCTGGGCATCGATCAGGCAGAGCTGGCGCGCCCGTTTCAGGCGGCGTGGATCTCCGCGGGCAGCTTCGCGGCCTTCGCCTCGGCGCCGCTGCTGGCCCTCGTGGTAGCGCCGGACGCCCTGCGCATTCCGATCATCGCGGTGGTGTCGCTGGTGGCGCTGGGCTCGCTGGGCGCGTTCGGGGCCTATCTGGGCGGGGCGCCGCTGGTCCGCGCTGCGCTCCGCGTCACCGTGGGAGGCGCGCTGGCGATGGCCGCCACCGCCGGCATCGGCCGCTTGTTCGGCACGGCGGTCGGCTGATGAGCGCGGAGCTCGAGCCACCTGCGCCCGCGCCGACGTCGAAGCGCAGCAAGCACGGCGGGGCCAACGTGCGGTTCCCACCGCCCCTGGTGTTCCTCGGCTTTCTCCTCCTCGGAGTGGCCGCGCAGGTCTTCACCGTGCGCCTGGCGACAGACGCGCCGTGGGCCGTTCGAGCCGGGGTGGGCGTGCTCCTCATCGCCGCGGGGCTCGGGCTCGCCCTGTGGGCCGCGGTCGGGTTCAAGCGCACCGGGCGGCGCCCCGAGCCGTGGCTCCCGTCCACCGTCCTCATCCTCGAGGGCCCGTACCGCTTCTCCCGAAACCCGATGTACGTGGGCATGACGGCGGTACAGGTCGGCATCGGCGCCGCGCTCGACAACGGGTGGGTGGTGCTGCTCGCCTTCCCCGCCCTCGCGGTGGTGCACCTTATCGCCGTCCGGCCCGAAGAGGTGTACCTGGAGGAGACGTTCGGCGCCGACTACCAGGCCCTCAAGCGCCGGGTGCGCCGGTACCTCTGACGGCCCGCGGAGCGAGGCGGTCTCTGGTAGCGTCCTCCACATGCGCGCGACCTTCGCTTCGTTGACGGAGTATCAGGCCGCGTTCACCGCGGAGATTTCCAAGGGCGGCCTGCTGGTGCGCGGCGCCACGCTCGAGCATGCGATGCCTGGCAGCGAGTGCGTCGTCACGGTGGAGGTTACGGGCAGCGACGCGGTGGAGGTCCCCGCGCGGGTGGCGGCGGTCGTGCCCGGCGTGGGCGTGGCGGTCATGTTCGAGGGCGTTCCCGCCGCGCTGAAGGACCTCAACGAGCCGAAACCGGAGGCGGCGGAAACAGGCCCCAGGGCGTCGCTCTTCGAGCGCCTCAAGACGATGACTCAGCAGGAGAAGATGCAGCTGGCGCTGACCGGCGGGCGCGACGAGCGCATGGCGCTGATGCGCGACAACAACAAGATGCTGCACGTGTACGTGCTCAAGAACCCGCGCCTCGGGCTCGACGAGGTGCAGGCCGCGGCGAAGCTGGCCATGCTGTCGCCTGAGGCGCTGAAGATGATCGGCGAGCACCGCGAGTGGAGCGGCAACCCGCAGGTGTGCGCGAGCCTGGTGCGCAACCCCAAGACGCCCATGCCGCTCGCGCTCAAGCTGGTCGACCGGGTCTCCATGCCGGACCTGAAGCTCATCGCCAAAGGCGGCGCGAGAGATCAAATCGTCAACGCCGCGCGAAAGAAGACGGCGGGTTGAAGCCCGGCTACTCCGGCGACCAGTAACGGCTCGCGCTCGCCGCCACCGACAGCTCTTCCCCTTTGACCTGAAGCCACTCGGCGTTTTCGCCCTCGGCGCCAGCCCAGCGCGCGAACAGCTCGGTCCCTTCGCCACCTCTCGCCGCGAACACCACCCGGTACAGACGCGGGAGGAACTCACAGCCGTCATCCACCCGCCAGCAGGTGGAGCCGTCTTTGGGCCTGGTGGCGGGGAACTTCCGGATCGACGCCGCGCCGTTGGCCTCCTGCAGCACCACGGCCGCCAGCACGCTCGCGCCCTTGCGCGCGTAGGTGGCGAAGAACAATCGCCCACCCTCCAGCGTCGCGGTGGCGAAGCACTTCGTCACGGTGCGGCCGCCGAGTTTGCCCACCAACGCCTTTGCCTTCGCGTCACACAGTCCCGGCTTCTTCAGCGTGGCGACGGGGGCCAGCTTGCGAGCGGTGAACGCAGCCTCGGTTCCCAGCAGGCAGAGCGAGTCGGGAGGAGCCGCTCCCGTGACGAGCTTGAACAACGACCCTTTGGCCTGGGAAAAATTACGCGCCGTCTGCCGGCCCGTGTCTCCCTCACCCGCCGGCTGCTCCGCCACGTAGCTCAACTCGTGAACCGCGCCGTCGCATGAGACGCGGTTCAACCGCGCAGGCGCCTCGGGGGAATCCAGCGCCAGAAACTGCGTGCCATCCGCGTTGGAGAACGCGAACGCGAAGTCGGGGGGAGCGGCGAGAGCGGTCAGGACGAGGGTGGAGAGCATGGGCAGCCGTCACCGTACACCGACGCGCGGCCGCCGGGCACGGCGCGGCGCTCTCGGGAGCTCGACCATCGGCTCGCTCAGCCTCGGCGGGCTCGCCACAGCGGCAGCGCCGCCACCACGAACTCGAACTCGTACCAGCCCGCGTTGGCGTGGACCCGATACAGACGCTCCAGTGAAGCGACGACGCCCCACGCGTGAACCACCGGCGCCGTCAGCCAGGCCCAGAACCACCCCCACGCCGTCTCTTGAGCCGCGGGATCGAGCGGCGGCTGCAGGGCCGTGAGCGCGGTGGAGGCCACCACCCAGAGGACCGCGCCCAGCACCACCACGCGTGACGTGTTCTTCGAAGCCACCGCAAGGCCTCCTCAGTGAGACACCACGACCGGTGGCGGCTGGTTGCTGGACGGCTGCGTCGGCGCCACGGGCGGAGCGGCCCCCGCGCGCACCTGCAACCGACGGAACACCTTCGCCGACGCGATGAACGTCATCGGAATCGTGGCGAAGAGTCCCACCCCGAAGGCGCACAGCCCCGCGAGGTTCAGCAGCAGCATGATCACGCCGAAGATGAAGAGGTCCGCGCGCACCCCCTTGGTGAGCCGCGCGCTCTCCTTCAGCGCGTCGAGCGGCCCCAGCTTCTGATCCATCACCACGAAAGTGGAGAATCCGTACGTCAGCGCCAGCACCACGCCCGGCACGATGAGAAACACGAAGCCGATGCCAATCATCAACCCGCAGAGGATGGACGCGGCGACGAACGAGAGGAACTCGGGCCACAGCTCCTTCGGCGCCGGCACGTGGACGGGCGTCTCGTCGACAATCTGAAACGCGAAGCGAATCCACGCCATGGTCACGCCCATCTGCGCCAACTGCACCAGCAGGTTCCACGGCCCCCACGCGTGACCGCCCGCGGTGGTCGGGTGGTTCAAGCCCGCAAGAATTGCACCCACCAGCCCCAGCATCAGCACGGGCTGCACGTGCAGCTTCACCTTCGCCCACGCAAACGACAGGAATTCCGACGTTGAGAACAGCGGAGTCGCAGCGGTCGTCATGGCGACACCTCCGCGCGTGAAGGCGTGCATGGCGCGTACCCACCCTCCCCCGCAGCGTGGGTGCGAACCGCACCCCGGTTTCGCGCGGCGCCGGGATGATTCAGAATGGCGAACCGTGTTCAAGCTCGACTCAGAAAAGGCCCTGCTGGCTGCGTTTCGCCCTCGAGATCGCAAGGTGGTGGAACTGCCAGCCCACACCGCCTTCCCGCTCGTGGTGCACGACTACTTCGCCTGGACGCACCCCGCAGGCGGCCGCGTGTACCTCGTCTTCGCCATCCCCGGAGGCGCGCCCACCGGCATCCGCTTCGACAACTACGGCGGCGGGCTGGGGCCCGCGGTCCCTCACATGTGCGATTGGTGCCACTCACCAGGCATGGGCACGTCGGTTGGCATGCTCTCCACCTACGTCAACGCGAAGAAGCGCGTGGGCGTGCACGTGTGCATCGACTTGAGCTGCCAACAGAAGTTGGAGGACGAGGCGGACCGCGGCGGCTACAGCGCCCGACCGGCCATCGAGAAGCTGATCGCGCGCATGGGCCAGTTCGCCAGCGAGGCGCTGAAGATCAGCCCCCAGGCCGCCCGGCGCTGACCGCTCGCGCCTCGGGCGCCGTGACACACTTGCGCCGCACGGGGGCACCCACCCGGTGAACGCCACCACCGGAGAACTCCGCCATGACCACGCCGAACGCCGCGTCGCTCGCTCACCCGCGACAGCGCGACACCGATAACGCCCACTTCGCGGGAGACATCGCCTCCGCGCCCCTCGTGCTGGTGAAGTTCACCGGCGCGTGGTGCCCGCCCTGTCGCGCCATGCAGCCCACCATCGACGCGCTCGTCCGCGACCGCGGCGACCTCGTCGTCCTCTCGGTCGACGTCGATGCCGAACAGGCGGTCGCGCAGCGGTTTGGGGTGCGGGCCGTCCCCACGTTGATCGCATTTCGCGGCGGCCGCCCGATCGGTCAAGTCGTGGGCGCGGTCCCCCGGGCCGCGATCGAGAAGATGCTTGGGCCGTAGGGCCGGTCGAGCCAGAGTCGGGGGCCAACCCCGGGGTCCCATGAACAACCAGCCCACGCTTCACGCCACCTCCCCGGAACGCCCGACCATGCGGCCCCTCTGGCTCGCGGTGTGCGGCGCGCTCTGCGTGGCGGCGTTGGCCTGTGGCTCGCCGGTGCTCGGCTCATGCCGCATTCCGACCAACACCACCCACTGTCAGGAGTACGACGTGCACCCGCTCGGTCGCACCGGCGCCAGGGCGCTCTGCCAGTTCACCACCTGGTCCGAGAGCCCCTGCCCCTCCGCCGGGCGCGTCGGTCGCTGCCAATACGAGGTTCAGCTCGACGCCGGCGTCGCCGTCTACGCGCAGTCGGTCTACGCACCCGCCACCACCGCCGACGCGCAGGCCGAGTGCGACAACCTCGCCAGCCGCGGGTTCAAGACCACCTTCACGCCGAACTGACTGGCCTTGGCGACCGGGCGAGCGCGCACGCGCCGCGCAAAAAAAAGAAGGGCGGACCGGTGCGAGGTCCGCCCTT
>CAZFXD010000056.1:12864-21488 GCA_964522795.1 uncultured Myxococcaceae bacterium
CGCCCCCCCCAAGGCCGGGCCCTGGGCGCCGGGGCGCGCCCCCCGGCCCCCCCAAAAAAACCCTGGGGCGCCCCGGGGCGCGGCCCCCCCTTCTGCGCAGCACCTGGGGGGCACTCAGGGCCCCCCGGGCTGCGGTTCCGGCCCTGAACGAGCTACGGCACGAACACCTGGCTGCGCGGGCGGTAGAACGAACCACCCATGTTCTCCATGTGCGCCACGCTTGGGCTGGCGTCATGGCACGCGGAGCAGGCCGCGGTGATGGGCGTCTTCACCAGCGTCGTGGCGGAAGGCGGCGTGGTCACCCCGGTCTGGCCGTTGAAGCTGAACCCAACCCCGTAGTTGTACACGTTGTCAGCGAGCACATAGCTGGCGGGAGCAATCGAGTACCAGCCGGTCGGGTTGGTGAGCGGATTGCGGTCGTACTTCCCTTGAGCCACCGTGCTGACCAGCATGTTGGGCAGCGCGTTGACCGTGGACGCCTGGGTGAAGTCGTACGTCCCCGGGAGGTGGCACGATTCGCAGTTGTTCACGTTGCTCGGGAACTCGACCTCGCTGAAGTTCTCCGATTCAGAGATCGCGTGCCAGTTGAACGGGACGGTCCGGATGCGTCCACCGTGAATGGAGTGGATGAAGTCCTTCGCGTTGGCCGACCAGGCCGAGCTGGTGCGGTTCGGGTTGTGACAGAACGAGCACGAGGCCGCATCGTTGCGTTGACCCGCGTGGAACGTCGGCCCCACGCCGAGCTGCGCGTGGCAGTTATTGCACCGAGCGGTCTCCACGATGGCCCGACGCGCGGTGAAGTTGGTCGCCACCATGGAGACGTTCGGAGCCGCCACGATGAGACCGCCGAGGCCCGTCGTCGAGCTGTACGGATACGCGCCCAGGTTGGTCTGGGTGAGCGGGCGCGCGGACGTGACGTTGTAGGTGTAGCCAAGGCCGCCCGTCAGCATCTTGGCCGTCGCCGGAATGGTGATGTTCGTCATCTCCACCGTGTAGAAGCCCGAGCCGTCTTTGGCCGAGAGCGTACAGGCGCTCGTGCCGCTGGTCGCCGTGCCGTTCCAGGCGTTCTTGATGTAGCAGCTCGCCGACGCGTTGAAGTCCGCGGGAGCGGCGATGCCGTCCTGCGGCATGGCCCACACGAAGTACGCGCTGGGACCACCGACGAAGTTGTCGATCAGCTCGGTCTTGCCAGCGCCCGGCGTCCCGAAGTCGACATCGGTGTAGGCCGCGGTGCCGTTGAGCGACTGCTGCAGCTTGAACACCATCTTCGGGTGGTTGGCCGTGGACAGGCCGACGCTCTGGATCACGTACTTGGTGGCATACGCGCCGGGCGGAATCATCTTCGCCGCCGCGATGTAGGCCGCGTTCACGTTGCCGCTGCCTGCGCCGCCGTCCGGCAGACCCCAGCCGCCGTCCGCCAAAGCGCCAGGTCGCGGCGCCTTCGGATCGGGCGGAAGTACGGCGAGGTGGCGAGCGACGATGGGCGAGACCGACGTCGAACCACCGTGGCAGGTCGCACAGTTCGAGTTGTCAGCTTGCGCCCCGGCCTTGTGCGCACAGGGCACGAAGCGTCCGTCGGCGTCCAGGGTGGCGGGGTTGGTACAGGTCGGCAACGCAGAGGCGGCGCCGAAGTCCACCGCGTCGTGGCACGAACCACACGCTTCCTTGGTGGGCAGCGCCGTCGCCTGCCAGCCCTGCGCAGCGCCGGCGTGGCACACGTCGCAGTTGCGAACATCCTGCGGGAAGCTAACTTGGATGCCGTGGAACGCGTTAACGGGCACGCCGCCGTCGGGGTTCGCCACCAACTTGTGGGAACCGTGCAGGCGGTGCACGAAGACCGCCGAGTTCGCGGCCGGGTTGGAGACGCGATCTGGGTTGTGACACACGTTGCAGAACGGACCCTCGACGCGACCACCACCGTGGAACCCGTTGACGGTCGGCAGCGTGAGGTTCGGGTTCAGGTCGCGCTTGAACCCGTTGTGGCACTTGTCACACGCCGCCTGACTGATGATGCGACGAGCGACAGGCGTCCCGGCTCCCGCGGGAATGAAGTTGAACTCAGTGTCGACGGCTTTGAAGGTCTGCAGGTTGCTGGTGAACACCAGGTCCCACTGACGTGCCGTCTGCATCCACACGGTGTGCGTGTCGTTCAGCTTGGTCGGGTCGATCAGCACCGGGTTCACCACGGTGCGAACGTGCTTGCCGTTGCTCACGGTGTCGGTGTTGCCACCGGTGGGGAAGGTGTACGAGTAGGTCCCGGCCTTGGTGCCCACTTCGACCAGCACGCCCTTCATCGCCGCGTCACCCGACACGGCTGGGAACGAGGGCGAGAACGCCGTCGGCTGCACCACCACCGTGGTGGGGTCCGGCGCCGGGTCGGTCGTGGTGGCCGCGGTCGCACTGCCGGACTTGGAGATGACCTTGTACGGCAACATGATGAACCCGCCGTCGGCCAGCGGCGTGGTCTCCACGCGTGCCAGGGCAAAGCGCGGAATGAACGGCGTGTTGATGGAGTACTTGCCGTTCAAGTCGATCGGGGCGCCGCGGTCGTCGGTGAGGGCGAAGTTCACCACCACCGGAGCGCCGCCCGTGCCACCAGTGACGCTCGAGATGGTCACGTTGAGGCCCGCGATGGGGTTCAGCTCCTTCTGGCCGTTGTGCATGAGCGTGATGGGAGCGATGGTTCCCGGCCCGTGGCAGATGAGGCACTGTTCAACCGGTGCGCGGCCGTTCGCAGGACCGCTCGTGCCGTTGAACACCGTGACCGGCGTGCTGCCCGGGCAGGTGACCGTGACGCCGCCGTCGATCTGCGCCACCGAGCATGGCGCGCCGTTCGCTCCGTTCGGGACGTTGACCGGGCTGCTGCCGGGACAGGTGACCGTGACGCCACCGTCGTAGTTCGCCACGGTGCAGGGTTGGCCGTTGGCCCCCGCCGCGCCAGGCGTCCCGTCGTTGCCCGCAGGTCCCGTCGCACCCTGTTTGCCTTCGGGTCCGGCGCAACTGGCGATCAAGCCGACCGCCACAATTGTCGTGATACGGCCCGTCCACTTGATGAGTTGATCCATTGCGTTCTCCCAGTTGTCCCGCACCGATGTGATGTTTCGCTGCCAAAATGTACCGGGTTCACGCTGACGTCAACGAGATTGATCGTGCCAACCCATTGAAACTTAATACTAATCACAGATTCGAGTAGTTGTTATTATGACTGATGTCAAAGCCATCAGTATTCCTTTGTTCGTACGATCGCGCCGCGAACGGTTGCAGAGCGGATCAGCCGGGGCGTGTGGAACGCGTCAGCTCCCGAAGCCAGGCAGGCCCACGCCCCACCCCATCGAGTACCGGGCGTTCACTTCGCAGCGCGGGTGGAAGTGGATCATCCCAGCGCTGTCGCGCCAACGGAACGCGTCGAGACCGAACGGCCCGAAGTACCCGGCCTGGTGAAGGGC
Organism: uncultured Myxococcaceae bacterium; assembly: GCA_964522795.1. Classification (GTDB taxonomy): domain Bacteria; phylum Myxococcota; class Myxococcia; order Myxococcales; family Myxococcaceae; genus CAZFXD01. The sequence continues at coordinate 16,311 of CAZFXD010000056.1, forward strand.
GGTGGCGGTCTGCCGCGCCGCGCCTTCCAGCGCGTCGCGCTCGGCCGGGGTCAGCTCGCCCGTCTCGGCGCGCCGGGTTGAGAGCCAGGTCCCCGACGCGTCAATGGTGGCGACCGTCGGCGCGCCCAGCACGACCGCCCCATCAGGTTCGAGGAACCCGTGGAGCCCCACGTCGAGCGCCCGCTCCACCAGGGGCTCGACCTGCAGCCCATCGCCGCCCCTCAGCGCGGCGTCGATCCACGTCCGATCCGCAGCGTTGAAGTCGGGGCCCGAGATCTTCCGTCGACCGCGCCCGGCGTACCCCAGCGGCAGTTTCAGCAGCCAGTTTCGCTCCACCGACACGCGACCCAGCGTGGCACGGTCAGACAGCGCCGCTCGCAGCGCCGCCTCGTCTTCCACGAACTGCGCACCGGGGAGCGCGCCGCCGAGCCCCGCGCAGAATCGCCGGTGGTTGACCGCTCGCAGCACGTCGCGGCTCGGCGCTGGTGGAGCCTCGACCCCGCCTCGCGCCATCTCCGCCAGCGCCCAGGGCGTGGGGCACCAGGCGCGCCCCACCCTCGCCCCACCTTTGGGCCCCGTCGCCGGCCACAGAACCTCATCGCCCGGTCCAAGCAACGCCTCCAGCACCGGCCGCAGCCGCTCCGTGCGCTCGCGCGTGTCGCGCGTCGGCGTGTGCGGCCCCTGGCGCTTGAGCTCATCTTCGGCGTCGAGGTTGAACACCCACGCCACGGGTGCGCGGCTCACTGCTTCCCCGCGGGCCCGGCGTCCCACGCCTCGAGCTGCTGGAGAAACTCCGGCGCGTACCCAGCCTTCAACCGGGCGGCCACGTTGAGCGGCAGGCCGCGCGCCATCACGGGGCTGATGGGCAGCGGCAGGTGCTTCCGCCACGCGTGGAACTCGACGTCACCGGTGAACTGCCGGAACCAGTGCAGCGCGAATGCGGTGTGTGGAATCTCCTCTTCCACGATCTGCGCCTGAATCTCCGCGGCCCGCGCGTCTCCCGCCGCCGCGAACGCTTCGGTGAAGCGCGCGCCGTGGTCGAGGTTGGCGCCTTCGAACGCGATTCCCAGGCGGGCCACGAAGTGCGCCGGCGTGGGGTTGTCGGCGGGTACGCGCTTCCAGAACCAGTCGTTCACCGGAAAGGACCCGAACGGGTGCCCCAGCGTCTCCAGGTGCGCGGCGTAGAGCTGCAGGTGTCGAATCTCGTCGCGGCAGATGCCCAACAGCCCACGACGAAACGCGGGCGGCGTGTCGGGGAACGCGAGAATCGCCCACGCCATCAACTCCGCTGCCTGCAGCTCGTGGTGCAGAAACGTGTGCACCACTTCGGCGCGCCGCGCGGGGTTGGCCACCTTGGGGGTCTTCTTCTTCTTTTCTCGGGGGACGAGCTCGACCGGCCTCCCGGGCGCGGCGATCACCAGCGGCAGCTTTGGGTTGGCCCAGGTCGTCGGCGGCAGAGCGGGGGCCAACTTCTCGGACAAGCGCGTGGCCGCGATGAAGTCTTGCGCCCAGCGCTCAACGGTTCCGACGGGGAGGGCAGACGCGTCCGACACGCGCCGTGAATAGCGCGTCTACCGGGTGAAGAAAAACCCGCCCGTCGGAACCGGGTCGCCCTCAGTGCTTCGGCTGCGGCGACGGCTTGGAGGGCATCGACGCCGGCGTCGACACTTCGGCGTCCGTCATCATGCGATCGCCAAACTCAGCGGCGGTCTCGCCCAGCCGCTGGGCTCCGTGCTCAATCTTGCGCCGGACCGAGGCACCCTTGCGCGTGGTGTACAGCCAGGTCAGGCCCGCGCCCAGGGCCGCGCCAAAGGCCACCGTCCCCAGCGTTGAGGACCATCGGGTGAAAGCACTGCCCCGCCGCTCGAGCCCCACGCTGTGCAACAGCTCGTCGGCCTCCATCTGGACCAGGTTCTTCAAAATCTGCCCTTGAGTGCTCATGACGTTCTCCTCGCGTTGATCCCGCTCATCACGGGCGCTGACGGCCAAGCGCCCCACCGTAGGCGTTCAACGCTCGTGCCCGTGACGCCCGAACGTGCCGCCCGTGACATCTCGCGGCCCTGGGCGATGCGCAGATGAGGCGAGCTCACGCGCCGCGCAGAGTTCGCACCCCGCGGCCCGCCCGCCCGCAGAACTTTCGTCCCCCCATGGCCCGCACCAGCGGCTGCGCCGCCCCCGAGACAACGGCCCCGGGGTGGCGCCGCTCCGGCGCACCGCTCGTCAGTCGTCGTTGACGATGGTGCCCAACGCGAACGTATTGACGAGCGTCACGTTGTTCGGGTTCGCCAGATTGACGCGGAACGTCTCGTTCGGCTCGGTGGTGGCGTCCGCGTTGACGCTCACGGTGATCGTCTTGGTCGTCTCACCGGGCGCGAAGGTGAGCAAGCCAAACGTCGGCGTGAGGTCCACGTTGTTGGCCGTGCCCCCCACGAACGAGGTCTGGTACGTCAAAGAGATGTTCTGGGCCGACGGGTTGCTCAACGTGGCCACGAAGTTGAACGGCGTGGTGGTGCCCGCCCCCGTGCCCTCGTTCTGCGACACGGGCGCCAGCGTCAGCGTGGGCAGCGCGTCGTCGGCGGTAATCGTGCCCACGCCCTGCGAGATGGCGACGGTGGCGTTGTTCGCGCCCGAGAGGTTCACGTTGAAGGCTTCGCTCGGCCCTTGTTCGTAGGTGTTGTCGCCGTTCACCGTCACGCTGATGGTCTTGCTCGTTTCCCCTGCCGCGAAGGTCAGGGTTCCGTTGGTGGCGATGTAGTCCGCCCCGCCGCTCACTGACGAGCCGCCCGACTGCGCGGTGCTGTTCTGGGTCGCGTAGTTCACGGTCACCGTTCGCCCACTGGCGATGCTGAGCGTGACGGTAAACGTGGCGGTGGTGGTCGTCCCCGCCGCCCCTTCGGTGACGGTGGTGGAGTTGATGCTCAAGGTGGGTGACGGGTCGTCGTCGTTGATGCGCCCGGTGGCGGTGCCGTTCTGGATCGTCGCCAGCCCGACCACGTTCGACAGGCTGACAGTGAAGGTCTCGTTGGGCTCGTCGATATCATCGCCCAGGACGGTGACCGAGATGGTCTTCGAGGTGTCGCCGGCGTTGAAGGTGAGTGTCCCGGTGGCCGTGGTGTAGTCGGTCCCCGCCGTCGCCGTCCCCGCGGCCGTCGCGTAGTTGACGGTGACAGTCTGGCCCGCCGGAACCGCGGCGGAGAGCGTCACGGTGAACACCATCGGCGTGGTGGTCGTGGCGGCCCCTTCGCTCACCTGCGCGTTGGCGATGTTCAGGAACGGAATGGCCCCGTCGTCGTTCTGAATGGTGCCGGCGGCGATGGCCGACTGAATCGTGGCGTTGGTGGGCGACGAGAGCGTCACGTTGTAGCTCTCGTTCGGTTCCACCGTGGTGTCGCCGTTGACCAGCACCGTCACGACCTGCACGGTCTGCCCAGGCGAGAACGTCACCGTGCCGGAGGTCGCCACGTAGTCGTTGTTGGCGGTCGTGGCCGGGTTGCCTCCGGCGCCATCGGAGGTGGCGTAGTTCACGGTCACGGTCCGGCCGCTCAGCACGGGGTTGCCCACGGCGTCGACCAGGCTGACGATGAAGTTTTGAGCGCTGATGCCCGAGTTGCCTTCCACCCCCGACGTGTTGGCGATGCGCAGCTCCGGCAGGGCGTCGTCGTTGACGATCGTTCCCGTGGCCGTGCCCCCGCCGCCGAGCGTGGCGTTGGTGGGCGAAGCAAGGTTGATCGTGAAGGTCTCGTCCGCCTCGTTGTTCACGTCGCCGTTGACGAGAATGGCGATGGGGCTGGTGGTCACCCCAGGCGCGAAGTTGAGCGTGCCAGAGCCCGAGGCGAAGTCGCTCTGTCCCACCGAGGCGCCGGTGGACACGGCCCCGGCCGCGCCGGTGCCGTCCGCCGTGGCCCAGTTGACCGAGACGGCCTTGCCGCTCGGCGCAGACAGGGTCGCGGTGAAGGTCAGCGCCGACGTGCCCGCCTGGCCCTCGTTGGCCGAAACGGCGGCCACCGTAATCACCGGCACCGCGTCGTCGTTGTTGATGGTCCCCGTCGCCGTGCCGTTACCAATCGACGCATTGGTGGGCGCCGAGAGCGTGACGTTGAACGTCTCGTCATTCTCGTTGAGCAGGTCTCCGTTCACCGTGACGGACACGTTCTGAGACGTGACACCCGCGTTGAACGTCAGGGTTCCGCTGGCCGCCACAAAGTCGAGGCCACCCGAGCTGGCTGAGCCCTGGGAGACGGCCCCCGAGGCGCCGGACCCATCAACCGTGGTCCACGCAGCCGTCACCGTCATGGTGCTGGCGATGCTGAGCACGACCGGGAAGGTGATGACCTTCGTGCCCGAGTTCCCTTCCGACACCGTGGAGTTGCCGATGCTGATGGACGGAAGGCCCGAACCGTCGTCGTTGAAGATGGTGCCGGTCGCCGTGGCCTGCGTGAGGGTGGCGTTGACCGGGCTGGACAAGGTCAGCGTCAGCGTCTCGTGAGCCTCGACCGTCGTATCTCCGTTGATCACCACCGTCACCGGCTTCTGCGTTTCACCGGGCGCGAACGTCAGGCTCGCAGCCGCGAGCGCCACGTAGTCGGACCCCGCGGTGGCCGTGCCGTCTGACGTCGCGCGATTGACGCTCACCGTGCGACCACTCGCCGCGCTCAACGAGACCATGAACACCAGGTTGCTCGTTCCCGTGTTTCCCTCGTTCACAGACACGTCGGCCACGCTGATGCCGGGCATCAGGTCGTCGTTGGTGATCGTTCCGGTGGCCACGCCCGTGCCCAACGTGGCGCCCATGGGGTTGCTCAAGGTGAGGGTCAGCGTCTCGTCGTCTTCGTCGAGCGCGTCACCATTCACCTGGACTTGAACCACCTTCGAGGTCTCCGCGGGGGCGAAGGTCAGCGTGCCCGTCGCCGCCACGTAGTCTGAGCCGGCGATGGTCGCCGTGCCGTCAGACGTGGCGTAGTCCACCGTGACGCTCGAGGCCGAAGCCGCGGAGAGCGTGACCGTGAACTGCAGGGCGGTCATGCCGGAGTTGCCTTCCGCAATTGATGCCGCGGCGACGGAGATTGAAGGGAGCGTGCCGGCGTCTGAAGCGCCACCGCCGGAGCCACCGCTCCCGCCGCCGACGCTGCCACCGCCAGAACCGCCCGTGCCGCCGCCGGAGCCACCCGTGCCGCCGCC
>CAZFXD010000057.1:0-21218 GCA_964522795.1 uncultured Myxococcaceae bacterium
GGCGGCTCGCGGCGGTGCTGGCGTCGCACGGCATCAAGCGCGGGCAGCGCGTGTTGATTGTGCTCCCCACCTCGTTTGAGTTCATTCGCGCTTTCTTCGCGGTGCAGATGGTGCGAGCGATTCCGGTGCCGGCCTACCCGCCCGCCGCGTTGGAAAAACTGGAGATCGGGCTTGAGCGATTGACCCACCTGTCCAACGACGCGGGCGTGTGCGCGATGATTACCAGCGCCGAGCTGCGTCCGTTGGTGGGCGACATCGTGCCCGCGGTCCCCTCGCTCGAACACGTCTGGGCGATTGAGGCGCTGGAAGCTGGCGCCAGGTTCGAGCTGGCGGAAGTGCGCGCACGGAGGGGCGATACGGCGTTTCTGCAATACACCTCGGGCTCGACAGGAAACCCCAAGGGCGTGGAGCTGACGCACGAAGCGGTGACGTCGAACATTCAGGCGCAGGCGCTCAGCGGGGCGGCCGCCGACAACGAAGTGTTCGTCAGCTGGCTTCCGCTGTACCACGACATGGGACTCGTCTCGGGGCTCCTCGCGCCCATCTACCTGGCGAAGCCCGCGGTGTTGATGTCGCCCACCGCGTTCTTGATGCAGCCCGCGCGCTGGCTGTGGGCCATTCACAAACACAAAGGCACGATGTCCGCCGCGCCGAACTTTGCGTACGGGATGTGCGTCAAACGCATTCGCGCGGCGGACCGAAAAGGTCTCGACTTGTCGAGTTGGCGGCTGGCGTTGAACGGCGCCGAGCCGGTGAATTACCGAACGCTTCGCGATTTCGAAGAAGCCTTTGAGCCGTACGGTTTCCGCAAGGGGACGTTTTTTCCCTCGTACGGAATGGCGGAGTCGACGGTCGCCGTGTGTTTTCCGGTGCCGCGCGAGAAACTTCACACCGAGCAGGTCCTCCGTTCGGCGCTGGCCGAGGGTGTGGTGGAGCCCGCGACGGGCCCGGGCTCTGTGGTGCTCGTGTGTTGTGGGAAGGCGATTGCCGGCCATCAGGTGAGCGTGGTGGACGATGAAGGCCGCGACGTGGTGCCCGGCCGCGTGGGCCACATCGTGGTGCAGGGGCCGTCGCTGATGAAGGGCTACTGGGGAAAACCCGAAGCGACCGAGAAGGTGCTCAAGCACGGTGTGTTGCTGACGGGCGACCTCGGGTTTCAGACGGCCGATGGTCTGTACATCACCGGGCGCTCGAAGGACCTCATCATCATTCGCGGGAAGAACTTCTACGCGGAAGACATCGAGCGAAACGCCGAGCGGGTCAACGGCGTTCGACCTTCAGGCACGGTCGGTTTCGCGGTCTACGACGAAGAGAATGGCAAAGACCGCGTGGTGCTGGTGGTGGAGACCGCCGAATCCGAGGACGACAAGCGCGCCAAGCTGGCGCAGGACATTCAGTCGCGCGTGCAGGATTCCACGGGTCTGCGCGTGGACGAGCTGGTCCTGGTGCCGCGGGGAACGATTCCGCGCACGTCGTCGGGGAAGAAGCAGCGCACGCTCACCAAGGATCGCTACCTCCATCAGGCGTTGGTGCCGGTTCGCACCGGGCGATTGAAGGCCGCCTGGGTGTACGTCCGTTCGAGCGCCGGCCTGATGGGGCTCGCCACGCGGCGGTTTCTGCGCGGGCGGGACTGAGCAATACGGCGAGCTCGGGCCACAAACGACAACGCCCCGGGTGTGGAGGCCCAGGGCGTCGTCACTCGTGAAGGCCGAAGCTCAGGCGGCGCCGGGGCCCTTTCGCTCGTTGCGTTCGACCCACGCGCGGTAGTTCGCGTAGTTGTCCTTCAGGTCCTTCGGGAGCGACTTCGCTTCGGCGTACGAGAGCAGGCCGTTGTCGTTGCGGTCGGCGTTGTAGGCGCCGGTGGCGACGTAGCGCACGTAGCCCTTCTCAATCTTCTTCGCCGTCACCACGCGGTTGTCCTGCGCGCGCATGCGGTAGTTCTCGAAGTTGTCCTTCAAGTCTTTGGGCAGCTTCTTCGCCTCGGCCTTGGTGAGGTACGGGTTCTTGTTGGTGTTGGCCTTCTGCACCTCGCGGCGAATGTAGCTGCCACTCTTGGAGATGAACTTCTGGACGGTGAGGGTGGTCATGGGGTGTTCCTTTCGTGCGGCGTGGTTTGTTGTGAGCAGCGGGTGCGTCAGCGAGCGGTGAACGACAAAGCGTGTTGGTTGCGCAGATTGTCGACGCGCCCCAAGGACGGTTTCGTGGATCGCCCCACGAAATGCCTCGGTCTTTCAGGGTGAGAAACGCCGGCGGAGTGGGTGTTTCATCGATGAGAACGAGATTCGTGGGCGGCGCCGGTCGAATTCCTAAATCGGCAGCAGCTCGCGGCCGCGCACCTGGAGACTCTTTCGGAGCCCCTCAATCAGGAGCGTTACTTCCCCGATGCTTTGGGTGTTCAACAGCTCATTGAGGAAGAGGTGGTTCTCAACAACCCGTGCCAGCGAAAAGAACCAATACATTGGCAGCAAGGGGGACAGCCATATGTCAGGCCCCTGCGCTCCAAACTCCCCTTCCAGCGCTGCGGAAATCACGCGGTGAATGTGGCTCTGCCGCTGCTCTCGTTGGTGCGCGAATGCAAACTCAACAGCCGCTCGGTAGCGAGCGCCGGCCTCGGTGTGCCGGAGCAGCATGCTCTGCGCGAGCAAGCCACCGCTTTGGCCGAGTGCCGCGATGCGCTCGAAGACCTGGGCGTGACTGATTCCATCTCGCATCTCGGCGCTAAGGCCGACGCAGGTCAGGATTTTGGTGGGGCCCTGAACCTGATGAACGGCCGCGAGCGAGACCAGGTCCTCCGCCGGCGTGCCGAGCGACACCTCGTCACCACGGAGAAGTGAATCGATTCCGCCGTCGATCAGCACAATGCAGTCGATCTGAAGTCTTGCCACGAGGTGCTCGTACGCCGCCAACAGCGGCCGTACGCCAGTCTTGTCGAAACACCAGATGGGGACCCGGCGCCCGGATTGTTGTTCGAGCCATTTCGACAGCCAGGCTTCGGGGCAGTATGCGCGTTCGGTCGCGGCCTCGCCCGAAACCTCGTAGAGGTTGGGGCAGGCGTTGTTCTGAACCGCGCCAGCCAATCCGTTCAGGTAGGTGAACGAGAGGCTCGCCAGGTGAACCCCGCGGCCTGGTTCATCAAGCGCGCGAACGAACGGCACGGCGCCAAAAATGTCATACCCGCCGCCGCACCCTGCGAGCAGAATGTTCTTCGCGTTGCCGGCGAGGGCCTTGATGTCGTGTTCAAGCACGAGCGCAACCTCTCGTCGCGAGAGCTCGGGCCGGACCGTGATGCTGCGAACCCGCGCGTGTCATCGCTTGAGGTGCAGTGCGCCTGAGAGGGAGCTCAGATTTCGATCGAACGTCGCGAGCGGCAGCTGGCTTGCCTTCCGAACAGTTTCGAGCACCACGCAGTCGGAGAACCCAACGCCGCTTCGTGCTTTGAATTCGACGACAGCTTTCGCCACAGCGTCCGCGTCCTGGACGACGAAGTCGGCGTGATCGAGCAACGTCTCCACGGCGGCGGCGATCTCACCACGGCTGCGATCGTACACAGATTCCAGCACCCAGGCGGTCTCGACGAGCACGACGAGCGGCACCCACACCGGCCCGTTTCGCTCGACGAATGACTCCGCAGCCGAGGCCTGCCTGGCGTCGTCGCCGGTCAGCAGGCGCACCAGAACGTTGGTGTCAACCGCGGGCATGCCGGGCCCTCAGCAGCTTTCGAATGCCGGCTTTCAGCGCTTCTCCGGTTCGAGGTCGGGGCCGCTGCTCGAAGTTCAGGGCGGCGCGCGTGTCTGACAGGGTGTAACGCCCGGCCTTTCGGACCACGATTTCACCGTCTTCCTCGGCCCACTCCAGAACGGAGCCCGGGCCGACGCCGAGACGCTTCCGGACGCGCGCGGGCACCGAGATCTGTCCCTGTGTGGTGAGCCGGGAATGTGCGATCGACATGCCTGAAGCCTAATTCATTACCTTGGTAATGTCACTTCAGCCTTTGGGTTCGCTCTCTATGCGCGGGGTTGCGGCTTGTCAGTCGGTCGCTTCTGCGCGGCGGCGATCATGGCCGGGGCCTCCGGTGAGGCCGGTCGGGCGCGCGGCAGGGGCTTGGCGGGCGGCGGCGCGTAGGTGGGCTTGAGGGGGTTCATGAAGCTCTTCAGCATGAAGAGCCAGTTGCCCGTCATCGCCGCGTAGGTGATGCGCGCGCCCAGCATCGAGCCGCAGAACCCGGCCGAGAACGCGTCCTGGCCCGTGAGCCACAGCCCCTTGATGGGCGTCTTCGGGCGGAGCCAGTGGGTGTGCTTCACGAAGCGCTCACCGCTCGGCTCGAGGCCCAACGAGCACCCGTGCCACGCCCCGACGCTGCAGCCCATGGGAATGCCCGCGCGCGTGAACGCCGGCGTCTTGCCTTTCAGCTGGGGCATGTAGCGGTAGACAATCTTGGTCAGGTTCTCGACGAGCGACTCGTTGAGGTTCTTGGCGAACGTGGGGTCGGTCTTGGCGCGCTCCACCCACTCCGGAATCGCCTCGGCCAGCACGATGACCGTCGACTTGTTGGGGTAGCGCTCGGCGTAGACCGGGTCGCGTGCAGAAGGGCTGAGCAGGTAGCCGCCCATGCCCTTGAACGTGGCCTTGCCCTTGTAGAGCGCGTCGGCCGCGTCGAGGTCGTACCGGTCTACGCCTTCGTACGTCGGCATGTGCCAGTAGATCTGCGGGGGCAGGTCGATCGCCTCGTCGTACCCGAGGAAGAGGTAGACGTGTGACGGGCTGGGCCCGATCTCCTTGAAGCGCTCGGGGTAGCCGTGCTGCTTCGAAATCTCCGGGTCGAGAAACTCCATGAACGTGGTGTGCGCCGAGGCGTCGCTCACGATGCACTTCGAATAGATGACCTCGCCAGACGTCAGCTCCACGCCTTTGGCGGTGCCGTTCTCCACGATGATGCGCTTCACGCGCGAGCGCACGGCCATCTGCCCGCCGGCGTTCTCCACGATGGGAATGATGCACTCCGCAATCTGCCCCGGGCCGCCGACCGGGTAGTAGGCGCCCGTGCGGTAGTGAAAGAGGTTCGCGGAGTGGAACGAGAAGGGCGCCAGCGCGGGCGAGCGCCCGTGGTTTCCGTACATGTACGAGAACACCGACGTCAGCTTGTCGGAGAACCCGAGCACGTTCTTGAACACATCAGCCACGGGCCGGTTCATGTAGCGGCGCCACTTGCCGCCCATCAGCTTGTAGAAGAACTCGCGGAGACCGGTGGGCACCCAGTCGGGCAACAGCTTGGTCACGACCCACGCCCACACCGACGCTTCCACCGCGCTCTCCAGCGCGTAGTAGTCGCGAACGCGCCCCTGGTTGGGGAACTGCTTCTCGACCCAGGCGATGTTCTTTTCGGGTGACGAGTACCAGTTGTAGACGTCGTCGCCGAACGCGCAGACCTCGTGCAGGTCGGGCATCTGGGCCCACTCCAGTTGCCCGCCTGTCACGTAGTCGATGGTCTGACGAAACATTCCACGCCCGATGGTCGGGTCCATGTCGCCGATGGAGTCGATGCCGCTGTTGAACTCGAAGCCGCCGAGCTCATGGCAGTGCGTGCACCCACCCGGGACCTCGTTCGCCTCCAGGATGAGGACCTTCCAGCCCTTCTTCTGCGCCAGAATGGAAGCCATGGACAGGCCCCCGATGCCCGAGCCGATGACGATGGCGTCCGGGTTCTCGAGGTACTTCGTCGGCTTCTGGTAGCGGCTCTTCGCCGGGCTCTCCGCGGTCAGGTACGGCGGCCCGACGACGCGGCGGTCTGGCGAATAGAAGTGCTCTGGCGATCCCAGGGGCGTGGTCATGACGGTTCCTCAGGCGTGACGCGAGGTCTGGGTGGAAATGGGCATCGGCGTGTGCGGCGCCCACTCCCGGCCGTAGATTTTTCGCAGCTGGTTGCCGACCATCCACCCCGAGATGATGGAGGTGGTGACGCCCGTGCCCGGCTGGCTCCAGTGGCCGACGTGGAAGAGGCCCTTGATGGGCGACTTGTTGGGCAGGCGCTTGATCAGCACCTGGTCCACCGTGTTGGCCCAGCCGTACATCGCTCCGTCCGAGGCGTTGGTGTACGCGCGCAGCTTCTCCGGGGTGAGGATGTTCTTCACCTTGATGTGCTTGCGCACGTCGGGCACGCGCCGCTCGAGCTTGTCGATCATCTCCTCGGCGATGGCGTCGGCGTGGTTGCGCCAATCGCGCGTGGTGTGCCACGGGAACATGGTGGTGAGAATGACCGTGCTGTGGCCTTTGGGCGCCAGGCTGGGGTCGACGCGGGTGGGCGAGTACGCGCTCAGCGCCGAGGGGACGCCGGCGCACATCTGCCGGTAGGTCTCTTCGTGATCGTACGTGTCGTAGATGAGGTACTCGTGCTGATCGAGCCCGTGCTGCGAGACGTCGTAGTCGAGGCCGAGGTACACCTTGAACGGCCCCACGCTCTTCTGGGAGTTGGTCAGCTTGTGCGTCAGCCGCGCCGGCACTTCGTGTCGGTCGATCAGGTTCTCGTAGACGTACGGGGCGGGCGCATTGCACACCACGTAGTCCGCCTCCACGCTCACGCCGCCGGGGAGCACCACGCCGCGCACCTGGCCGTTGGTGACGAGAATCCGCTCGACCGGTGAGCCGAGCCGCACTTCACCGCCGTGCGCTTCAATGGCTTCCACGAAGGTGTCGGCCACCTTCTGCGAGCTGCCGATGGGGTAGAAGGTCTTCTCCATGTGCTGGCCGCCGAAGAGGAAGGCCATCATCATTCCGGAGAGCTGGCTGGGCGGGACGCCGAGGTACGGCCAGGCGCCGCAGGCGACCGAGCGCAGCTTGTCGTCGGTGGCGTAGCGCTTGAAGAGCTGCTCCGCCGAGAGCTCACCTTCGACCAGCATCGAGATGCCGCCGGCGGGGAACTTGAGCCAGTTGCTGGCGGTGACGCTCTTGTCGAGGAGCTCGGTGAGGACGTCGCTCTTCCCGTAGAGGACGCGCTGGGCGATGAGCGCGTCCTGTTTGATCTGCTCCATCTTCTTCATCAGCTTCTCGATGGACTTGGCTTCGTTGGGGAAATACCCGAGCAGCGCCTGGCGCAGGCCTTCCCACGAGCCGGGGAGCGCGTAGCTCTTGTCCGGGTAGTCGAGGACGAGGAAGGGGTCGATGCGGGCGAATTCGAGTTTGTCGCGAATGGCGTAGTCCTTCAGCACCACCCCGCACTGGCCTTCGCCCTCAACACCGGTGAGTTGATGCACCGCGAGGTCAAACATGTAGTCGCCCATCTTCCGGGCTGAGCAATTGCCACCGGGCTTCTCGTTCTTCTCGAACACCACGACCTGCCGACCCGAGCGGGCCAACGAGAGCGCCGTGGAAAGTCCGCCGATGCCGCCGCCGACGACAATCGCTTCGTACCTGGTTTTGACCGGTGTCATGTGTGGTGCCTTCCCCTTGTTCGGCTCCAGATCGGGGCGGCGTATCCGCCCGGGCGGAGCAACGCGGCGCATCCACACACGAAGTTGCTCTACGGCGCGTCATCCCCACCGGGTGGAGAAATGCGCTTCTTGATCTCGGTCAATGAGGTGAGCCCGGGCCGGCCTTATCGCTCCAGTCATCTGCGCGCATGAAAGCGCCAGTGGCTCTCGGTGAGGCCATGCACGCGACGTCGCTTCGAGGTTCCGGGCTGTACCATTCGCTCAAGCAGAAGACGCCCGAGGGGCACTGGGACACCATCGTTGTCGGCTCGGGCATCGCCGGCATGGCGTGCGCGGCGGCGCTGACGAAAGGTGGGCAGCGCGTTCTGTTGCTCGAGCAGCACACCGTCCCGGGTGGAATGACCCACTGCTTCACCCGTGACGGGTTTCGTTGGGACGTGGGCGTCCACTGCGTGGGCGAGCAGGGCCCCAAAGACGTGGCGGGCAAGCTGCTGGCGTGGCTGACCGACGGCGAGCTGAAGATGAATCGGCTCCCCGAGACGTACGAGCGCTTCTGGTTTCCCGACCAGTGTCAGCTCACCTACTCGAGCGACACTACGCACTTCCGCCAGCAGCTGAAGGCCACCTTCCCCGACGAGCGAGAGGCCCTCGACCGCTACTTCAAGCTGGTGGACCTCGTCTTCAACGTGGCGCGCCCGTTCTACGCGCTCAAGGCCACGCCGCTCGGCTTCAACAAGTTCGTCACCCGCCTCATGGGGTGGATGTGGCAGCGCTTCTGGAACCGGCGCACGCGAGAGGTGTTCGACGAGCTCTTCAAGGACGAGCGACTGAAGGCGCTGCTCGGTGCGCAGTGGGGGTACCACGGCAGTCCCCCCAGCCGCTCCAGCTTCGGGATGCACGCCATGGTGGCGCGGCACTTCTACGACGGCGCCTATTACCCGGTGGGTGGCTCGGAGTCGTTCGCGCGCACGCTGCTGAAGACGATTCAAGAGGGCGGGAGCGAGACGTACGTGCTCGCCTCGGTCAAGAACGTGGTGGTGGAGCACGGGCGCGCCATCGGCGTGGACCTGGAAGGCGGCCAGCGCATTCTGGCCGACCGCGTCGTCTCCAACGCCGGGGTGAAGAGCACCATCAATTGCCTGATGCCCGCGACGTACCGAGAGACGCCGTGGGCGAAGCGCCTCAACGCCTTGCCCATGTCGCCGCCGTACATGTGCCTCAACCTGGGCTTTGAAGGCGACCTTCGAGCGGCGGGTGCGAGCGAGACCAACAACTGGCTGATGGAGTCGTGGAACATCGACGACGCGTACTGGGACATCTCAGACCCGAACTCGGTCCCCCCCATTGCCTACGTCTCGTTTCCGTCGATGAAGGACCCGGAGATTGAGCAGACCACCCCACAGCGCCACACCGGCGAGGTGCTGACGTTCGTGCACTGGGAGCACTTCCAGAACTGGGAGAACACCGAGTGGAAGCGGCGGGGCGAGAGCTACGAGTCGTTCAAGGCCAGCCTGGAGGCGCGGCTCATCGCCCACCTCAAGCGCCGGCTGCCGGCCATCATGAAGCACCTCGTCTTTCACGAGCTCTCCACGCCGCTCTCAACGGTGCACTTCACCCGCTCGTGGAAGGGCGGCATCTACGGGTACGAGACGACGCCGGAGCGGTTCGCCAGCACGGACCTCACGGCTCACACGCCGGTGAAGAACCTCTTCCTGACCGGCGCGGACGTGGTGACCCCCGGTGTCGCGGGCGCGCTGGTGTCGGGCGTGCTGACGGCGTCGGCGATTCGGCCGAGTGTGTTTCTGAAGCTTCTATGAGGCGGTGAGCGAGATGATCAAGGTTCGCGACGAAGAGACCGAAGACGTTGGCGTGTGCGTGAGAGATCCCTCCGCGGTCATCGTGTTTCAGAACCACGCCTGCCGGGCGGTGTGCGGCGACGCGCTGGGGAAGACGTGCGAGCGCGCGTGCCTCAAGACCTCGAGCAACGGCGCGTCAACCGGGGGCCCTCGGCTGAAGCCGGGGCAGCAGTTGCATGGCGTCCGCTGCGACGTGGCGGTCTTCGAGGGCGCCAACGACTCCGTCACGCTCATTGTCTCGCGGGAAGAGCGCCTGGCCGAACAGCGCGCGTACTTCGAAGGCCGGGGACTCACCCCGCGAGAGACCGAGATCGCGACCCTGGTGCTGCTCGGCCACACCAACCAGGAGATTGTGGCCACCACGGGCCTGACCAAGGCGACCGTGCGAACCCACCTCAACCGCGTGCACCAGAAGTTGCCTTCGCAGTGGCTCACCCGCGCCCGCTCCAAAGGCCAGCGCTGGAAGTGAAGTCAGCCCCGCGAGGCTTGAGAGAGCGCGCGAATGGGCGTCACGCGTGAGGCGTTCCACGCTGCGCCGGTCGAAGCCAGGACCGCGACCGAGAGCGACCAACCGGCGCTGAGCAACGCGGTGGGCCACGTGAGCACCGGCCGGACGACGACCTCGTAGGCGGTGCCCATGTGGTTGAGCGGGATGCCGGTCCGCGAAATGGCCGCGCAGGCGGCGAAGGAGAAGGCCACGCCGAGCGCGCCCCCCAGAAGGCCCAGCAAGACGCCTTCGAAGAAGAACAACTGGGCCACGCTTCGCTGCCGCAGCCCGAACGCCAGCATGGTGCCGATCTCGCGCGTCCGGTCGTCGGCGCCGAGGAGCCCCAGCACCAGCAGCGCGGCCACCACCACCAGGGAGAGAATCCACGTGGCCAGCGAGTCGATGCGCTCCTGACGCGCAATCATGTCACGCGCCAGCGGCTGCACTTCCTGCCAGGAGAGCACCTCGGCCCCAGGGCCCAGCGACTGCTTCAACAGGGCGCGCACCGGCTCCAGCGGCTCGTCGGTGCGGAGCGCAAGCTCCGTGGCGCCGCGCTCGACCGCCAGCAACTCCTTCGCGCTGGAGAGGGGAATCATCACCACGCGCCGATTTTCGAGCGGCAACCCCGAGGTCGATACGCCCACCACGGTGAAGGAGAGTGCATTGGCGCGCCCGTCTTTGCTCTGCGCCGTGAGGGTGACGTTGTCGCCCAGCCCAAGGCCCAGCGCCTCGGCCAGCGCGTGCCCGAGGATGATTTCCCGCGCGGCGCCGGGTGACAGCCACCGGCCCGGGGTGGCGATTTCACGCGGGGCCTCGGGGCACACCCGGCGCTCCCGCTCGGAGTCGATGCCACGCACCACCACCGGCGTGTCGGTGCGGCCGTCAGACAACAGCGCGCTCGAGATGAGGCGCGGCGCGACGTCGCGCACGCCGGGGGTGCGCCCGGCGAGGTCCAACCACGCGTCGTCGGTCAGGGGCGGGGCGTCGAGGTTCACCGCGTCGGTGGTTCCGGCCGGACGCACGGTGACGGTGCCGGTGCGCGTCTCCATCACCATGCGCCGGGTGAGCGCGGTGATGGCTTCGGTGACCGCGTGCCGGACCGAGAGCGCGCCGATGGAGATGGCGAGGACCGCGGCCGTCATCCACGTGCGCCCGGTGCGGCGCGAGACGTTGCGGAGTGCGAGCGCCCCGAGCGAGTTCATGTGTCGGCCAGCGCCTCCACCGGGGTCAGCCGCGCGGCGCGGCGGGCGGGCACCCAGGCGCCGATGAGCGAGGCTCCCAGGGCGCCGAGCGAGACGGTCAGCACGTCGCGAACGTGCAGGCTGGGCGCGACGTCGACGGTGACGTCGGTTCCCGGAAGCCGCATGTCGATGCCGGTGCGGGTGGCCAGCACGGCACCCACCAGTCCGCAGGCCACGCCGATGGCGATGCCGATGGCCGCGCAGCAGGCGCTCTCCATCAGAAACGAGCGGAGCACGAAGGAGCGCCGCGCTCCCAGCGCGAGCCAGGTGCCGATTTCGCGCGTGCGGTCTTTGACGTTGAGCGCCGCGGTGGCGAAGACGGCCAGCGCGCCCACAATCGACACGATGAACGAGAGCATCAGGGCCGAAATCTTCATGTTGGCGACGAGGTCGGCGAGGGCGGGGAGCTGGTCCTCCCACGTCTCCACCGTGGCCCTGGTGCCCAGGGCGCGCTGCAGCAGGTCCCGCGTGAGGTGGAGGTCGGCGTCGTCGTGAATGGCCACCACGAACTCGTTCACCTCGTCGGGCGCGCGGAGGAGCTCCTGCGCCAGCGGCAGCGGCACCCACGCCGAGGCGCGGTCGGTGGGCAGCATGGGCGCCACCACGCCGGTGACGGTGGCGGCGGCGCCGTTCAAGAGCCCCTCGGCGTCGCGCGCCACGAGCGCCGGTGGCGGCTCGGCTCCCAGCACCGCGCGGAGGCCGTTGGCGAGGGGGGCGGACAGCACCATGGAGGCCGGTTGGGTGAACATGGAGCCGCGGACGACGCGGCGGAACTTCTCGGGCATCACCGCGCGTTCGCGCGCCTCCTCGAAGGCCACCACCGAGATGGAGGTGGACGCACCGCCGCGCTCGTCGGGCTCGGAGATGAGCGCGCCGAACACCCAGCGGGGCGAGACGGCGGCGACGCCGGGCACGGCGGAAATCTCCGCGCTCCAGGCGTCGACCCCGCGGAGCGAGGGCTTCACCGGGAGCATGTCGCGAGCCTGGCGGTACCCGGGCGCGTGCACCTGAAGCGCGCCAAAGGCCCCCGACACCGCCTGCCCCACCAGGGCGCGGCGTTGGCCGGTCACCACGCCCCACACCACGAGGACGGCCGCGGTCCCCACCGCCACCACGAGAATGGCGACCGCGCTGCGAAAGCGCCGTCGCCCGAGGTTCTTGAAGCCCAGAAGAAGTGACTGACGCCAGCGCACCGGGGTTGAAAGCGTAGCGTGTTCACACGCAGCGGCACGCTTTCGCTCTAAACTCCCGCCCGTGCGTACCGCGCTCAAATACGCGGCGTTTCCACTGGTGTTGGTGGGGGGAACCGCAGCCACGTTTGGACTCGCCGGCCTGGGGCTGAAGGTGCCGCTCGCCGCCACGCTGGTGGGCGTGTGCGTCTTTCTCGCGGTGTTCACCCTGGAGCGGGTCATTCCCCACCGCCCGGAGTGGAACCGGCCCGACGGGCAGTTTCCCAACGACGTGGCGCACACCATCTTCGGGTCAGGCCTGGGCGCGGCGCTGGGCGACTTTCTCAACACGCTCTGGACCGGCGCGGTGGTGGCATGGGTGACCGAACGCTGGGGCGGAACGGTGTGGCCCGCCTCGTGGCCGATGCCAGTGCAGGTGCTGCTCGTCTATCTGGTGGCTGACCTCGGGCGATACGTGCAGCACCGGTTGCACCACGGCGTGCCGGCGTTGTGGCGGTACCACGAGCTTCACCACAGCGGCGAAGCGCTCACGGCCATCAAGGCGTCGCGCTCGCACCTGGTGGAGCGCGTGCTGCAGCAGTTGTTCATGTACGGGCCCCTGTTTGTGCTCGGCGTCTCCCCGGAAGCGCTCTGGTGGTTCGTCATTCCCAACTCGTTTCTGGGGCCGTTCTCTCACTGCAACGCCGACGTGCGGCTCGGGTTTCTCGAGTACCTGGTGATGGGGCCGAAGAACCACCGGCTGCACCACTCGGCGCAGCCGGAGCACTTCGGGAGCAACTTCTCCAGCGCCACCGTGGTGTGGGACGTCGTCTTCGGCACCTGGACCAACCCCTACAAGACGCCCAGCCCTGAGCGCGTGGGCATCGACGGCGACGTCACGCCGAAGGGGTTCTTCGCGCAGATTGTGGAGCCGCTGCGCAGGCGGCCCGACGCCACCGAGGCCAAAGCCCCGTGAAGGACTGCATCGAGTGCGGCAAGGCGGGCGACGGCGCGCGCTGCACGTTCTGCGGAACCACGCGCTACGTGCTCGGGTACACGACGTTGCGCGTGGTGGCCAAGACGGCCCACAGCAAGGTGTACTTCGCGCGCGACCGGCACCAGCGAAACGTGGCGCTGAAGGAGTTGGTGTTCATCGACGTGCCGGCGGCTGAGCAGTTGGACGCGTTCCGCCGTGAAGCGCAGGTGCTGCGCTCGCTCTCGCACCCGCGCATTCCGCACTTCATCGAAGAGTTTGAGGACGGCGAGGGCGTGGCGCTGCGCCTGTACCTCGCGTCGGAGTTCATTGACGGCGAGTCGTTGGCGACGCGAATTGAACGCGCTCCGCTCGACGCCGAACAACTCAAAGCGGTCGCCGACTCGGTGCTGGAGGTGCTCACCTACCTGCACTCGCGCGCGCCCGTCGTGCTTCACCGCGACATCAAGCCCGCCAACATCGTCTTTCGGTCCGACGGCTCGCTGGCCCTGGTGGACTTCGGCAGCGCGCGCAACACCGACGCCTCGCGCACGCATCGTTCCACCCTGGTGGGGACGTTCGGGTACATGCCGCCGGAGCAGTTGGGCGGGACGGCGTCGAAGTCGGGTGACGTGTATTCACTCGGCGCGACACTGCTGCACGCGGCGACCCAGAAGCCTCCGTCGGAGTGGTTGGACTCGGACTTGCGCGTGCGCGTGCCCGAGAGCGTGGGGCCCGCGTGGCGAGGCTGGCTGGAGAAGGCGCTCGCCCGAGACGTGGCGGCGCGATTTCAGAGCGCGGAGGAAGCCCGCGCGGCGCTGGCCCGCCCGTTGCGGCGGGCGACGGGCTTTTCCTGGGCCCGGGTGTTCGGGTTGACCGCGGCCATCGCGGTTCCGCTCTGGGGCGTGATGTACGCGATGCGGCCGGCGGCATCGGAGGCGGTCCGTTCCGGCTCCACCACCGCGGCGTTGTTCGGCGACCCGCCGCTGGCGCCCACGGTGAGAGAAGAGGAGCGCTGGTTCAAGGCGGTTCGCCCGCGCTGCAACACGGTCGAGGTGAGGCGCGCCATGGCCGAGACGCCGCCGCCGGAGACGACGCTGGGCGTGGGGTATGGCGCCGGGTGCTTCGCGCTCGGGGGAAAACTGGAAGACGCGCGCAAGCTCATCTACCGGCTGCAGCCCAACGAGCGGTACACGGCTGCGGGGGTGGTGTTCGACCTGGGGCACCCGGTGGCGGACCAGGGCGACGACGTGTCAGCGGCGCCCATCATGAAGCTGGTGGTGGAGTTCTGGCCCAACCACTTCATGGCGCTCTACCACCTGGGCGTTTCGGAATACGTGCTGGGGCAGCCGAATGATGCGGCGGCGCACCTGGAGCAATTTCTCAAGCTGTACCTCAATGAAGATGGGTTTCGCGCGAACGCCAGGCGCATCATCGAGCGGGTGAAGAACGGGTTGCAGGCCGAGCCGGGCGAGAGCGGCGCGCACTGACTGGGCTAGCGGCGCCACTCGCGCGCGAGCAGCCCGAACAACACCTGGTTGGCCGGTCGGCCTTCAATCAGGAAGTGTTCGCGCAGCACCCCTTCGCGCACGAACCCCAGGCGCGTCAGGAGCCGATGGGACGCGACGTTGTCCTCGTGCACGTGGGCGACGAGCTTGCGCAGAGGCGTCTGGGTGAACGCCCCCTCAATCATCAGCCGCACCGCCGCGCTTCCCACGCCCTGGCCGCGCTGTTCGGGGGCGATGGTGTACGCGACCTCGGCTACCCGCATCGGTCGATTGAGCTCGCTTAACGCCACGGTGCCGGCCAACACGCCGTCGTGTTGCACGAACCAGCGAAACACCTCGGCGGTGTCGAACTTCGAGAGGGGATTGCTCTCGCGCACCAACCGCTGACGACAGCCCTCGAGCGTCAGCGGCGTGACGGGGTTGAACCTTCGCGTCGTCTCGTCGTCGCGCCAACGCAGGAACGCCTCGGCGCCGTCGGGGCCGCAAGGGACGAGTTCAATGGCGCCCGGCTTCACGTCCTTCGCTGTTCGATTGGTTGGCACGTCACCGCTCCCTGTCGAAGAGATAGCAGAGCCCGCGCCCAACCGAAGATGCCCCGGTGCCCGGCTGACGCAACTCATGGTACGAGCGACGGATGCGCACCGCTCTCCTGTTGGCTGGCCTCGGCCTGGTGGCCTTCTCCTGTTCCGGCGGCGGCAACATGCCGGGCGACGGAGGTCCGCCGCCCGACGGCGGTTCGCTCTCCGACGCCGGGCTGGGCGACAGCGGGTTCCCCAACTCGTACGTGGGCACGGTCTCTGATGTCATCGACAATGGGCTGAAGTTGGAGTCGATCGGCACCGTCACGTTCGTGCGCGATGACGCGGCGGACCCGCGCGGCGCCGGGCACTCACTGGCCTACTACAAGGTCTCCACCATCACCTACGTGGCGAAGGCCAGTGGGGTGATGGGTGGCTGCACCTACTCGGCGAACGAGACGGTCACCGTGACAGCTCCGCCTGCGGGACAGAACCTCATCTCGTTCGAGTCGAAGGCGGGCGGCGTCTTCACCCACGACATCACCACCACGTTG
This sequence comes from uncultured Myxococcaceae bacterium, assembly GCA_964522795.1. Taxonomy (GTDB): domain Bacteria; phylum Myxococcota; class Myxococcia; order Myxococcales; family Myxococcaceae; genus CAZFXD01. The sequence goes on from CAZFXD010000057.1 coordinate 15,731, forward strand.
TCCCAGACGTTTCCCAACAAGCTCACCATCGCCTGCCCCCCGCCCGCCGCGGCCATCACGGTCGACTTCAATGCGGGAATGAACGTCGCCGCGGGCGCTCCGCTTCCCACCGTGACCAATGTGGCGTCGTTGAAGGCGAGCGTCACCGCACCGGGCCAGGCCGGGCGCGTGTGGTCCTGGGACCTGACGGCGCAGTAGGCCGAACCCCAGGCGGCTGAAACTTCGTTCGCGCGCTGCTACCGCACCAGCCGCAGGCCGGGCGTCGCCGCCACGCGGAGCTCGGCGGGCACCTTCTCCAGCTCGCTCACCAGGTTCGCCACCTTGAGCTGCGCCTCCGCGGTGCCCCCCAGTGCCATGCGCTGCCGGTAGGCCGCGTACTGCCCGGGGCTCGCCCACTGCACGGCCAGCGGGTTCAGTTGTTCTGATTTGCGCAGACGGCCGTAGTCGAAGCTGACCGCCCCGAGGCGCTCATCGGCCACGCGCGCGAACTCCTCCCGCGCGCCCGGCGACACCGCGCCCGCCGGCTCGACGTAGAGCGTGTACCCGGGCACGTTGCCTTCGAAGCCCGGCACCGCCACGAAGTACGCCAGCTCCAGGTGGCAGGCCTGCGCGGCGCCGTTCACCGCTTCGGTGATGTGCACCTCTTCAAACTTCTCGCCCGCCAGGTTGGTGGCCGCGCCGCGCTTTCGCACGAAGCGGATTTTCGGCACCGCCCCGAAGAAGCCGCAGACCTCAATCAAGTCGCCCAGGAAGTACCGGTGCAGTCCGGCGCCGGTGGAGAAGAGGATGAAGTAGCGCTTCTTGTCCTCGAGCTCCCACGCGTACAGCGGCTGACGCTCCCCGCGCTCGTACGCGGCCTCCTCGAAGAACTCGAAGAAGTGGGAGGTGATGGCCAGCGCGCCGCCGGGCTCCTCATCTCCCATGGGAATGGAGCACCAGCCTTCGCACGCCGAGTAGATGGCGTCGCGCACCGCCACCTGCGGCCCCAGCCGCCGCTGCAGCTCGGGGAGAAACATGGCCGCGGTGGCGCTGGCCCAGCAGTAGACGAGCCGCAGGCGGGGCCAGAGTTCGTGAATCTTCTCTTCCAGCGGCGCGTGGCCGGCTCGCTCCACGCGCGTGGCGAGCGCGGCGCCTGGCGCGAACGACGTCTCAAAGAACTGCCGCTGCTCGGGGCTCAGCTGGAGCCAGCCCGGCAGCACCCCGTTGCGGGCCGCGGCGAGGAGCTCGGGCGCGAACCGCTCGAAGTCCCGCAAGAGGTAGACGATGGAGGCGGGGAAGATTCCGGCGATGACCGACGGGTCGCCCACGGTGGCGAGCAGCAGGGCGAGAAAGTTCCGCGAGTCCAGATCCGACACTTCGAACAATCGATACGGCCACGCGTAGAGCTTCTGAATCGCCGGCGGGAGCGTGGTGAAGTTGAAGCCGCTCATGGTGCCGATGTCGTTGCCGTCTTTCGCTACCTCCACCCGACGTGAGCCCACGAAGTACAGCGCGCGGCTGGTGAAGGCCTGCGGGAAGCGCCAATACAAATGGTACAGCGACACCTGCACCGTCTTCTGAAACTCGGCGCGGTACGACTGGGTGATGGGCACGTGCTTCGGTTCGCCCGTCGAGCCCGTGGTGCGGACGTAATAGATAGGGGGTTCGGCCGAGAGAATGTTGCGCTCCCCATTGCGCAGACGCTCCACCATGGGGTGCAGCAGCTCCGGCGTCAGCACCGGCACCCGCTCGGAGTACTCGCGCAGTGACTTGATGGCCCCGAACCTGTTGGCGCTGCCGTACTCGGTCCCGCCGTGGGCCTGGAGGAGCGAGAAGAGCTTGCGCTCCTGCACCCGGCGCATGTCGCGCGAGGCCATGCGGAACTCCGCCGCGGCGCGGGTCCTCGCGGCTTGCCCCAGCGCGTGGAGCAGGACGAGTCGTGGAGAGACCATGCGGCGAAGCGTAGCCGGATGGGCTTTGAATGGTGCGTTCAGCTTCGCGGGGCGCGACGCGGCCGCTCAGTCGCCCGCGGCCGGGTTCAGCTGCTCAAACTCGGTCTTGAGGGGCCGCAGGTCCACGCGGTCCAACAGGCCCCAGGGAGGCAGTGCCGAGAGCAGGGCGCTCCACCCGGCTTTGTTCGCCGCGGCAGTGAACTCCGCGCCCGCTTCCTGCAGCTCCTCGAGCGGCACCGGGCGCTTGAGCGCGAACCCCGCGCGGATGGCGTCGAACGAAGCGTCGAGCTGTCGGTAGATGGGGAGCAACGCGGCCTCGGCGTGCTCTTCGGGCGTGTCGCGGGGAATCTTCACCGCCTGCTCAAGCGCCGCTCGAAACAACGGGGCCGCGTTCACCTGCGCGCGGGCGTCGCTGAGCACCTTCCGCGCCCAGTCGGACTTGAGCTGCGTGTGCGCGAAGGCCACGAAGAGGTTCAGGCAGGCCGCGGCGCGCCCGGTCGGTTGCCAGCAGGTGAAGCGCTTGAGGCCCGTGCGGTTGGTGAAGGCGAACGTCGTCATGGTCATGCCGTCGGTGCCTTTCACCGGCTGGGAGATGACCTCGGTGAGTCCCAGCGTGCGCAACAGCGACGTGGTCTGGGCGGCGACAGCGCGCGGGACGGCGACGACCTCGCGGGGGTCTTTGGAGCGGTCAATGGTCATGCCGGCGTCGAGCTGCTGGCCGACGGTGAGAAAGCGGCGCCCCACCAGCATGGTGGCGCCCAGCTCGGCGTCGCCTTCGCCGGTGTCCACGAACCACAGCGTGAGGGAGGTGCCGGAGGCGGGCTTGACGCTGAGCACCAGGTGCAGGCCTTCGGACTTGAGCTTGGTCTCGCCGGGCTCAGCGACGCCGACGATGCGGAGTGAGAAACGTTCAGGGTCGATGGCCATGGGCGCGAACCTTACCCCGCGAACGCCCATTGCCCAGCCGTGCTTCGCGGGCTGACGAGTCGTGGAGAATGACGCTCGCGCGGCGTAGCCTCCGCGTCCTTCATGGTGCGCTCGGCGTTGGCCCTGTTCGCGGTTTCGCTCGGCTACGGCGTGGTGGTGCCGCTCGTCCCGACGTTCGCCGCGGGGGCTGACGGCTTTCTCATCTCCCTCGTCTACGCGCTGTACTCGGCGGCGAAGATTGGCGCGCAGATTCCGGGCGGGGTGTGGGTGGACCGCGCCGGCCCGCGGCGCGCGCTGCTGCTCGGGCTGGGGCTGTTCGCCGCCTCCACCGCCGGCCTGCTGATTCCCGGGCCTCCGGCGTGGCTCATCGTGCTGAGAATTCTCGAGGGCATCGGCACGGGGCTCGTGTACCCCGCGGTGTTTGCGCGCGTGTTCTCTGGCGCCGGCGGTCGGACGGGGACCTCGCTCGGCATCGTGGGTGGCCTGGGCAGCAGCGGGATGGTGGTGGGGCCGGTGCTGGCGGGGCTCCTGGCGCCACTCAACGTTCGACTTCCGGTGGGCGTGGCGTTGGGGGTCACCGTGCTGGCGGCGGTGCTCATCGTGAGCGAGGGCGCCGGCGTGGCCGCAGAGCGCGCCCCGGGGCCCAGGCGCACCGTCGGGGAAGAGCTGCGGGCCCTGGTGCGGCTCGCCAGCTCGCTCGCTTTCGTGGGGGCGGTGCTGCCCATCGGCTTCAACAAGCTCTCCTACACCGGGCTGCAGGGCGTCATTCCGCTGCACGGTGAAGCGGTGGTGCACCTGTCGTTGCAGGGCATCACCACCCTGTTCGCGGTGCTGGGCGTCACCTTCGCCGTCGCGCAGCCGGTGGGCGGCTTTCTCTCGGACCGGTTTCGCGCCCGGAGCGTGGTGCTGTGGGTGGGGCCCATCGCGCTGCTCAGCCTGGGCTCGATGTCGCTCACCATCGATCCGCTTGCGTACGGCGCCGGGTTGTTCGGCTACGCGTTCTTCTCGTCAGTGATCTTCGCCGTCATCTTGAAGCTGACGGCCGACCGCTTCGTCGGGCCGGGAGCGCACGGCGGCGTGTATGGCCTGCTGGGCACGCTGACCGACGTGATGACCGTGCTGGGACCGCTGGTGTTCGTGAACGCGTACACCGCCTGGCCGAAGGACATCTTTCTGGTGATGGCGGGGACTGGCGCCCTGTTTCTGACCGCGTTCGTCGTGCTCACCCGGGCCCGGCCGCTCACGCCCGGCGCGACGACGTAGAAACTCGGGCGCATGGCCGGTCGCCGTGACTTCGCCGCGGTTGGGCGTTACAGCCAGGGCTCGATGGCCGACACCAGTCGCTTCAAGCGCTTCGCCAGGCTCGCCTCCATGTCCGCGAAGATGTCGGCGGGCGTGGCCGCGCGGGGGCTCGCGCGCCTGTCCGGCAGCGAGGAGAGCATTCTCTCGGCCGCGGCGGCGGAGCGGCTGGTGGCGACGCTCGGCGACTTGAAGGGCCTGGCGATGAAGATGGGGCAGGCGATGTCGATGGACCCCGACATGCTGACCCCGGAGATTCGCGCCATCATCTCCCGGCTCCAGAACGACGTGCCCTCGATGGATGCGGGCATGGTCCGCGGAGTGGTGGAGAAGGAGCTGGGGGCGAGTGTGGAGACGCTCTTTCGGGACTTCTCCGAGGCGCCGCTGGCGGCGGCGAGCCTGGGGCAGGTGCACGCGGCCACCATGCACGACGGCACGTCGGTGGCGGTCAAGGTGCAGTACCCCGACATCGACCGGTCGGTCGCCGCGGACTTCGACAACATCAACGTGCTGGTGAATGCGGTGGCCGCCGGCGTTCGCGTGAAAGAGGGCCGCGAGTACTTCGACGAGTTCAAGGCGTCGATCGTGGCCGAGCTCGACTACCGCGCCGAGGCCCAGAACGCGGTGGAGTTCGCGGCCGCGGCGGCGCGCGTCTCGGGCCTCGTGGTGCCGCGCTCGTTTTCGACGCACACCTCGCAGCGTGTGCTCACCATGGAGCGCCTGGAGGGGGAGACGCTGAAGCAGTTCCTCTCGCGGACACCCATGGCGTCGAATGAGGAGCGCTTCGCCGTGGCGCGACAGTTGATTCGCGCCATGTGGGGCCCGTTTCTCGCGGCGGGCGTGGTGCACGGCGACCCGCACCCGGGGAACTTCATGCTGATGAGCGGCGGCCGCTTCGGCGTGCTCGACTTCGGCAACCTGAAGCGAACCACACCCGCGTTTCACCGCGTGAACACCGAGCTGTTCCTCGCGCCGGTGCGTGGTGGGTACGGGGACCTCGTGCACCTCTCAGAGCAGTCAGGTTTTGTCTTTAACGTGGGGCCGGAGGAGTCGCGCCCGTTCGTCCGCGCGGTGGTCGACGTCGCCGCCCGGCACCTCACCACGCGCGACTTCGACTTCGCCAGCGGGTCCGCGATGAGGGAAATCCGCGAGTTCTTCATGAAGAACGCGCTCACCGCGCGGCACATTCGCCCTCCCAAAGAGGCGGTCGTCTTCTTTCGCGCCATGGGCGGCTTGCTGCAGAACCTGCAGAACCTGGGCGCGCGAGGCGACTACGTGGGCGTGCACGAGGAGCTGGGGCGGGAGCTCGGTATCTTGTCGAAACCCTAGGG